>NZ_POTY01000111.1 GCF_003236315.1 Micromonospora craterilacus
GGCTCGGGGCGTACCCGATGACAGGTGCGGCCGGGCCGGAGTTGGTGCGTGACGCGGTGGCGCGGTGGTTGGGGCTGGTGGCGGCGGACGCGGAGCTGGCGCCGTACCTCGTCGGGGTTGATCGGGCCCGGCTCGCCAGGCACCTGGCGCTGACCCTCACGGTGGCGCTCGGCGGACCGGCCGGCGACATCGCGCGGCCGGCGGTCGGGGCGTGGCGCGGCCTGGGCCTGACCGAGGCGCAGCACCGGCGGGTGGTCGACTACCTGGCCGGGGTGCTGGGGGCGCTCGGCGTGCCGGCCCGCGCGGTGGCGGCGGCGCGGCGGGCCTTCGCCGACGAGGCCGGCTCGTGACCGCCGCGCTGGCCTCGTCGTGGACCCTCACCATGCGGTACGCCCGCCAGGCCGCCAATCATTTCTGGTACGCGGTCGAGGACCGCTCCCCGGGGCTGCTGCCGGAGCGGATGGCAGGCGTGTTCCTCGCCGCGCTGGGGCGGCTGGCCAGCGGCGGTGACGACCCGGCGGGGCGGGCGGCGCTGCTGGCCGTGCTCGGCCGGGCGTACCGCCAACACCGGCTGCTGCCGCACCAGCGCACCATCGAGGCCGCGCTGACCGCCACCGTAGCCCGGCACCTGCCGTGGACACCGGAGCTGGCGGCGATGTGGGACCGTGCTGCGGGGCAGGCGTCGGCGGCGGTGGCCGGCGCAGCCGAGCGGGCCGGCGACGGCCCGGCCTGGTGGCCCGCCGAGGTCATCGAGCATCACCGGGCGGGCGAGGGCGTCGCCATCCTGACCGTACGCCCCTGGCGGCGGCTGCCGTTCCAGCCCGGCCAGGCCGTGCCGGTCAGCACCGAACGCTGGCCCGGCCGGTGGCGGTGGTACTCGCCGGCCAACGCGCCGCGCCCCGACGGCACCCTGGAGTTCCACGTCCGTGCCGTCGCCGCCGTATCCCGCGCCCTGGTCCATGCGGTACGCCCCGGCGACCTGCTCTGGCTCGGCCCGCCGGGCGACGCCGGGCTGCGGCTCGACCCGACCTGCGGGGCGGATCTGCTGCTGGCCGCCGGGGGCACCGGGCTCGCGCCGCTGCGCGCCCTGGTCGAGCAGGTCGCCGCGGCACCGGCCAGACGGCGGGTCACCCTGATCGTCGGGGCGCGCACCTTCACCGACCTCTACGACGCGATCAGCCTCGACAGGCTCCAGCGTGCCCACGACTGGCTGACCATCGTGCCTGCGCTCTCCCACGACGTGTCGGCCCCGCCCGGGGGAGCGGGGAGACGCCCTCACGCTCGCCCTGTACCACTACACGCCCGGACAGGAGGTCTACGTGTGCGGTCCGTCGGCCATGCTTGCCTCGGCCGGCCGCCGGCTGCCCGCCGCCGGCCTGCCCGTCGACCGGCTCCACCTCGCCCATGATTTCGGCCGCTGATGGGCGTCTACCACAGCCACAACGCGCTGACCGGCCCGCTCACTCCCGACCGGCTCGCCGCCGTGGAGTTGCCCCGCACACCACTCGGCCGGCGTGGCTACCGACCCGATGACGTGGACGCCCTACTGCACCGCCTCGCGTACGAGGTGGGGGAGCGCACCCGGCAGCGAGAGCAGGTGCTGGAGGAGAACCGCCGCCTCAAACACGCCCTCCGTACCTGGCAATCCGAGCACGCCACGACGCGCCTCGATCGGTAGCGATCGTTCTCTGTCAGCATTTGTCGTCTCTGCGGAGTTGTTTCTCCGGAGCCATGATTGACGCGATAATGCGCAGCACATGGCCCTGGGGAGGTGGCGATCACCTGTGCCGACTCGTGAGCGTCGCGGCCGATGGCACCAGGTGATCAAACAGGCGCTGATGCCGAGCAGCACGGACGCCCCTGCCACCCCGCCTCCCCAGACGCGACCCGAGGGCATCGACGTAGAGACCGCCCACAAGATGCTGCTGACCGACTTCGAGCAGGCGTTTATCCTGCACAACGACTACAAGGACGCCGAACGCGATCTCTACAAACTCAGCCTCCGAATCCTTGCCTTTCCGGTTCTGGTGGCGGGAGCGCTGGTGTCTGCGAAGTTGATCTCTTCAGTGGGGGAGGTCGGCACCGTGTTGCGGCTGCCGATCATCTACGCGGCGGCGGTGGTCGCCGGGGTCCTGAATACGATCGTCCTGCGGGCGTACGTCGTCACCGATCGAGTGCAGACCGAAGCGAAGCACCAGGTCAACCGGCTGCGGAGCCTTTACCTGCACGCGCTCGCCGCCGAGTTTCCCGAGGGCTGGAAGCCGGTGTGGGGATCGACCAACCCGTACCTGGAGAGTCGGCGCAAGCTCAAGGCCGCAGCGCTCACCTCGGTGGTGATCGGCTCGCTCAACGCCGGGTACGTCGCTGTCGGCGCCGACCGCCTCATCACGTATGGCACGGACATCTTCTGGACTCCGCTGCTGTCAGCGGCGATTGCGGTGTTCTACTTCCTGCTGCAGATGGAGTTCACATGGGAGGTGCTTCGAAAGGCGCAGCGGAAGAGGTCCAAGGGAGCGGCTGGGTGAGGCGCTTCTCGGCGGGTGTTGACCCCGTCGACTACGACCTTCGCACGACGGTGGAACTCTTCGCCCGGTACGGCGACCCGATCTTGGTGGCACTTCGCCAACTACGCACGGTGGACTTTCTGTTTCCCCGGATGTCGCGGCTGCACCAGGACGCTCTTGACCCAGAGTTGTTGTTCCGGCAGACGTTGCCGGCGGCGGCGGTCGGTGCCCGGATGGGCGCCGATCCAGAGGCCCTGGCGGAATATCTGAAGATCTACGCACTGGGTCAGACACTCATCCTCAACAACATGGACCGCCACCTCGACCTGTCGGCGTCCTACAGCATCCGAGATCCGGCGCTGCTACTTGCCGACGTCAACTCGACCATGTGTTTTGCGGTCACGAGCCTGCTGGCGATGGTCCGCGAGGCATCGCTCACCCCGGCGGGTGTACGTGCGCTCCCGTTCATGGCGGGCGTGACGGCGGAGATTGTGCAGTCCATGCACGACAACTACGCCGGCAGGTTCGACGCGGCACTGCTCGACGGCGGGGAGGGACTGCTCAGCTGGTATCGGACGGACGTCCGGTCTCGACATCTCGGCTCCGGCTTCTACTCGTCGGTACTCCTCGGTCTGCTGGCCTACATCGAGGAGCCTGTGCCGGACGGGTTGGCCGACATACTCCGCGACATGCGCCGGTTGAGGCAGCGGGTGGACGAGCTGGCGGATCTGTTCGAGGACACCGTGACCGGGCTGGTGAGCTACCCGGTTGCCAAGGGACTCGCCGAGCCGGAACTCAAGGTCGACCTGCGCCGTCTGATCAGAAAGCTCTGGACTCGTTCGCAGCAGGTCATTGACAGCCGTGGCAGGGATGCTGGCGTGCTCAACCGTGCGTTGGCCGGAGATCCAGAGCTGGTCCAGACGCACGGTGCTGTGTTGGAGATGCTGGTATCGAGTGGCATCATGCGGGAGTGCTACCGGGAGACGGACGCGCTGTGGCATGAGCTCGCACTCAATCTGCAAGCCCTGGATCCGCGGTTCGGCGAGCCGCTCACGACCATCATCGATCTCAAGCGAGCGCTACTGGACCGCTTGGCGATGAACGGCTGGCACGACCATCCGCCTCCGCACACGTTTCAGGACATGATCGAGGCAGCGGGATTGGAAGGGACAACATGACGAGTGCCGACAGCCGGCTCGAAAACTCCGCCAAGGCCGTCATCCTCGACGGGGACAGGGTGCTCCTGCTCAGGTATGTGGACCGCAAGATGGGGCTCGGGGTCTGGTACTCGCTGCCCGGCGGCCGGCAGCAGTACGGCGAGACGCTGGCCGAAACCCTGATCCGTGAATGCCAGGAGGAGATCGGCGCGGAGGTCGTGCCAGGGCGCCTTCTCTTCGTCCGTGAGTACATCCACGCGCGCCACGGGCTGGCCGGGAAGGGACGCGACCAACACAAGGTCGAGTTCTACTTTCTCGCTGAACTCAAGTCGGAGTTGTTCGCCGACTACCTGGCCGCAGACGACGTCTCCGACGAGGGCCAGCAGGGGATGCGCTGGTGCAGTCTCGCCGACCTGCGGCAACTCAACATCTTCCCCACCGGTCTCCGCGAGCTGGAGGATGTGGTGAACATCGGCACGGACACCTACTGGGGCGACACATACTGACGGAAGATCTCCAGGAAACCAGGGAGATCCGCTACCGGTGACGTCGACTTGTATAGATTTTCTTGTGAGGTCGGAAAATATCCTCTGTGGCTGCTGGACGCGTAAGCATCATCGGGCAGCAGGCAGAACTGACAGGGGAGCGAACGAGCGATAGCACTGTCCCTTCGCTATCGGCTGATCCGGCAGCATTCTCGGATCGGGCGGGGTTGTTCCGCCTCGATCGCAATCTATAGGCTTCCGGCAACACCATGAGTGATCTTCGTGTCACTTGGTGTCAGCTCTGGGTTCTGTCGACCTGGGGAGGCCGGACATGGCAGTGCTGTACCCAGCAGTGCAGGTTTCCGGAGGGTTGCTGCCCGGCGGTGTGCTCCAGCGGATCGGCGAGGGGGACCCGGATGTCCCCGGCATCGACCCGGTCTCCTACGACCTGGCCGCCAGCGAGTCGGTGCGCCGCCTGGCCAACGCCAAATACCTGTACCTGCGCGAGACGTACGCCGACTTCACCAAGCGGCGGGATCGGGGCGTCGGGTCCATCGCGCGGCTGACCCGCGACGAATGGCTCGGCCCGCTGCTGCGCCAGTTGGACTACCGCGACTACGAGCCGTTGTCCGGCGGCATCCCCGTCGACGACCGGTCGTTCCCGGTCAGCCACCGCTGGCAGCAGGCGGTGCCGCTGCATCTGCTGCCCTGGCATGCCGAACTCGACAAGCGGGTGGGCCGTGCCGCCGGGCCGGCGGGTGCCGCGCCACACGCCATGGTCCAGCAGCTACTCAACCAGAGTGACCGACACCTCTGGGCGGTGCTCTCCAACGGCCAGCGCCTGCGGCTGCTGCGCGACTCGACCAGTCTGGTTGGTTCGTCGTACGTCGAGTTCGACCTTCAGTCGATCTTCGAGGGCGAGCTTTTCGCGGACTTCGTGCTGCTGTTCCGGATGGCGCACGCCACCCGGCTCAAGCCTCAGGACGAGGAGGTCGGGCCGCCGTCCTGCCTGCTGGAGCAGTGGCGGGCGTACGCGGCCAAGCAGGGGGAGCGGGCACTCACCCGGCTGCGTGGCGGCGTCGAGGCGGCGCTGGAGGTCCTGGGTACGGGATTCCTCGACCACCCCGCCAACCAGAATCTCCGCGAGCGGGTCGGTGGGGAGCTGTCGCTGGCCGACTTCAAGCGCTCGCTGCTCCGGCTGATCTACCGGCTCCTGTTCTGGCTGGTCGTGGAGGATCGCGACCTGCTGCTCGCCCCGGACGCCGACAAGGCCACGCACCGCCGCTACCACGAGTACCTGTCGTCGCGGCGGCTACGCAAGCTTGCCGTCGTCCGCCGCCACTCCCGCCACGGCGACCTGTGGCAGAGCGTCAAACTGGTCTTCCGCATCCTCGGCTCGGAGACCGGCTCCCCGACGGTCGGCCTGCCCGGCATCGGCGGCATCTTCGAACACACCGTCCTCGACGAGCCGCTCTGCGGCGCGGAACTGACCAACGCCGCGCTGCTTCAGGCCGTCGAGGCGCTCAGTGTGCTTGCCAAGCGCCACGGCGGGCGACACATGGTGGATTTCCGGCACCTTGGCGCAGAGGAGCTGGGCAGCGTCTACGAAGCGCTGCTCGAACTTCACCCCTACTGGGACGCGACCCGGCGGCGTTTCCACTTCCAGCGGCTGGGCGGCAACGACCGCAAGAAGAGTGGCAGCTACTACACACCCGCGTCGCTCATCGACAGTCTTCTCGACTCGGTGCTGGAGCCGCTGCTAGACGAGGCGTGCGCCAAGCCGACCCCGGCCGAGCGGGAAGCCGCCCTGCTCGCCATCACCGTGTGCGACCCGGCGGTCGGCTCCGGCCACTTCCTCGTCGCGGCAGCCCGACGCATCGCCAAGCGGCTCGCTGCCGAACGTACCGACGAGTTGGAGCCGCGTGCCGAGGAGGTCCGCACGGCGCTGCGGGCGGTCGTCAGTCGGTGCTGCTACGGGGCTGACATCAACGAGATGTCGGCCGAGCTGGCCAAGCTGTCGCTCTGGCTGGAGGCGTACGAGCCGGGCAAGCCCCTCGGCTATCTCGACGCCAACATCCGGGTCGGCAACTCGCTGCTTGGCGCTACCCCCGCCATGCTGGCCGGTGGGCTCCCCGACGCGGCCTTCGCCGCCCTCGACGGCGACGACCGCAAAGTCGTGAACGCGCTGCGAAAACAGAACGCCGCTGAGCGGCGCGGCCAACGTCCACTCGGTGACGCGGCCGGCGTCCACATCGATCTCGCCGAGGCGGCACGGGCCACCGCCCACCTGGCACCCTGCGAATCCCTCGCCGACGTGCACGTCCAGGCCAAGCGAGCCGAGCTGCTGGACGAGGACCGCAAGCGGGCCCGGCTGCTCGCCGACGCCTGGTGCGCGGCCTTCGTCGGCCCCAAAACCGAGCAGACCCGTGCGTACGCGCTCACCCACGGGATGCTGGAGCGGCTGGCGGATGGCGAGCAGAGCGACGCCGTCGAGGCGGCCCGGGAGATCGTCCGGACCATGGCTCGGCAGTACCGCTTCTTCCACTGGCACATCGAGTTCCCGCACATCTTCCACCGCGAGGGCGGTCGCGTTGACCCGGCGACCGGCTGGACCGGCGGCTTCTCCTGCGTACTGACCAACCCACCGTGGGAACGGGTCAAGCTCCAGGAACAGGAGTTCTTCGCCGCCCGGCACCCCGGCATCGCGGAGGCACCGAACGCCGCTGCCCGTAAGCAGGCGATCACCGCCCTCAAAGTCAGTGAGTACGCGACGGAGCGTGAACTGTTCCAGCAGTGGCAGCTGGCCCAACGCGAGGTCGGCGGCGTCAGCCACCTGCTGCGCGTCGGCGGCAGGTATCCCCTGACCGGCCGGGGCGACATCAACACG
Organism: Micromonospora craterilacus; assembly: GCF_003236315.1. GTDB lineage: Bacteria > Actinomycetota > Actinomycetes > Mycobacteriales > Micromonosporaceae > Micromonospora > Micromonospora craterilacus. Next base: position 7,034 of record NZ_POTY01000111.1, read on the forward strand.
TACTCGGTGTTCGCCGAGACCAGCCGGCTGCTGATCGCGCCGGACGGCCTGGTCGGCGCGATCCTGCCCACCGGCATCGCCACCGACGCCACCACCCAGGCGTTCTTCAAGGACCTGGTGACCAGCAAGAGCCTGCTGTCCCTCTACGACTTCGAGAATGAGGCCAAGATTTTTGAGACGGTCCACCACTCGTTCCGCTTCGCGCTCTTGTCGATGACGGGCAGGCATCGGGAGGTTCCGGAAGCCACCCTCGCCTTTCGGACCAGGTTCGTTCCCGACGTCGCGGCTCGTACGTTTCGACTCACGCCCGAGGAGATCACTCTGCTCAACCCGAACACCGGGACCTGTCCGGTGTTCCTGTCCCGCCGAGATGCCGAGATCACCCTCGGCATCTACCGGCGCGTTCCGGTCCTGTGGGCCGAGGAAACAAATGCGAACCCATGGGAGCTGTCATTCCTCCGGATGTTCGACATGGCTACCGACTCCGCATCGTTTCGCGTTGCTGAAGAGTTGTTCGAGGCTGGCTGGCACCTCGACGGCAATGTGTTCGTGCGGGGTGCGGAGCGGATGCTGCCGCTCTACGAGGCGAAGATGATCCACCACTTCGATCACCGGCTCGGCACATACGAGGGGGCGACCCAGGCGCAGCTCAACGTGGGCACTCTGCCGAGGCTCGACGAGGACGCCCACCGGCACCCCGGCCGGCTGGTCATGCCTCGCTACTGGGTTGCCGAGCAGGAAGTGCAGGCACGGCTGGGCCAGCGCTGGTCACCTGGCTGGCAGCTCGGCTGGCGCGACATCTGCCGCAGCACCGACGAGCGAACACTCATCTCGGCGGCTGTTCCCCGGTCGGCAACTGGCGACACGCTGTTGTTGGCCATGCCGGCCGTGAAGTCCGCAGGGGTCCACGCGAATCTGGCGACCTTTGTTCTCGATTTTGTGGCACGGCAGAAGGTCTCTGGCACCCACCTGAAGTACCACGTACTCAAGCAGTTGCCGGTGTTGCCGCCGGAGCGTTACCGGCGGCCGGTGCCGTGGGATCCGGGAGCTCCGGACCTGGCGGCATGGGTCACCGCCCGGGTGCTGGAGTTGAGCTACACCGCCCACGACCTCACGCCGTACGCCCGGGATCTGGGCGACCAGGGGCCGCCGTTCGTGTGGGACCCCCGGCGGCGGGAGCTGATCCGTGTAGAGCTGGACGCCGCCTACTTCCAGCTCTACGGCACCACCCGCGACGAGGTCGACCACATCCTTGACAGCTTCACTGTCCTCCGGCAGCGCGAGGAGCGCACGTACGGCGAGTACCGGATGAAGCGACTGATCCTTGAACGCTACGACGCCATGACCGAGGCTGTGCTCATGGGGCGATCGTGTCTTCCGGTTCTCAGCCCGCAACCCGGCCACGGGCCACGCCACGGGGTGCGATCGGACGAAGCGTGGTGACAGGCGACGGCACCTTCGACGAAGCAGGCCGGCGGATACCGCGGCGGGACATGACCAGCCGTCCCTTTCCTGACCTGACCGGGCAACAGCCCTCGGCCATCCTGAACAGCCTGCGCGAATGGGCGGAGGGCCAGGCTGAGGACACGATCGCGTGGTACCTGCGCGACAAGGCGGTGCGCCGCAGTATCTCCCGGCTGCTCCGCGGGTGCGCGATCCTGCTGGGGGTCGCCGGGGGAGTGGTGCCACTGCTCAGCGCGGCCAGCGCCGGTATCGGTGCGAGCTGGGGCTATGTGTTGCTGGCCATGGCCGGTGGGTGCCTGGCCTTCGACCACTTCTTCGGGTTGTCGTCGGCCTGGATGCGCGACATCGCCACCGCGCAGGCGCTGCAACGAGCGCTCACCGAGTTTCGGCTGGACTGGGCGACCATCGATCTGCGCACCGAGGCAAACGGCGAGTACGGGCAGGTCGGGGCAGCGACGCTGCAGCGTGAGGAACTGATCCGGGTGCTGGTGACGCGGACCGCCGAGCTGGTGGAGGCGGAGACCGGCGAGTGGCTGAGCGAGTTTCGCACAAACATCGGTGACCTGAACCGGCGAAGCGAATGGACGGCCTCGTCAGCTCAGCCCTCCGCCGACCCTGCCCTCAGACAGTCGGGCTCCAGCTGAACCACCCTCGAATCGACAGGTGCGGCAAAGGTGTAGTGTTCGCGCAGCTCATCGAAGGCGTCGAGCGTGACGTCCGGCGCGTACTGCGATGACTCCGCGTCCGCGCTCTCGGCCGCATTGACGGCCGCTGGGTCCCAGTGGGACAGGGCGACAAGATCGCGCCAGAGGCCAGGGTCGTGGTGAGTGCCGTAGCGGGCCCAGGCGGCGAGCATCCCCGCCCGCTTGGCCATCGTCACGTCCTTGCTCAGGTTGTCGCCCACGTAGAGACAACGGGCGGGCGGAACACCGAGCTGGTCGGAGATCTGGCGAGCGATCTCCGGGTTGGGTTTGCGTGCGGTGGGCGGAAGCACCCGGACCCTGAGCGTGTCCTGTTTCCGCTCTCGATCGGTGCTCAATGGGTGCGGTAGTCCGGTGAAACGAGGTGCGTAGATTGCCTCCAACGTCGCGTCGAGCCCGAGCGCCCTGGCCCGGCTGTTGATGTTCACGTCCTTGGCCTCGGTGTGACCCACGACGCGACAGCCGGCGGCACGGACCGCCTCCAACGTGGCCGCCACACCTGGATAGAGGCGTAAACGGTCACGCCGGACCTCGTTGAACGCGGTGAAGGCGGGTAGCAGGTGCTCGTGCCGGACCCGTCGGCTCACCCCGGGCAGGCGACGCTCGACGGCTGCGGTCTCCAGCAGCGCGAACGGATGCTCAGTGTTGCCGTAGCCGCGGTGCACGACCTGGAGATCGCCCCGCAGCTCCTGCTCGGACACGTCGAGGATTGTGGCGGCCACGGTAACCATCGCGCGGACCGCGGGGACGAAGTAGGCCACCCAGTCGTAGAGCGTGTTGTCCATGTCGAGAATGAGCGCGTGCACGACGGGGCGCCGGGTGACCATCAGGAACCGACCTGCCACGGAGCGATCTCAAGCCGGGCGCCCGCCCCGCTCACCAGCGGTGCCCGCCAGCTCATGAATCGCTCGAACGAACCTTGCTGCTGGCTTCGGTACATCTCCAACTCCACGACAGGACCCGCCACCCGGATCAGGTTGAAGAAGTTACGCCGCCCGTCTGACGAAATCGAGCCGCTGCTGCCGCCACCGACGATGTTAAAGCTGCCCAACTCCCAGCGCTCGTTGTTGTACTCGGGAAGATGGTAGGCCCCTGTCCGCCAGACGAACGCACGATGCTTGTGCCCGTGCACCGCGAGGTGGACGCCGTCGCGGGCGGCCATCCGCTGGATCCTGGGGGCATCGACGGCGATGCCGAAGCCGCTGGCAAACTCGTCGGGCGATTCGAGATCCTCGGTCAGCGCGAGATGATGATGCAGCGCGAGTACGCGCAGCGCCGACCCCGGACTGGACCAGGAGAGCGCACTCGTCACCTCGCGATAGGCGGCCTCCTGCACCCGACCCATGCCGGCCAGGAACGAGCGCCCTTGTTCCAGCGAGCTGGAGTTGACCGCTGCCACGTCGACGAGGTTGCCGCCGGGAAAGACGAAACGGCGGGCCATCGACAGGTGCGGTGACGCCGGATATCCGTAGAGCGCCTGAAAGAACGACCGGTAGTTGGCAGTAGCCTCGGCCGGCGCGACCTCCACCGGTGCCGCGTACTCGTAGGTGTCGCTCCGCGTCCACATGATGTCGTGATTGCCCGGCACGACCACGAGATGCTCCATGCCGAGCCCGAGCAGGCCGTTGGTCAGCTTGAACAGACCCGCCCGAGCTGCCTTGAACTCCTCGGGAGCGGCAACGTAGGTGAGGTCGCCGGTGACGAGAACTGCTCCGACGGAGCGTTGATGATGAGCCAGGGCGTTGGAGATGGCATCGACCATGGTGGGTCGGGTTGCCCCGTCCTCGGTTTCCAGCCGCCACTGATGCTCCGACCGGAACTGCCCGGTTGCGTAGTGCGGATCGGTGAGGTGCAGCAGCCACGGCCCCGGACAGGCGACCGGCTCCGCCGAGAGGGCACCGTCCTGGCGCTGCGAAGCGGTCAGGAACCGTTCGCTGGAGTCAGACGGTTGCGCGGGCCGTACCTCCCAGATGGTGGTGTCCATGGTCCGCAGCTCGTCGGCGTCGAGGATCCGCTTGCCCACCAGCCGCTCCAGTTGGCTGGCCGGATGGTGCGGCAGCGGCGGCGCTGAGGCGAGGGAGAATCGCCCGAAGAACTCGATCGGCTCCTCGGCGAGGGCCACCAACCGCAGCCAACCCCGGCTGTGCCGGCTGGACCGGTAGTAGGCGGGAACTCCGTCCCGCTCCGCCTCGGGAGGGCTCAGCGAGACGAAACTCCCCAGATCGTCGGCGTGCGGCACGATCACCCGCTCGACCACGGCCGGATGCACCGTGCCCGTGCCCGAGTGGAACAGCCCGATTCGCACCCGTTGCCCGGCGGCCGTCTCGCGGTCGAGTGTCTCCCACACCTCGGCCCGGCCGGGTTCGTTGGGTCTCTTCCACCATCCCCACCAGCACCACCCTCGCTCGCGTAACACAGCGCGGTGTTCGGGCAGAGTGTCGGCGACCAGATCCCGATAGCGGAACAGAAACCGCAGAGCCAGAGTATTGGTCGGGGACGGTCCGTCGCTCATGCCAGCGAGCCTCCAACGGGGGGCGGGGCGCCCCGGGCAACGTGAGCGCCGCTCCGGGAAGAACCTCTGTATACCGGAGCGCGACCTCAAGCGACATCCCTTGTCTGCGCCGGCGGTCCGAAGTCGACGGCGCGTCAACACCGGATGGCGATGGCGACTCCAGCCGCAGATTCCTCCGGAGGATCCGGGTAGCTGACAGCGCGACCCGTCGCGATCCGCTGAGCACTCCAGGCGGCCACGGCAGCGTCCAGCACGTCGTCCGGGCCCGCTCGCCCGGCGGCACCAAGGTCCGCCGGCACCGCGATACCCACCTCCAGGAGCAGGTCTCGCCGCTGCATCTGTCCCTGCCACGTCTTCTTCGTTGCCAGGGGGCGGCCTTGGGCGATCATCCGAAACGACGCCTCTGGATGCACCTCGTGGATTCGCTGATCGCGGTCACGGTACGTATTGGCCTCCAATAGTTTGCCGCGCAGTGCCCACGCCTGCTTGCTGAAGCCTTGCCCGGTGATCTCCCGGCAGCGCTTGACTGCGGACTCGTAATCCTCTTCCAGCCACACGGATCGCGGTGGCACCCGGAATACGGTGCTTCGTGCGCTGCCGAGGGCGGCAGCCGCAGCTATATCGGCCTGCCGCCACCCGGTTTCGGTCAGCCCCAGTGGCATGTCGAGGCCGATTGCATCAATGTCGTCGTGGTTGACCAGCAACGTCGTCAGATCGGCGGCGAGATGCGCGGTCGCGAACACGCCTGCGTGCAGTTCGATCGCCACCCAGCCGTTCTTGCAGGCGTCCACGCCGAGCACCCGTAGCTCTGTCATGCTGACCGACCGTAGGCTGTCCTGATCGCCGATCGATACGTACGAAAGGTCAGCATCATGTCCGAGGGGGTCCGGTACGGGCTGTTGGTGCGTAGCTGTCTGGAGGTGCTGCGCGACGCCGGCGAGCGGATGCACGGCCGGGATGTGCTCGCCGAAGTCGCCAAACGTGTTGACCTGACCGAGGCGGAGCGCAAACCCTACAAGAGCGGCGCCGCCGCCTGGAACGTGGCAGCGCGGTTCCACACCGGCGACGCGGCGACGGCCGGCTGGATGGTGAAGCGTGACGGACTGTGGTGGATCACCGACGCCGGCCGACAGGCGCTGGAGACCTATCCCGACCCGGACGCATTGCATGCCGAGATCGGCCGCCGGTACCGCGAGATCTTCCGTAACCGCAAGCAGGCCCGCAAGAAGTACGAGAGCAAGCTGCACACCATCGCGGCGGCGCTCGCCTTCGTCCCGGCCGGCTCCTGGACGGCGTACGACGACCTTGCCGACCTCGTCGATGGCTCACCGGACGAGATCGCTCATCTGCTCGCAGAGACCTACGTCGAGAATTCACACCGCGTGTTGCAGGCCGACGGACAGGTCCCGTCGGCCATGCATCAGCACGTCAAACATCGGGGCGGAGACCTCCGCAGCCAACTGGTGGAAGAGGGCGTCGAGTTTGAAGATCGGTACGCCAATCGGGAGCAGCGGATCACCGCCGAGCTGCTGGGGGAGCGGCTGACGGAGGCCGACTCGGCCTCGACCGAGCCGGCGGCCCGGCGGGCCTGGCTGGTACGCGGATCCAACGTCGACGGCATTGATCTCGTGCCGGAGTGGCTGGCTCAGGGCTGGGTGTCGCTGGCCGCGTCGCAGCTGCCGGAGCTGGACGACGAGATTGAGCAGCAGCGCCTCCAGCAGATCGTTGAGGAGGAGTACCGGCACAAGAGCTACTCCGTGAGGGAGAAGCTGCTCGGCTACTTCGGTGCGTTCCTGCGCAAGATGCGCCCAGGTGACTATCTGTTGACGATGCACCGGGGTGAGGTCTACCTGGGGCATGTCGACGGGGCTGCGTACTTTGTGGAGTCGCCGGACCGGCGGTCCAACCTGCGTCGGCCGACACGGTGGCTCAACGTCGGTGCACCTCGGGACCTCACCGACCTGACCGGGCCGTTGCCGACGCTGACCCAGAGCCAGGACGACCTGATCGACCTCACCGACGCGCTCGACGCATTGGACCGGTTCTACGCCGACCTGGTTCCCGAGCAGGCGGTGCCGGCCCCGGCCCCGGAGGCACAGTTGGCGGAGGTGACCGACGCGGCTGCCGCCGATCTGCTCACCGACCTCGGCTGGCTGTCCGAACTGCGGGAACTGCTTGCGGAGCGGCGGCAGGTGATCCTTCATGGCCCGCCGGGTACCGGCAAGACCTACCTGGCGCAGAAGCTGGCGGCCCGACTCACCGAACCGCACGCGGTGAAGCTGATCCAGTTCCACCCGTCCTACACGTACGAGGACTTCTTCGAAGGCTTCCGGCCGGAGAGCGGCGATGACGGGACGCTGCGGTTCAAGCTCACCTCCGGCCCGCTGCGGCAACTCGCCGACGACGCCCGTGAACACCCCTCCACCGCGTACATCCTGATCGTCGACGAGATCAACCGGGGCAACCTGGCGAAGATCTTCGGGGAGTTGTACTTCCTGCTCGAATACCGCGACCAGCGCATCCGGCTGCAATACTCGGCAGAGGACTTCACCCTGCCGCCGAACCTCTACCTGATCGGCACCATGAACACCGCAGACCGCTCCATCGCTCTGGTCGACGCAGCGATGCGGCGTCGGTTCGCGTTTGTCGAGTTGCATCCGGCCAAGCCGCCCGTTGGCGGCCTGCTGAGGCGCTGGCTCGACCGGGAGGGTCTCGTCTCGGACGCCCCCGTGCTACTCGACGCGCTCAACGCCCGGCTCGCCGACGCCGACTATGCGATCGGCCCGTCGTATCTCATGCGCGAATCGGTCCACGCGAAGCCGGACGGCCTCGACCGGGTGTGGCGGCACGACATCCTGCCGCTGCTCGTCGAACACCACTACGCCGATGACGTTGACGTCGCGCAACGCTACGGCCTCGACGCGCTGCGCCAGTCACTGCCCGAAGCACCATGACCCTGATCCGGGTACGCGAAGCCGGGCCGACCGTGCAGGTATCCCTCAGCACCGACGACGCTCGCCGGCTCGCGGTGTCGGAGACCGTCGACGTCCGGCCCGACCCCGCCGATGGGGTATGGCACGTCCGGGCCGGACGGAAGGTCGGCGCGCTCCGGATCGGTCGCGTCGAGGTGCACATCGAGCCGAAGGTACCGATCGCGCGCCTGCTGTTCCTGATGGGATACGCCCGTGATCCGGCCGGATGGCGCGACGAGATTGTGTCGCTCACCGAACACACCGAACTGGTGCCCGCACTCGCGGCGGCGCTGTGGCGGCAGACCGATCGCGCACTACGCCCCGGTCTGCTCCAGGGTTACCGGACGATCGACGAGACCTCGCCAGTGCTGCGTGGCCGGCTCCGCGAGACCGCACAACTCACCCGCCGTGCCGGTCGGCCGCTGCCACTGGAGGTGCGGCACGACGATTACACCATCGACATCACGGAGAACCGCATTCTCGCCACCGCAGTCGACCGGATGCTGCGCGTACCGGGCATTGATGACCCGTCCCGGCGCGGACTCCGCCACCTTGCCGGGCGTTTCGCAGGCGTGACTCGCCTACGACCGGGCGAGCCCGTGCCGGCCTGGCGGTTGACCCGGCTCAACGAACGACTCCTCGTCGCGCTTCGGCTCGCCGAACTGGTGCTCGCAAGCTCCTCCGTCGACGGGAACCGGGGCCCCGTACTGGGCAACGGCTTCCTGCTCGACATGTGGCGGGTCTACGAGGACTTTCTCTCGGTGGCGCTACGGGCCGCCGTCGAGTCCGCCTACGGCGGGAGGGTCCTGCGTCAGGCCCGCCACCATCTCGATCAGCAGCACCGTCTCGAACTACGCCCCGACATCCTGTGGCGGGACGGAACGGGCGTAATTGGGGCAGTGGTCGATGCGAAGTACAAGGTGGACAGCACGCACGGTGACGCGTACCAGATGCTTGCCTACTGCATCGCTTACGGCCTGTCGTCCGGACATCTGGTGTATGCGGGTGGCGCGCACCCGCCGCTGCGGCATGTGGTCCACAACGCAGGCATCGAGATTCGGTGCCATTTCCTCGACCTCGATTGCGAGCCGGTGGAGCTGCTGGCACGTATACACGCTCTGGCCGGCGAAATAACCCGTTCGGGGCATGTGCCGACCGTCGCGTTTCGCTAAAGTTGGCTCGCGCAGCGGCCAGGGCGTCGGAAAGGTCGGTATGGACTTCATCCTTGAGGGCTGGACCAGACAGTTCCAGGAAGAGCAGGAGCTGACCGAGCTCTCCGAGGCGGAGGCGTTCGAGGCGTTTGCCGGTTACTGCGTACTGAGCAGCTACCACGAGGACGAGTTCAACCCCGACCAGTTCCGGATGGGCGGTGGCGACGATCTCGGCATCGACATTGCCGCCGTGGTTGTCAACGGTGACCTGCTTCGCGAAGCGGACGACGTCCGGGAAGCGGTGGAGAAGGCCCGGCAACTTGATGTGCGATTCGTGATCGTGCAGGCCAAACGAAGTGAGAAGTTCGAAACGAGGGTGTTCACAGACCTCGCCGACAACCTGGTGCAACTCTTCGGGCGGCAGCCTATGACGTACAAGCGATCCGAGGATGTCGCCGACCTGCGCGCCTGTGTCGACGCCGTCTACCAGGACGTCAGCAAGTTCAAGAAAGGGCTGCCGAGACTCGCCGTGCACTACGTCTCGACGGGCCGGACCGGCGATGGGCTACTAGAGAAGAAGCGCCTCGCCGCGGGGAATCGACTGCGCGACACCGGGCTGTTCGGCGAGGTCGAGGTGGTCGCTGTCGGCGCTGCCGAGTTGCGCGAGCTGTACCGTACCGCCGCAGAGGCCGTGAGTGCGAGTTTCACCATGCCCAAGAAGCTGCCGCTGCCCAGGATTCCCGGGGTGGAGCAGGCGTTTCTCGGTGTGATCCCAGCCCGTAAACTCGTCGACCGAGTGCTGACCGACCCCACCGGGGGGATCCGTAAGGCACTGTTCTACGAGAACGTGCGCGACTTCCAGGACTACAACCCGGTCAACGCCGAAATCCGCGGCACGCTCCAGGATCCCGACCGGCGGGACCGTTTCGCCGTGCTCAACAACGGGATCACCATCGTCGCCCGGGAACTGACTACCGCCGGCGACGATGTACACATCCGTGACTTTCAGATCGTCAACGGCTGCCAGACCTGCCATGTCCTATTTGACCAGCAGGACGAGCTGACCGATGGCGTGCATGTCAATGTTCGGCTCATTCAATCCAACGACGAGGACGTGATCGGCGGAATCATCGCAGCCACCAACCGACAGACGGCCGTGACCGAGGACGACCTGGCGGCCCGGGAGACGTTTCACAAGAAGCTGGAAGACTACTTCGTGGCCCAGTCGGAATCCCGTCGGCTGTATTACGAACGTCGATCACGACAGTACAGCGGCCAGGCGAACGTCGAACGGACGCGGATCATCACGCGGCCCCAGTTGACCAAGGCCTATGCCGCGATGTTCCTCGACGAGCCGGCCGCGACCGGACGCTACGGCCGACTGAAGAGCCGTCACGGGCAGCGCCTCTTCCAGCCAGAACACAATCCCCTCATCTACTACACCACTGCAGCGGCCTTCTACCGACTGGAGTGGCTCTTCCGGAACAAACGACAGTTCTGGGGCTACCGAGCCGCCCGTAATCATCTGCTGGCCGCACTCAAGGTCCGCCTGCTCGGTGACGGCCCACCACCCAACGGCGCTGGTGCGAAGGTCGCCTGCGAGAAGATCCTCAATGTGGTGTGGCACCCCCTGCAATCGGAGCACCACTTCGGCGAGTTGCTGTCGGTCGTGGTCGCCGCCCAGGCCGAGGAAGAAAGAGACCGCCCCGGTGTGCTGCTCAGTGACCTGGTCCGTACTGAACGCTTCGCCGAGCGGGTGCGTCGTGGCGCTCTGAGCCTGTCCACGTAGGGCTCAGCCCAGCGTGGCAGGCGTTGTGGCCCGAGCCGTCACCGAGTTCGGCAGCAGTGAGCTGGGCTCGTCGATCCAGCCCAGCCAGAGGCCGTCGCGGGCCCGCGTCATGGCCACGAACAGCTGACGCCGCACCAGGGCGAGCCGCTCAGTGTGGGCGTCAACATCCTCGCCGCGTGCCCTGTGCTCCGAGAGCGCGTCCGCGTCGAGCCGGGGAAGGAATACCCGCTTGAACTCAAGTCCTTTCGCCCGCTGGTAGGTGCCGACCTTGACCAGCGTGCTCGGGTTGCCGTCGTAGTCCTCCAGCCGCTGCGTCGGCAGCCCCATCGAGTCGATCAGATCTGTGTAGTGACGGGCGAATCGGTGCGTAGGCACGAGGACGGCGAGATCCCCGATTCCCGTGCCCTCCTTGATCGCAGACTCGATCGCCGCCGCGAGCGCAAGATCGTGACCCTCCTCGTCCCTACCGGCGAAGACTACCGGGACAGCACCCGTACGGGAGACCTCGATCGAACGCAGGCCCGGCTCCGGCCGGTCTTCCCCGTCGTCGAACGCATGGCCGTCCACGAGCGCCTGGGCGACCGCGTACACCTGTCGCGTGTTGCGGTAGTTGTGGGTCAGCACATGGGAACGGCCACGTACCTGTACGCCGATCGAGGCCAGATTGAAGCCTCCGGGATAGATCGACTGCTGTCCGTCCCCCACGAGCAGGAGGCCGTTGGCTTGATCACCGACCAACGCGTACAGGAGGCGTAGGCCGGCGTCGGTCAGATCCTGGGCTTCGTCGACGATGACCGCGTCGTACTCTCGCGGGCTGTCCAGAGCAATGTCATTGGCCCGCAGCAGCACGTCGGTGAAGTCACCGATTCCTCGGTTCATCAGCTCCGTCGCGTACTCCGTGGCCAGCCGCCATACGTCAGAGCGGAGTTCCCTGGAGAGCCGGGTGCCGCGTCCGTTGCGGGCCAGGGCGAGATACGAGTCCAGATCCGGTAGAGCTCGGCCGCGAATGACCCAGTCCACCTCTTCCCAGAGGTATGTGGAGGTGAGCCCTGCCTTCTTCAATGGGCTCGTGGGCGTGACCACCCGGCCGCACGCTGTCCGCCATGCCTTCTCCGCCTCGCGTGGGTCGACCCGGATAGCCGAGCCATGTCGATGCAGGTACTGCAACGCCCAGCGATGCACGTTGGCAAACTCCACCAGCTCGCGTTCGGCCGGAGCGAACCGCGCGAAGATCTGTTGGTAGACCTCGGGAAGGTTGCGTACATAGGTGGTGAGTAGGACCTTCCGGCCCAGCCGGGCCAAGGCTCGGGCCCGATGAAGAGCGATTACCGTCTTACCCGTTCCCGCGCCGCCCCGGATGCGCGCCGGTCCGCTGTACGCCTGGTCGACCAGATCCTGTTGGGCCGGATCGAGGTAAACCATCCAGTCCTCGATCGGCTTCGCCAGCCAGTCGGCGAGCCGGTCGGCGGGTACCGGCACGAACTCGGGACTCGTGCGCGTGGCACTCAGCGCCTCGGCGAGTCGTTCGTCGACCGGAGCCGCCGGTTCGGTCACGAGTGCCGGCTCCTCCTCGATTGGCGCGGTGGGCTCACCCGCCGGATCGCCGTACATCGCCAGGTTCATCGCACTCTGCCACGCCTCCGGGCGCATGTGCGTGTCCAGCGACGTCAGATCGGAATCGGTGTTGAGCCGGCGGAGCACCCGCACTTCCTGGGGATCGAAGCCGAAGGCGGCAAGCTCACCGTCGTTCCACGCCATGAAGAGGCGACCCTCCTCGGCCCGACGCTTTGTGTACGGCAGACCGCGTCCGGTCTCCGGATCCTCGTCGATCACTCGCAGCACATTCTGCGTATCGTCAACCTCCAGCCGCAGCCGCTCGGCCCGCCGGTAGACCGCGTCGTGCTCGCCGAAGAGCAGCAGCACGGCCACCTTGCCCACCCGCCGCCAGATCAACCGGTGACCCTGGTTGGTGACATACGAGGTGAAGGTGTCAGGCTGTGCCCTCTTCACCGCGTGGGTCTGTAGCCGAGGGTTGCCGAAGGGCTGCACCGCGAGCTCGGTCAGCGTGTGAGAGAGCGCGGCCAGCACCTCCGGCCGGGAGAGGTAGCGCTGAACGCAGTCGTTGAAGATCGGAGTGAAGCGATGGTCGTACATCCGGCGGTCCACCCTTTCGCGTCCGACTCGTCACGGGATGTAGCGGAAGCTTGTCGCGAACGATCCTAAGCCGCTTGCGGGCCGAGGCGGAGGTACGAACGCGGCTAGGCTTTGCCGGTGAGCGACGTGCGGCGGGCGGCTGTGGACGACGCCTGGGAACTGGTCCGGCTGCGGGTGGTCATGTTGGGCAAGATGGGTGGCGCACCGCCCGAGCCCGGCCAGTGGCAGCACACTGCTCTCCTTACACTTCGGCGACGGTTGCGGGATCCCGGGGCCGACCTCGCCGCTTTCGCGGTGGACGCGCTGGGCCGGGCCGGGACGGTGGTCGCGTGCGCGGTGGGTGCGGTCGACCTGTGGCTCGGCGGGCCGGCGTACCCGAGCGGCCGTCACGGGTACGTCTTCAACCTGGCGACCGATCCGGCGTTCTCGCGAGCCTTGCCTGGTCGCGCTGCTCGACTGGTTCGCCGCGTGAGGAGTGTGGACGGTCGATCTAAAGGCCGGTCCGTAGGGGGAGCGGCTCTACTGGGAGCTTGGCTTCGGTCCCACGTCGATGGCCGCGGTGCGGCGAGTCGGGAGCTCTGATGTTCGCCACACCGCTGAGCGATGACACCGAACTGCGGCCCCTGAATCCCTGGCACGCGGAGGAGTTCCTGGCCAACCTGGACCGGGCCCGGGAGCACATCTCGCCCTGGGTGTCGCCGTCCTTCGTGGCCACCGACCTCGACCGGGCGCGGCACGTGCTCCAGCGGTACGCCGACCGGTGGGCCCGCGACGACGGCGGCATCTGGGGCATCTGGTGCGACGGCCGGCTGGTCGGCGGGGTGCTGCTCGTGTCGCTGAACGCCGCGACCGGCGTCTGCGAGGCGGGCTGCTGGCTGGAGCCGGCCGCCGAAGGGCAGGGACTGGTGACCCGCGCGGTCAGCCGGATCATCGACTGGGCGCTGGTCGAGCGCGGTCTGCACCGGGTCGAGTGGCGGACCAACGCCGGCAACGTACGCAGCATCGCGGTGGCCCGCCGGCTCGGCATGCGCCGCGACGGCGTACTGCGTGAGGTGCTTCCCGGCCCGGACGGCCGGATCGACCTGGAGGTCTGGTCGGTGCTGGCCCCCGAGTGGCGTGCCCGGCGTAGTGGCGCCACGGTCGGCGAGGGCTGACCGGTAGCGGCCGATCCGACCGGGCGGCGACGGGCGGGGCGGGGTCTGCCGGCCTGGCGGGTTGGTAACTCCGCAGCTCGCGGCAGCAGCCCGGACGGCTGAGCCGGATGGTTCCCGGATCAGCAGGTCCGGCAGGAAAGTGGCTAGCTGGCCGCGGCGAGGGCGGCCCGGAGCCGGTCGGCGTCGGCGGGGGACTCCTGTTCCCAGTTCGTCGGGTCGGCGGAGTAGATGAGGCCGTACGCCGGGGTGTCCGGCTGGAAGCGCCAGCTGTCGGCGAGCGTCCCGGCGTCCACGGTGTCGTAGCCGATCCGGTCGAGGAAATCGGCGACGGTGGCCTTGGCGTCCGTGTAGTCGCCGGCGATCGGCAGCGCGCTGCGGTCGGCAGCGCCGGTGGGCCGGGCCAGGGCGAGCAGGTGCCGGAAGAAGATGTTGTTGAACGCCTTCACCACCCGGGCCTCGGGCAGATGGCGTTGCAGCAGTTCACTGCTGGTGGCGCTGCCCGAGTCCAGCTCGGGGAACCGGCCGTCGCGCTCCGGGTAGTAGTTGTTGGTGTCGATGACGACCTTGCCGGCCAATGGCTGCGCCGACACGGCCCGGTACGCGCGGAGCGGGATGGTGACCACCACCAGGTCGCCGCCCCGGGCCGCCTCGTCCACCGTCCCGGCACGGGCCCGTGGCCCCAACTCGTCGACCAGCCCGCCCAGGGTCTCCGCC
>NZ_POTY01000112.1 GCF_003236315.1 Micromonospora craterilacus
ATAAGAGACAGTGACGGCACCGCAAGCCCACCATTTCCAAGACCTTGGACAGTTTCCGTTACGCGCTAACGGAAACTGTCCAAGATTTCGATACGCCTGGCGCAGCTGGGCTCGCCTACGGGGAAGGGGCGGCGTGGCTGGGGGCCGCGGCGCCGTCGCGGGAGGCGGGCGCAGCCGGGTCGACCACCATCTCCAGTACGCACGGCCGATCCGCGGCCAGCGCCTCGTCCCAGGCCACGCCCACCAGTTCGGGCCGGTCGACGCGTACGCCATGCAGGCCGAGCAGCCGGGCCCAGCCCGCGTACGGGACGTCGTCGGCCATCGTCCGCGCCGCATCCGGGTACCGCCGGTGGACGGACCGGGTGTTGAGCACCAGGATCACCAGACGCGGGTCGGGCCACGCCCACCAGGCACGGGCGACCGTGACCAGCTCGGCCAGGCCGTGCAGCTGCATTCCCTCGTCGGTGACCAGGGCGAGCACCGGCCGGTCCGGGTCGGCCAGCTTGGCGGCCATCGCGTACGGCAACGCGCCGCCGGTCGCCTCGGGAGCGTCGCACGGCAGGACGACCGCCCCGCGCGGCAACTGGCGATCGAGGCGGGTGAGAATCGCGTCGCCGTCCACCGTCACGGTCACCCGCTGGGGCAGCCGGGCGGCGAGTTCGTCGAACACCAGCGCCGGATCGATCGGCCCGTCCGTACCGCTGACGGGACGCCGGTCGCCGTGCCCGTGGTGGGGCAGCACCAGGCAGACCGGGCCACCGGTGGTCACCGCGCTGTGCAGCGCCTCGTCCACCACATCCGCAACGCGGTGAGGGTCCCCGGCATACCGCACCTGTCGGCACACCCCGGCGAACAACCGGCCGATGCGCGAGTACGAGTCGGCGGATGCGGGCGGATCAGACGGCCGGGAATCGACTGAACGGTGCGGTTCGGTCGACGGACGCGGGCCGGTTGACGGGTACGGGCCGGTTGACGGGGACGACTCGGCTGACGGGTGCGGGCGGCTCGACGGGTGCGGGGCGGTTGACGCGTCGGGAGGCTGTGCGCCGACGATCGCCAGCACCGGCAAGCCGGCCCGTCGGGCGCCGGCGAGACCGCTGAGCAGCCCGAAGGCGGCCGGTCCCTCGGCCGCCAGGCAGACGCCGATCCCGCCGGTGAACCGGGCGTGCCCGGTCGCCATGAAGGCCGCGGTCTCCCCGTGCCGGGCGGGCACGAACTCCGGGTCGCCACCGGCGGCCCTCAGGGCATCGACCAGCGGCGCAATCGCCTCGCCCGGTTGGCCGAAGACCCGCGACACCCGCCAGGCCGACAGCCGCGCGACGAGCGCCTCAGCCATGGCCGGGCCAACCTCGGCCAGGTCAACCACCGTCGGGCCACCCACAACCGACTCCGGCACCGCCGGCCCAACCTCCGCCAGATCAATGACCACCGGGCCGCTTACGGCGGCGTCAGGCACCGCCGGGCCAACCTCCGCCAGATCAACCACCACCGGACCGCTTACGGCCGCGTCAGGCACCGCCGGGCCAACCTCGGCCAGGTCAACCACCGTCGGGTCGGGCACGGTCGGGTCAGGCACCGTCCCGGCCCGGGGTGGAGGGGTCGACGTAACGCAGCACCGCGCCCACCCCGTCCACCAGTTCCGGAGCCTCCTCCGGGCCCAGCACGGTCAGCTCGGCGTCGGTGCCCACCAGCGCGCGGACCAGCGCGGCGTCGGCACGTACCCGCTCCGGGTCGGTCACGGTGGGCAGCTGGGTCGGGTCGGTGGCGATGTCGATGGCCCCCGGGCCGATCCAGAGTTCGCCGTTGGCGGACGGGTCGTCCACGATCAGCATGGTGTCGACCTGGTTGCGTTGCAGCGCGGAGACCACGGCGTCGAGTCCGGCGCCGACGTCCTCCTGCATGCCGAAGCGGTCCAGCGCGGCGTTCACCCGCTGGTCGGCCACCTCGGCGATGGTCTGCACGGTGAGGTCGTCCAGCAGGGTCTGGTCGGCGCCGCCGGCCCGCGATCCGGCGTCGGTGCGGACCACCATGTCCTGCCAGCGTTCCGGCATCTGGGCGGCGATCATGCCAGTCGCCCGGACGTCGCCGGCCACCACGACCACCTCGGCGCCGACCCGCTCGGCCAGTTCCACGGTGGCGGCGGTGACGTCACCGGCATTGTGATGCCATGCCTCCATGGCGGCGCGCTGGTAGCGCGACTGCGACCAGCCGCCGGGCTTGACCCGGCGCAGCTGGTAGCTCTCCCGGCCGACGATGTGGGCCCGACGCGGTACGCCACCGGCGCTGACTGACATCGCGTCGGCGCCGGTGCGGTCGGCCAGCACCCGTACCCACGCCACCTGCTCGCCCCGCTGCGCCAGCAGCGGCATCACGTGCGGCAGCGGGGCGTACGCGGCCAGATCCCGCCGCGGCGGGGCGGACAGGTACTCGGAGAGCACCACCCGACCCCGGGTACCGAAGACGGCCAGCCCGTAGTCGCCGGGCATCGGGTCGTGGCCCCGGATCACCCCGTCGAGGGCGGCGATGGTCTGCTCGTCCGCCCCCTGCTCGGCCAGTTGCTGTTGCAGGCCGCGCCAACGCAGATGGAGTGCCGGATGGGCGTCCTCGGTGTCCAGCGAGGCGTCCAGGTAGACCGAGCACCACGGGCCTGGACGTCCGTAGAGCGGGCGTAGGAAGGACAGCTGCATGCTCGACCCCTTTCCAGCTCGGCCCACCGCTTACCCGCGCCGTCCGGCTTGTCACCTACCAGCCGTGCGGCGTGACCCGTTTTCATTCACGTCGTTCAACTCCGGGGATCGATACGATCTGTAGGCGGAAGCGGACTCTGGGTGGTGGTCATGGACACGACATCGTATTCCCGGCGCAGCCTGCACCCCACGGGCCGGATCCTCACCGCCCAGGTAGTGCGCCTGATGGACGGCTACCCCCGGGAGATACGCGTGGGGCAGCCGGTGCTGGTGGTGGTGCTCGCCGCCGCCGGGGTGGCCGGCCTGCTCGCCCGGCTGGTGCGCGCCCTGCTCTCGGCCGGCTCCGGGACCGGCCGGCGCAGCTTCAAGGACCTGAAGAAGGGCCCGGAGTACCTGGTCACCCCGATCCGCCTGCGCGACGCCAACGGTCGCGCGTACGAGGTCGAGCTGCACGGACACCTGCCGCAGAGCGCGCTGCACCCGGCCGACCAGGTCCAGCTGACCCTGCGCGATCAGGGTGACTCCGACCTGCCGCCGAAGATCGAGCGGATCGTCAACCTCACCACCGGGCAGCTGCTCCGGCCCCGCACGGCCACGCTCTGGTCGCACCTCGGCCCACCGCTGCTGTTGCAGGCGGTGCTGGGCACACTGCTGCTCGCCGCGTTGGCGGCCTGCACGGCGCTGACCTGAGGCCGGCCGCGCCGGCCGGACGAGCAGCACCGGCACCGGCAGCGGCGCGGGCGGCGGCAGCAGCACGGGCAGCGGCACCGGCACCGGCACCGGCAGCGGTCTCTACAGTGATCAGCCGTGGCAGAGCTTGTTCGCACGATCGGCACGGCGGTCGGCGTGTTCGCCGGCACCAACGTCGATGACATCATCGTGCTGACCGTGCTGTTCCTGTCCGCCAGGGCGTCCGGCCGGCCCCGGCCATGGCAGATCTGGACCGGCCAGTACGTCGGGATCGGCCTGCTGGTCGTCGCGTCCGCGGTGGCGGCCCTCGGCCTGACCCTGGTGCCGGACCGGTGGGTCGGCCTGCTGGGTCTGGTCCCGTTCGCGCTCGGGGTGAAGGGTCTCGTCGCGGCGATCCGGGCCCGTGGCGAGGACGAGTTGCCGACCGTGACGGTGGCCGCCGGGCTGGCCTCGGTGATCGGCGTGACCATCGCCAACGGCGCGGACAACATCTCCGTCTACACGCCGATGTTCCGCACCATCGGACTGGCCGACAGCCTGATCACCGTCGCCGTGTTCGCGATCGGAGTCGCGCTCTGGTGCCTGGCCGGATCCTGGCTCGGCTCGCACCAGAGGATCATCGCGATCGTCGAGCGGTTCGGGCACTGGATCGTGCCCGGCGTCTTCATGCTGATCGGCACCGTCATCGTCCTCGAATCGGGCGTCCTGACCGGTGGTGGCGGGCACTGACGGCACCGGGGCCACCCCCGGGAGCGGAGGAGCGGGCCGGGTCAGCCGACCGGGGCCGGCTCACGGGCCGGCTCGGCGACGGCGAGCATGCCGCGCCGGCGGGCCCACCGCTCGAAGGCGAGGGTGGCGAACGGCGGCACCGCGCAGGCCAGCGCCACGCCGGTGGCCAGCAGGCTCCACCGGTGCACCCGGGCCACCGCCAGCACCAGCACCCCGTACGCCACGAACAGCGCGCCGTGGATCGGCCCGAAGATCTGCACGCCCAGCTCGTTGGCGGGCGGGCCGTACTTGACCGCCATCCCGGCCAGCAGGCCAGCCCAGGAGATCGCCTCCGCGATCGCCGCCACCACGAACAGCCGGGTCACTTTTTCACGCACGCCGGACATGGTATCGACGCCCTGGATCACCGCCGGGCACCCGGGCCGGTGACGCGACCGGCGTCACCGCGACGGACCGCAAAGTCGGATGCGGTCCGTAACCGCCACGCGGTTCAGGTTGAAAAAGGTTCAATGGTGCACAACCGGGCCGTCGGGGCTTTCCTCGGTTGCGCCGACGTGCGAGGTTTGGGGGTACCAGCGGTGACAGGGTGGTGACCATGGGCGAGGAAGTCGGCGTGCAGACCTTCAGCCGCCAGGACCGGGCTCGCTACCGGGACAAGGTACGCCGCTGCCTCGACGTCTTCGCCGAGATGCTGCGCGAGTCCCGATTCGACGTCGACCGGCCGATGACCGGGCTGGAGATCGAGCTGAACCTGGTCGACGACGCCGGGATGCCGGCGATGCGCAACGCCGACGTGCTCCAGGCGGTGGCCGACCCGAGCTTCCAGACCGAACTCGGCCAGTTCAACATCGAGATCAACGTGGCGCCCCGACGGTTGGCCGGCACCGGCACCGCCGAGTTCGAGGAACACGTACGGGCCAGTCTGAACGCGGCGGAGCAGCGGGCCCGGACGGTCGGCGCGCACCTGGTGATGATCGGCATCCTGCCCACCGTCCTGCCGGAGCACCTGACCGCCGACACGCTGTCGGCCAACCCCCGGTACGCGTTGCTCAACGAGCAGATCTTCGCCGCGCGGGGCGAAGACCTGCGGATCGCGATCAACGGGGTGGAACGGCTGGCCGTCACCGCCGACACCATCACCCCGGAGGCCGCCTGCACCAGCACCCAGTTCCATCTCCAGGTCGGCCCGAACCAGTTCGCCGACTACTGGAACGCCGCCCAGGCCATCGCCGGGGTCCAGGTGGCGCTCGGCGCGAACGCACCGCTGTTCTTCGGCCGGGAACTGTGGCGCGAGACCCGGATCCCGCTGTTCCAGCAGGCCACCGACACCCGCCCCGAAGAGATCAAGACGCAGGGCGTACGGCCGCGGGTCTGGTTCGGGGAACGATGGATCACCTCGGTGTTCGACCTCTTCGAGGAGAACGTGCGCTACTTCCCGGCGCTGCTGCCGGTCTGCGACGCGGAGGACCCCGCCGAGACGCTCGCCGCCGGCGGCGTGCCGACCCTGGCCGAGCTGCGGCTGCACAACGGCACGATCTACCGCTGGAACCGGCCGGTCTACGACGTGCTCAAGGGCCGGCCACACCTGCGGGTGGAGAACCGGGTGCTGCCCGCCGGGCCGACCGTGTTGGACACCGTCGCCAACGGGGCCTTCTACTTCGGCCTGGTCCGCGCACTCGCCGAGGCCGACCGGCCACTGTGGTCGCAGATGTCGTTCAGCGCCGCCGAGGAGAATTTCAACACCTGCGCCCGGCACGGCATCGACGCCCACGTCTTCTGGCCAGGCCTGGGCTATCTGCCGGTCACCGAGCTGGTGCTGCGCCGCCTGCTGCCGCTGGCCTCGCACGGTCTGGACCGGTGGGACGTCGAACCGGCCGAGCGGGACCGCCTGCTCGGCATCATCGAGCAGCGCTGCCTGACCGGCCGCAACGGGGCGAGTTGGCAGGTGGCGACGCTGCACCGGCTGGAGTCGGCCGACCAGCTCGACCGCCCAGCGGCGCTACGCGAGGTGGTCCGGCACTACGTGGAGCTGATGCACAGCAACCGCCCGGTCCACGAGTGGCCGATCCCCTGACCACACCGCTCGAGTGACCGCAGTGTGACCTGGATGCCGGACGCTGTCACTCATGAGACGCCGTAGCGTGTTCGGGGTCGCGGCCGCCGCGACCCTGGCGGGGTGCGACGCGAGGTCGCAACGGGCCGGGCCGGTCGGCGCGGCGAGCCCGGCGCCGCTGGATCCGACCAACTGGTCCAGCGTACGAGCGCAGTTCCCGCTCGCCCCGGACGTGGCGCACCTCGCGAGGTACGTGTTAGCCAGCCATCCCGCCTCGGTCCGGTCGGCGATCGAGCGCCACCGGACCGGGCTGGACGCCGATCCCGTCGGCTACCTGGAAGGCAACAACGAGCGACTGAAACGCTCCGTGACGTCGGCGGCGGCCGACTACCTTCAGGTCGATCCGGAGACGGTGGCGTTCACCGACTCCACCACCATGGGGCTGGGCCTGCTCTACGGCGGGCTGCGGCTGCGACCGGGCGACGAGGTGCTCACCACCGAACACGACTTCTACGCCACGCACGAGGCGTTGCGGCTGCGCGAGGCCCGCGACGGCATCAAGGTACGCCGCGTCCGGCTCTACACCGATCCGGCCACGGCGAGCACCGACGAAATCGTCGGCAACCTCACCCGGGCGGTGACGCCCCGAACCAGGGTCGTGGCGGTGACCTGGGTCCACTCGGGCACCGGCGTGAAGCTGCCGATCCGGGCGATCGCCGACGCGCTGCACGGCGGTGACGTGCTGCTGTGTGTGGACGGTGTGCACGGCTTCGGCGCCGAGGAGAGCAGCTTCGCCGAGTTGGGCTGTGACTTCCTCGTCTCCGGCTGCCACAAGTGGCTACTGGGTCCGCGTGGCACCGGCCTGATCTGCGGGACATCCGAGGCGTGGGCCCGGTTCACGCCGATCATCGCCCCGTTCGACGGCCCCAGCATGGCCGCTTGGCTCGGCTTCGACGGCGGCGCCCCGGCGCCCGGCTCGGCCGCCACGCCGGGCGGCTACCACGCCTTCGAACACCGCTGGGCGCTCGCCGAGGCCTTCGAGCTGCACCGGGCGATCGGCAAGGCCCGGGTGGCCGGGCGTACCCGGGAGTTGGCGACGAGCCTCAAGGAAGGGCTGGCCGGGTTGCCCGGGGTCAACCTCGTCACGCCCACCGGCCCCGAGCTTTCCGCCGGCCTCGTCTGCTGCGAGGTGTCGGGCAGTTCCGCGGAGCAGGCGGTGGCCCGCCTGCACGACCGGAAGGTGGTGGCCAGTTCGACGCCGTACCGCCCGTCGTACCTGCGCTTCGGCACGACCATCGCGAACGACGAGAGCGACGTCGAGGCGGCGCTGCGGGCGGTACGGGACCTCTAACTCGGCGCGGTCCGCAGCCGCCGTTCGGTTCGTAGCGAGCACCTGCGGCATCAGGTGTCAAAGTTTCTAGACATGTTGTCATGCGTCCTTTACTCTTGGCGTGTCAAGGATTCTTTACACCGGGAGGCCGGGTCATGACGCACGAAGAGAAACGGGCCTGGATCATGCTGGTGGTCAGCGTGATCGCGTACGCCGTGTACGTGGTCGTCGTCCTGGGCCGGGTCGACGGCGGGCCGCTCACCGCGGTGCCCTACGCCGGCGCGCTGCTGTGGACGGTCGGCGGCGCCATCGCGGCGAACATCGTGGCCGAGATCGGGATCGGCGTGGTGAACCCGCGGGCGTCCCGCGTCAAGGATGTACGCGACCGGGAGATCGGCCGGCTCGGCGACCACGTCGGCCAGGCGTTCGTGGTCATCGGCGCGGTGTCGGCGATGCTCATGGCGTTGGCCGAGTGGGAATGGTTCTGGATCGCCAACGGCGTCTACCTGTGCTTCGTGCTGTCGGCGGTGGTCGGCTCGCTGGCGAAGGTGATCGTCTACCGCCGGGGCGTCCCGCAGTGGTGAAGCCGACCCGTGTCACCAACAACATCCGTGCGCTGCGCTTCGCGCACGACGAGATGACCCAGGCCGACCTCGCCGAGCGGATCGGCGTGACCCGGCAGACCGTGATCGCCATCGAACAGGGCCGCTACTCGCCGTCGCTGGAGATGGCCTTCCGGATCGCCCAGGTGTTCGGCGTACGGCTCGACGACGTGTTCCAGTACCCCGATTCGGAGGAGGTGGCACCGTGAAGGCCATCGTCCAGGACAACTACGGCCCGGCTGACGTGCTCGACCTGCGCGACATCGACCGGCCGGCCATCGGCGACGACGAGGTGCTCGTCCAGGTACGCGCAGCCGGCGTCGACCCCGGCGTGTGGATCTTCATGGCCGGCCGCCCCTACCTGGTACGCCTCGCGGCCGGGCTGCGCCGGCCCCGGGTGGCGGTACGCGGCCGGGACCTGGCCGGGGTGGTGACGGCGGTCGGCGCCCGGGTGACCCGGTTCCGGCCGGGCGACGAGGTGTACGGCACCTGCCTGGGCGGCTCGTACGCCGAGTTCGCGAGCGCGCCGGCGCAACGGTTGGCCGGCAAGCCGGCCAACCTGTCGTTCGCGCAGGCCGCCGCGGTGCCCGTGTCCGGCATGACGGCGCTGCGGGCGGTGCGCGACTGCGGTGCGGTGCGCCCGGGGCACCGGGTGCTGGTGATCGGCGCGTCCGGTGGCGTCGGCTCACTGGCGGTCCAGATCGCCAAGGCGTACGGCGCGACGGTGACCGGCGTCTGCGCCCCGGCCCGGACCGAGTTCGTCCGCTCCCTCGGCGCCGACGACGTCCTCGACTACACCGACGAGGAGATCGACCGCGACGGCCCGGTCTACGACGTCGTCATCGACACCGGCGGCGACCGCCCGCTGGCACTGCTGCGGCGCGCGCTCACCCCACGCGGGACGCTGGCGTTGGTCGGCGGCGCGTACGCCCGGGGCCGGCTGCTCGGTGGCTACGGCCGGCAGATGTTCCGGGCGCCGCTGCTGTCCCTGTTCGTCGGTCAACGGCTGCGCACCGTGAGCGCGGTGGAGCGTAACGAGGACCTCGACGAGCTGCGGGAACTCATCGAGTCCGGCGCGCTGACGCCGGCGATCGACCGCACCTATCCGCTCGCCGAGGCGGCGGACGCGCTCCGGCACTTCACGGACGGGCACCCGGCGGGAAAGGTCGTCGTCACCATCTGACCCGCAGGAAGGGCGCGACGCTGCACCGATGCGATGACCGAATCGACGGCAGCGGCGTAACCAACGGGCGCCGGCTGACACAGGTAGAGGTATGAGGGACGTCAACGACCGGGGGACGGACTGGTTCCGCGGGGTCTACGCGCGGCACTTTCCGGACGTGGTCCGTTATGGCCTGCGCCGGCTCGACGGCATGGCGGCGGCCGAGGAGCTGGCCCAGGAGGTGTTCCTGGTCGCGTGGCGACGCCGGTGGGAGGTACCGGCGCGGACACTGCCGTGGCTGTACGGGGTCGCGCGTCGCCTGCTGGCGAACCACTGGCGGGCGCAGCGGGCGGTGCCGCCGTCGGGTGAGCTGACCGAGACGGTCGGGTTGGACCGGCACGACGGCATCGTGCGGCTGATGGATGTGCGGACCGCGCTGGGCCGCCTGTCCGACGACGACCAGGAGATTCTTCGACTGGTCGGCTGGGAGCAACTCTCCCTGCGCGAGGCGGCGCTGGTGGTGGGCTGCGGTTCGGCCACCGCCAAGGTGCGGTTGCACCGGGCACGGCGGCGGCTCGCCGAGTTGCTCCGGGAACGTCCCTCGCCGGCCACCTCGGTCGACGGTCAGCTGGGAGGAGTCCGATGAGTGAGCGGCTGCGGGAACTGTTGGCGGCGGCTGACCCGGCGCGCGGGGTGCAGGTCGGGCCGGGTGACGTCGAGGCGGTGCTCGACCGCGCCCGCGACGACGTGACGTCCTACGCCACCGCCGTGCCGCCACGGCGGCGGGCGTGGTGGGTCGTACCCGTCGCTGCTCTTGCCGTGGTGGCGACTGCGGTCGTGGTCGTGCGTGGCGTCGGCGGCCCGCCGGCCTCGCCCCAGCCGTACCTTCCGCCGGGTTCCACGTCGGAATCGGCGCCCTGTCTGGCGGAGATCGCCGACCAGCTGGCAGCCACGCCGTACGACGGGCGCACCGGACGGTACGAGTACCTGCGGATGACCTGGGCCGGCGGCGGCTCGGTGGAGATGCCGGTAGCGGATGCCGGCATGGCGACCATCTGGTACAGCGAGGAGACGACCCGGTGGCTCGCGGAGGACGGCTCGGGACGGCTACGGCAGGTCCGTGGCACGCCGACCTACCCGGACGAGAAATCGCGGGAATACTTCGAGCAGCATCGTGAGCTGACGTCGGAGACCACCAGGACGACGGAGCTGGCCCCCGGAGACCTCGATGTCACCGCCTTGCCGGCCGCCGACCCGACGGCAATGGCGCAGGCGCTGTACCGGCCCCGGGAGAACGGCCCGGCGCAGGCGCTGGCCAGCGTCGCCGACCTGAACCGGGAACGGGTCCTGGACTCCGCGCACCGGGCCGCGGTGCTGCGGTTCCTCGCCGCCACCGACGGGGTGGTGTGCCAGGGCGAAGACACCGACTCCGTCGGGCGTACCGGCGTCGCGGTCTCGGCCGGCCGGGGCCAGGGTCCGCGGCCCTCCCCCGCCGGCCACGACCGCGAGTACCTGCTCTTCGATCCACGCACCGGGGAACTGCTGGCCAGCGGCGCCAAGACCACCACCGCCGGCAACGTGGAGGTGGGCACGGTCTACCTGGAGCGGGGGCGCACCGACGAACTCGGCTGATCCCGCGCCTGGTCGGCTCCCGGGCGCGCAGCGCAGCTCGCCCGCGGGTCAGCCGCCGGCGTACTGCACCGCCCGGTAGCCCCACAACGCCGCGATGGCCAGCACCGCGACCCCGGCCACGAACGGCCACCAGCGACCGCGCGGACGGACGACGGCCAGGGCGGCCGTGGCCAGGTAGAGCACCGCGATGATCGCCGTCCACAGTGTCGCGATGGGGATCCGACCGGCGATCCGGCAGCCGGCTGGCGCGGGCAGGACGGCCGCGCAGATGTCGTAACGCGGCACGGCCAACCACCAGTAGCCCGCCCAGGCCGTCACCGCGATGACGGTGGCCGCGGCCACCGCGAACCACGAGCCGGCGCGGGCGGGTGCCGTCGCCTCCGCAGGCTCACTCATGCCGGCCAGTGTATTGGCCGGATCGGTGCTGACCGCGTGGCGGTGCGGTGCTTTCCCGGTCGACGAAGTCCGGGGCGATCAGTCGTAGGACGTAGGGTTCCTCGCTCTCCGACTCGGTGGCGATTCGGCGCACGAGTTGCCGGACGGCCAGGCGCCCCAGCCGGTCGGGAGCGCTGTCGATGGACGAATAGGGCAGGGAGAAGATCTGCGCGAACTCGTCCGAGTAACGACCGATGACCGACATGTCCCGTGGCACCTGGAGGCCCCGCAGGTGCAGCACCATCGGCAGCGCCGCGGCGGCCGCCTCGTTGTCGATGAGCAGCCCGGTCGCGCCCGGGTAGGTGTCGAGCACCGCGTTGAGCGACCGGCCGACGGCCGGCTGCCGCGACTCGCCGAAGACGGCGTGCAGCACCATCCCGTGCCGCTGTGCCTGCTCCAGCGCCGCGTTGCGCAGCCGCCACACCCAGGCGCCGCCGCGCTGCACCACGAGTTCCGGCTGAGAGATCAGGATGATCTCCCGGTGGCCGAGGCGGTGCAGGTGGTCGACCATCGCCCGGCCGGCTTCCTCGAAGTCGAGATCGAACACGTCGACCCCGGAACAGTCACCGGGCAGCCCGACCAGGGCGCCGGGCTGCGGCGCGGCGCGCAGGACCGGCAGCCGCACGTCCTGGTGGGCGACGTTGAGCAGGACGAGCCCGTCGACCATGCGGGAGTCGGTGATCCGGCGCAGGGCGTGTGCACCGTCGGCCTCGGTGATGAGCAGTGTGTCGTAGCCGAGTTCGCGGCCGGCGTCCGAGACGCCCAGCATGTACTGCAGCATGGCCGGCGCGAACTCGCCCTCGAGAAGCTGGGCGAGCAGGCCGATCACCATCGTCTGCGATGTCGCCAGCGCCCGGGCCCCGGCGTTGGGCGTGTAGCCGAGCGCCCGAACGGCTTCCTGGACCCGCTGCCGCACCTCGAGCGAGATCGCCCGCCGGCCGGACAGCGCGTACGACGCCGTGCTGCGGGACACCCCGGCGGCCCGGGCGACATCGCCGATCGTGACCACGGTTCCTCCTGTCGTCACTGGAACACCCGCCTGCCGAAGCGGTTCGGCGGCACCGGCACGGCCGTACGGCCAGCCGATCCATGGTGCTGGACCGGCTGGCCGTACGGGTGTTCAGGTCGCCGCGAGTGCGGTCATTGTGGTGGCTACCGTCAACTGCTGAACCGGGCGATGGAGATCTTGTCGATCACCGGCGCGTGCTTCGAGCGGAGCAGGATGCCAGGCCAGAGGCTATCGCTGTACGTCACACCGTCGAAGTTGCGCGCCTCCTCCGAGGAGAAGGTGATGGTGTTGCGGCCCTTCTTCAGCTCCACCGGGACGGTGAGTTCCCAGAAGTTGTTCCGGTGGAAGGAGCCGGGGAAGAGCACGCTCTCCACGTCGCCGCCGTTGATCGACAGGTCGGCCCGGCGGGTCATCGGGTTCGGGTTGTAGTGCGAGGCCTGCGACTGCTCGGGGTTGGCGTACCTGACCCGCATGGCGTGCAGGCCGGCGCGGTCGACGTCGACGGTGAAGGTCAGGGTGTTCTGGTTCCCCGGCTCACCCCCGATGCCGCTGACCGCCTTGCCGCCGCTGGCCAGCGTCAGCGTGGTGGCCTCCGCCGTACCGGCCAGCGCGGCCTGCTCCGCTTCGTACTCGACCACCTTGAGGGTGCCCGTCGTGGGCTTGACCTCGATCCGGTCCAGCAGCAGCCGTCCGGCGCTGCCCGTCACCGTCACCTTGTTCACCCCGCCGGACAACGACACCGCCACCGCCGACGACGGTCCGGCGACCCGGCCAACGTCACGCCCGTTGACGGCCAGCTGACCATTCCCGCCGGCCAGCGTGTGGACCGTGACGGTCGACTCCGCGTCCTCGGCCGAGTAGACCCAGAACGTGACGGAGTCACCGCGAGCGACCTCCACCACCCCGGAGCCGGAGACGCTGCGGCCGTTGAGCCGCGGGCCGGCGTACATCGGGCTCGCGCCGTCGAGGTCGGCCAGTTCCGCCTCGTAGGTGGCGCGGGCCGCCGGGTTCGGCAGCGCGAGCGTGATCCGGTCGACCAGCGCGTCACCCTTGGTCGCCCGGCTTCCGTCGAGGCTTCGCGCGGCCAGCGAGATGACGTGCCGACCCGCGGTCAGCTGCACGGTCGTGTCGGTGTGGTCCCAGACCACCCACTTGTAGCCCAGTGGCAGGAACAGCTCCTGTTCGGCGCCACCGTCGACGCGCAGGAACACATTCGTCGGCCCCTGCTCCTGCACCAGCCCGAAGGTGTTGAGCGAGTTGGCGAAGACGCTCAGGTCGTAGTTGCCGTCCTGGGGGACGTCGACGGTGAAGTCGAGCACGACGTCCGAGCCGGTCCGCAGACCACCGACGTTGTAGCCGCCCGACGTGTAGAACTTCGACACGTCCGACGGCGAACCCTCCGGACCGTTGCGGCTGTAGCCGCTGCCGCGGTGCGCGGCGTCCTCGGCCTCGTAGCTGCCCTTCCACAGGGTGGGGGCAACGGCGGTCGGCTTGCCGGTGCCGGCCGGGGTCAACACGATCTCGTACGCGGACGACGCCGACAGCGTGGGCAGGTCGCCGCCGAAGTCGAACGCCACCATCCCGTCGATCACGTTCACCACCCGCTCGGCGATGATCTCCGGAGCGGCCGAGTCACCGATCTGCCCGGTCCACGGAATCTCCCGGATCCACGCGCGGGCCTTGCCGCCGATCGCGTCCGGAACGTTGTCGAACCTGATCCAGGCCTTGCCGGCCGCGCCGCCGAACAGCGCCCTGGCCTGGGCCCGGTCCTCGTCGAGCGTGGCCACGCCCTGGAGGCTGTAGTTCTGGCCGGGGAACGGTGGGCTGACCTTGACGGTGTGCCCGGTCATCCCGGCGTACGCGTTGAACAGCCACCACTGGCCGTTCGCCCGGTTGGCCTGCACCGCCGAGTCGGAGAGATTGCCGTTGATGTTCCAGAAGGCGATCATCGCGTCGATCTTCGACTCCTCGATCGCGGACATCCACTGGACCATCTGTCCGGGTACCGAGGTGTGGTAGTTGAAGGCGTACTCGTTGACGTTGATGGGCAGCTTCCGGCCCTCGTGGCGGGTACCGGCGAAGACCTCCGCCTCCCACTCGCGGTACCGCGCCACGTTAGTCCGTACCTGGGCCGGGTGGCTCAGCTCGTGCCAGGTGGCGATGTCCGGCACGGTGCCGGCCTCGACGGCGTGCTCGAGGAAGCCCTTGACCTGGGTGTAGAGGACGCTGGTGTTCGGCCCCGAGATCCGCACGTCGGGCAGCTTCTGCTTGATCATCGCGTACGCCTGGTCCCAGGCGCGGAAGTAGTCGGTCGGGTTGTTCAGCCAGCTGACCCGGTTGTAGCTCCACTGGCCGGTGCCGAACATGTTCCCTTCCGGCTCGTTGAAGGGTTCGATGACGATGTTGTCCCGGTACTCCGGGTCGAGCTGGGCGATCTGGTCCAGCTGCCGCTCGAGGACCTGCATGTACCCCGAGAGCTTCGCCTCCGGGGTGTTGCCGGGCCACTGGTACGGGAAGCCACGGTAGAAGTCCGTGGTGCGGACGTAGACGTCGCCGTCCGTGCTGTCGGCGAGCGGCTTGACGATCTCCAGCGCGTCGGAGCCGGGATGCTGGGCGCCGTCCTGCCCCTTGGTGGCGACCGTACGCAGGTTCATGCCCTCGATGAGGTTGTTGGTGGGAACTCCCGGGGCGTACAGCCCATACAGAGCCCCTGCCGCGCCGCCGTGGAAGTCGCCGGTGTTCGTCGCGAGGTCGATGGTCAACTCACCCTCGCGGACCACCGTCACGGTGGCGCTGACCGGCTTCCCGGCCGCTGTGCCGGTGACCCGGAAAACGCCGGGGCGGCTGTAGTCGGCGGGGTTGACGGCGTTCCAGGTGGCGGCGACCGCGCGGTCGTAGCCGTCGGTGAAGGAGGCGCGGACGGTGGTGGGCAGCGCTGGCGCGGTGCCGATCGAGGTCCGCACGTCGAACGTGTCCTGGGACAGGCCGGTCAGGGTGGGAGTGGATCCGCCGACCAGTTCGGCGACCTGCTCGGCGGAGAGCGCGCTGCGGTAGATGCGGAAGTCGTCGACGGCGCCGGCGAACAGCGGATCCTGGTAGAAGGACCGGCCGAGGTAGCCGGCGATGGTGCCCGAGCCGGTCAGCAGGTCGCCCGCGGAGATGGTGGTCCGGGCGGACGCCACCGCGACACCGTCCAGGTAGGTGGTGATCCGGTCGGCGTCCGTGTCGAGGGTGGTGGTGAGCGTGCGCCATTGGCCGCCGGGCAGCTGCGCGAAGCCGGTGACCTGCGCTTCGGCGCCACCGCCCGCCGTGGTGATGGCGGTGCGGAGCCGACCGTCCCCGTTGTACGGGGTGGTGAAGAGGTAACGGGTGTTGTTCGTACCGAGTGCGTAGATCCACTGCCAGGGTGACGTGCTGCCATCCCACTTGATGCGGGTCGAGACGGTCAGGTCGGAGGCGCCCTGGAGAGCGGCGCGGGGCAGGCTGACGTAGGCACCGTTGGACGTCGGTGCTCCGCCCGGCAGCTTGAGCGCCGAGCCGCCGCCGGCCCCGTCCACCAGGGACGCCGTGGTGCGGTTAACCAGTGTGCCGGCGAGCCCGTTACCGGAGGTGTCCGGGATGACCCCGGTGGACAGATCGATGCCGTTGAACTCGTAGTGCAGGGACGGGGACGGCAGACTGGCGGCGGCCGGCACCGCGAACCCCGCCGTACCCACCAAGGTGAGTACGGCGGACAGCGCGGCCGCGCGTATGTAGGTTGCTCTCGACAACGCCATGATGGCAGCTCCTTGTTGTCGCTTGCGGTGGTGATGGTCCTCGCGCGAAGCCGGCGACTCGCGATCCCCCGCACCGGCACCCGGAGGGTGGTCGCAATTCGTCGAACCGGTTCGCTAAATGGCCGGGGAGAAGGCTCCTTCCATCGAGAGGTGGGGATCAACGACAGCGCTGACCGTCGGCGAGCCGGCAAGGCAGGGCACCTGCGGCTCGCCTTCGCGAAGCCGGCGGTACCACGGGTCGGCGGACCGGGCAGCGCCCGATCTGGCGCTCCGGATGGCCCGGCCATCGAACGGCGAGTTCGATGGTCACCGCATTGTTAACGTTAACTTCCAGGGGCGTCAACCCCGCAACGGGCCGGAAACGCCGCCGGTGAGGGCGCTCAGCGGGACCTGAGGAGACGGTCGCGTTCGGACTCGATGTCGACGAGGCCCGCGCGCGCCTGGGCGGCCCGCTGCTCCAGCCGGCCATGCACCTCGCGGACCAGTTGGACGGACTGGTCGACGCTGTGCACGGCCTGCCTGATCCGGTTTCGGACGGCGAGATCGGTGAAGATGTTGTCGAGGAAGACATCGACAAATCTGGTCAGGCGGCCGACGTCCAGTCGCGGCGCGATCAGGTTCATGCCCTCGACGTCGGCGAGTTCGGTACGCAGCACGGCGAGGCACCGGTCGGCGCGGGCGGCGGCCTGGGCCGCCTCGTCCAGTCGGGAGTGTTTGAGCGCGCTGCTCACCATCCCGCCGCCGAAGAACGTGTCGTAGGTCGACCAGCCCGAGGCGCTGTCGAGCTTGCCGCGCACCTGCGCCAGGGCGTCGTGTGCGGCGCGGGCGGCGTGCCGGGCCTCGCCCACCTCACGCAGCTCTCCGGTGAGCCGTCCGCGCTCGTCGGCGAGCGCCAGCAGTCGGGCACCACGCGGGTCGCCGGAGCCGGCCAGGTGCCGCTCCTTCTCGTCGAGCATGGCGGCGTACGTGTCCGGTGCCGCGGCGAGTTGGCGCAGCCACGCCTGGGCGGCATCGTGTTCGCGCCGCAGCGCCTCGAGGCGGGCGTCGGCCTCGGCCAGCCGGTAGCGCGCGGCGTCGGCCTCCGCGCGCTCGCGGGCCAGCAGGTCGTCCCGGGCGCCGCGCAACGAGGCCAGCACCCGGGTCAGCGACAGGCCCTCCAGCCGGGCGACGTCCTTCTCCTCGCCGGCGCACCGGGCGCGCAGCGCGGCGACCCGGGTGGCCATCTCGTCCACCCGGGTCCGCAGATCCGCCACCCGCCGCGTGGTCACCTCGTGCTCACGCAGCGCCTCGGCGGCCGCAGCCAGCCGGTGTTCGATGTCGTCAGCCACGTGACCCATTGGACAAGCACGGTGCAACAGCGACGACGCGCCGAGCGCGCGGCAGCGGCAGCGGCAGCGGCAGCGGCAGCGGCAGCGGCAGGTCAGTCGACGCCGAACTCCATCGCGGCGCGGTCGAGCGCCTCGTCCTCCGCGGAGGGCACTCCCCGGGACGCGATGGCCTCGGCACCGCCCTCCGGCATCGCGCCGATCAGCCCGGTCGAGGCCGCCTGCGCGGCACCGACCATCCGCTGCGGGGCGCCGCCGCCGACCATGCCGAGGGTGGCGTACTGCTCCAGCTTCGCCCGCGAGTCGGCGATGTCCAGGTTGCGCATGGTGAGCTGGCCGATCCGGTCCGACGGGCCGAACGCCGAGTCCTCGGTACGCTCCATCGACAGCTTGTCCGGGTGGTAGCTGAAGGCCGGGCCGGTGGTGTCCAGGATCGAGTAGTCCTCGCCCCGGCGCAGTCGCAGCGCCACCTCGCCGGTGACCGCCGTGCCGACCCAGCGTTGCAGCGACTCACGCAGCATCAGCGCCTGCGGGTCCAGCCAGCGTCCCTCGTACATCAGCCGGCCGAGGCGGCGGCCCTCGTTGTGGTAGTTGGCCAGGGTGTCCTCGTTGTGGATCGCGTTGACCAGCCGCTCGTACGCGGCGTGCAGCAGTGCCATGCCGGGCGCCTCGTAGATGCCCCGGCTCTTGGCCTCGATGATCCGGTTCTCGATCTGGTCCGACATGCCC
Organism: Micromonospora craterilacus; assembly: GCF_003236315.1. GTDB lineage: Bacteria > Actinomycetota > Actinomycetes > Mycobacteriales > Micromonosporaceae > Micromonospora > Micromonospora craterilacus. Next base: position 18,160 of record NZ_POTY01000112.1, read on the forward strand.
AGGCCGTGCCGGCCACCGATGGCGTTGGCCTCCAGCACCAGGTCGACCGGGCTGGCGAACTCCTTGCCGTTGATCGTCACCGGGCGGCCCTGGTCGAAGCCGATGGTGACGTCCTCGGTGGGGATCTCCACCGACAGGTCCCAGAACCGGACCCCCATGATCGGGTTGACCGTCTCGATGCCGGTGTCGAGGTGTTCGAGGGTCTTCGCCTCGTGCGTGGCGCCCCAGATGTTGGCGTCGGTGGAGTACGCCTTCTCGGTGCTGTCCCGGTACGGCAGGCCCCGGTCGAGCAGCCACTCCGACATCTCCTTGCGCCCACCCAGCTCGGTGACGAAGTCGGTGTCGAGCCACGGCTTGTAGATGCGCAGCTGCGGGTTGGCCAGCAGGCCGTACCGGTAGAACCGCTCGATGTCGTTGCCCTTGAAGGTCGAGCCGTCGCCCCAGATCTGCACGTCGTCGGAGATCATCGCCCGGACCAGCAGGGTCCCGGTGACCGCCCGACCCAGCGGGGTGGTGTTGAAGTACGCCCGCCCGCCCGAACGGATGTGGAAAGCGCCGCAGGTCAACGCCGCCAGACCCTCCTCCACCAGGGCGGCACGGCAGTCGACCAGGCGGGCGACCTCGGCGCCGTAGCTGAGCGCGCGACCGGGCACCGACGCGATGTCGGGCTCGTCGTACTGGCCGATGTCGGCGGTGTAGGCGCACGGGATGGCGCCCTTGTCGCGCATCCACGCGACCGCGACCGAGGTGTCGAGGCCGCCGGAGAAGGCGATGCCGACACGTTCACCGATGGGCAGGGAGGTCAGAACCTTGGACACGGGGAAAAGTATGCACCATGCCGCATGGCCATGCAAACGAACGCCTCAACGCCACCACCGTTCGGCTTCACGGGCCGCGTGGGCGTGGTGTTCCTCCAGGACGGCCTCCCGCAGGGCCCGGCGGGAGCCGGCCAGGACGATGAGTTCGGCGACCGCGAGCGCCAGGCCGATCGAGGCGAGGATGCCGATCGAGGCGAGGGCCGGGACCGACACCGCCACCGGCGTCAGGACCACCAGGAGCACGATGGCGCCGACTCGGGTCCAGGTGACCGTACCGAGGACGCGGAGCTGGAAACCGAGGTGGCCGAGGAGAAAGATGCCCACCCCGGCGAACATGAGGTACGTGCCGGCCGGGTCCAGCGGTTGCTCCAGCGGAACGCCGCGGTCGCTAAGCTGCTTGAGCAGATCCTCGGCGCCCACGGCGAGGGTGATGATCCCCGCGACCATCGGCAGGTGGAGATAGACGTAGCCGTCCCGGGCGAGCGCGACCCGGGCGTACGCGTGCGCGTTCCGCATGGCCAACTGGGCGGCGAGGGCGATGACGTCGAAATAGGCCCACCACAGGGTGGCGGTGACCGCGATCCCGAGCACTGCCGCGCAGATGACCGGCCAGCTGATCGACCAGCTCAACGGGTTGATGCCGGTGCCGACCGAGATGATCAGTTCACCGAGCGTGACGATGATGATCAGTTCGTAGCGTTCCGTCCAGTGCGCGGCGGAGACGATCCGCCACCGTCGTCCGCCGACCGGGAAGCCGCCGGCGTACTCGACGGCGACCGCGAGCGTCCACAGGACGACCTGGATCGGGAACCGGTCCACACCGAAAACCCGCCCGGGGAGGTACGCGGAGAGGACGAGCAGGCCGGTGGCGGTGAACACCGGGACGGCGAGGCGGAACGCTAGCCGGCGGACCGGCCGGTCGTGCCGGGTGACCTGCCGGAAGACCACCAGGCTCAACATCCGGATGACGAAGTAGCAGCCGGCGAACACCAGCGGCCCGTTCGAGCCGCCGGGCAGGTCGACGAAGGCTTCCGGCAGCGTCAGAGCGACCGTGAAGACCGCCGCCATCACGACGAAGATGACGATCGGCATCCAACCCTCGCCGGCGTGGACGCTGTTGCCCACCCAGACGTAGGAGATCCAGCACCACCACAGCAGCGCCAGGACCAGGACGCCCCGCAGCAGTCCGTCGGGAGTGTGGTCGCCGAAGGTGGCCCGGGCGACGTTGGACAGCGCGTAGATGAACACCAGGTCGAAGAAGACCTCCAGGCGGCTGACCTTGATGCCCTCTTCCGCCGGCCGAAGCCGCCACGGTCGGACCGAACGCCCCGCGCTGTCCATCTCCCGAGCCGCGGGGTCAGCAGCGGCGGTCAGCGCGGATGCGCTCGCACGACTCGACACGCGTCAACAACCCGGCCTCCCGACGTGACGGGGACACCAACCTAACGCCCCACCCCGGCAAGTCGACCAGGACCGACAAACCGGTCACCCGCACGTGTCGTCAGCCGGCCACCGATCGAGCAATCAGGGAGAAACCCACCCTCGGTCAATCCACCATCATCGAATTCTCACCCTCCGTAAATGTCGAGGAGCTTTCCGTGACTCAGGCTGACCGACGCACCAGCCGTCCGCGCGCCGTCGACGAGATCCGGCCGCCGTCCGAGCCCCGCGCCACCTCCGTGTTCGTCCCCGGGGACGTGCCACGCCGGCGCGGGCTGATCATCCTGCTCAGCGTGCTGGGCGGCTTCCTGCTCACCGTCGTCTGGTCGGCGGAGTTCGTCGACCAGACCATCGGCGACAACGTCGCCAACACCATGCTGGGCCACGACGCCAAGGAGACTCCGCTGACCGGGGTCGTGGCGGGCGTGATCTTCGCGTTCGTCTCCGGCGTCGCCGGCACCTTCACCGCCTGCAACGTCGCCGCCTTCGGCGCCCTCGCCCCCTTGGCCGGCACGTCCGACAGCCGGCTGGGCCGCTTCCTGACACCGCTGCGCCCGTTGGGCTGGATGGCGGTCGGCATGATCGCGGTCTCGGCCGTGTACGGCGCGATCGTCGGCCTGGTCGGCACCTCGATGCCCCAGTTCTCCACCGCTCCGAACACACCCGGATCCCTGTCCCCGCGCAGCATCCAGTCCATGGTGGTCTTCGGCCTGATCGGGCTGATCATGGTCTACCTGGGGCTGGCCGCGCTGAAGGTGGTGCCGGACCCGTTCGCCCGGATCTCCCGCCGGTACCCCAACGCCCCGCTGATCTTCATGGGCGCGCTGATCGCCGGCTTCCTGATCGGACGGCCGTTCCCGCTGTTCCGCCAGATGTTCCGCGATGCCGCGGAGAGCGGTAACCCGCTGTACGGCGCCGCCGCGTTCACCCTCCAGTCGATCGGCAACATCGTCGTCATGGCGGTGCTGTTCCTGCTGCTGGCGTGGTTCGCCGGCAGCCGGCTACAGCGCTGGTTCGCCGCCCGCCCGTCCCGGCTGGCGGCGACCATCGCGGTGGCGTTCCTCGTCGCGGGCGCCTTCACCTTCCTCTACTGGGACGTCCGCCTGCTCGCCCGCCGGGAGATCATCCCCTGGTACCCCACCGC
>NZ_POTY01000113.1 GCF_003236315.1 Micromonospora craterilacus
GGCCTGGACGATCTTGGAGATGCGCGTGGTCACCGCCTGGATCTGGGCGGGGGCGGCGCCGACGAAGGCGGCCCGGTCGGCCACCAGGGTGTCGATCTCGGGGCGGGTGAGGCCGAGGCGGGGGTCGGCGGCCAGGCGGTCGAAGAGATCGTTCTCCGGGGCGCCCTTCTCGCGCATGGCCAGGGCCACCGCGACCGCGTGCTCCTTGATCGCCTCGTGCGCGGTTTCGCGGCCGACGCCCCGGCGGACGGCGGCCACCAGGATCTTGGTGGTGGCCAGGAACGGCAGGAACCGCTCCAGCTCCCGGTTGATCACCGCCGGGTACGCGCCGAACTCGTCGAGCACGGTGAGAAACGTCTGGAACAGCCCGTCGGCCGCGAAGAAGGCATCGGGCAGGGCGACCCGGCGGACCACCGAGCAGGAGACGTCACCCTCGTTCCACTGGTCGCCAGCCAGCTCGCCGACCATCGACAGGTACCCCCGGATGATCACCGCGAAGCCGTTGACCCGCTCCGACGAGCGGGTGTTCATCTTGTGCGGCATCGCGCTGGAGCCGACCTGGCCCGGCTTGAAGCCTTCAGTGGCCAACTCCTGACCGACCATCAGCCGGATCGTGGTGGCCAGCGACGACGGTGCCGCGGCCAGCTGCGCCAGCGCGGAGATCACGGCCAGGTCGATCGAGCGCGGGTAGACCTGGCCGACGCTGTCCAGCACCCGGTTGAAGCCCAGGTGTTCGGCGACCCGCCGCTCCAGATCGGCCACCTTGTCGGCGTCACCGTCGAAGAGGTCCAACTGGTCGGCGGCGGTACCCACCGGCCCCTTGATCCCACGCAGCGGGTACCAGGCGATCAGGTCCTCCAGCCGCTCGTACGCGATGATCAGCTCCTCCGCCGCCGACGCGAAGCGCTTGCCCAGCGTGGTGGCCTGCGCCGCCACGTTGTGCGACCGGCCGGCCATCACCACGTCCGCGTACTCGTGGGCGTGCCAGGCCAGCCGGGCCAGCGTCGCCACCACCCGATCCCGGATCAGCTCCAGCGACCGGCGCACCTGAAGCTGCTCGACGTTCTCGGTGAGGTCCCGGGAGGTCATCCCCTTGTGCACGTGCTCGTGCCCGGCGAGCGCGCTGAACTCCTCGATCCGCGCCTTCACGTCGTGCCGGGTCACCCGCTCCCGCTCCGCGATCGAGGCCAGGTCGACGTCGTCCAGCACCCGCTCGTACGCCTCGACCACCCCGTCCGGCACCGGCACGCCGAGGTCCCGCTGGGCCCGGAGTACGGCGAGCCAGAGCCGCCGTTCCAGCCGGACCTTCTCCTCCGGGGACCAGAGCGCGACCAGTTCGGGTGAGGCGTACCGGTGGGCGAGCACGTTCGGGATCGTCGTCACCCCGCCATTCTCCGGCACCGCCACCCTGCCTCCCGACCGGGTACGGCTGGATATACCGGCAGCCTTGAGTAACCGCATCCAGTTGAGCGCTGGTCAGCGCAGTTCGTGGATGGTGACCGGGCCGGCTTTGTGCCGGATCGGGGCCAGCCGGGCCAGTTCCGGCGAGACCGTGCCGGCCCGGGCGTCGGCAAACAACCACCGCACCCCGTACGCGTCACGCAGCTGGTCGAGGTCCGCGCGGGTGGGTGCGGTGAAGACCCGCTCGTTGAGGGCGAACTGCGCCGCGTCGGGCGGGGGCTGTTGGGGGTACCGGTACCCGTCCCGCCCGTGTACGGCGAGGGCGGCGTCCGTGTAGCCCCAGCTCTCCACCACCGCACGGCGACCGCCCAGCCCGGTCACCCAGAAGGCGCGGGCGTCGCAGTGCGGCGTGGTGCGCACCGGCCGACAGTGCACGTTGGTCGCCACCACGTCGTCAGGCCGGGCGTGCTCGTCCAGCCAGAGCGCGGCCCGCATCTCGCCGCGGGTCACCACGAGCCGCTCGTTCATCGCGCCGAGTGGGTCGACGCTGGTCCTCACATGTTGGACCGACATGTCGACCCCGGTGGCGAGGCTCGCGCCGAGCAGCGCCGCGACCACGCCGGCCAGCGCCGACCGGCCGAGCAGCGCCGCCAGTGTCGGCCGACCCAGCCGCCGCAGAAGGGCAGCCCGACGCCCGGCCACACCGGCGTCGTCGTTGCCGTCGACGGCAGCGCGGCGTGTACGCAGCGCGTCGACCGCGATGGCGAGCACGGCGGCCAGCACGATCAGGGCGGCGTACCGGGCCGCCGACCAGCCGAGCGCCGCCAGCCACCCGTCGGCGGTGGCGGTGCGCACCGACTCGACGGTCATCTCGTCGCGGGCCGGAGCAGGGGGCGGGTCGAACGGCGGGGCGAACAGCTGCGCGAGCGTGCCGAGCAGACCGGCCGCCACGAGCGCCGGCCACCCTACCCGGGTCCGGGCGAGCAGCCAGCTGGCGAGCAGGGCGGCCAGCGGGATCACCGGCAGCCAGAAGTAGAGCTGACTGGCCGAGGGGTGGAAGGTCAGGCAGGCGACGGCGAGCCCGGCGGCCACCGCACCCGAGAGGAGCCAGACGACCGGGTCGCGTCGGCCGGACCCGGCGAGCAGCAGCCCGCCGGCCAGCCGGGGCGTCTGCATGAGCAGCCAGGAGCCGAACAGGACGGTCGCCAACAGCCAGGCGCCGGTGCCGCCGTGTTCCACCAGCCCCGGCGGCAGCAGGCCACCGAACTGGGCGCCGTCCTCGGCGCCGTACGTCTGCTGGTACGGCAGCAGGTGGCGGATCAGGCCGAGCGGCTGCGCCCGCAGCGTCCCCGCCCCGCCACCGGCGAACAGCCGGTAGCCGACCGCCATCGCCCCGACCAGCGTGGCCAGCACGCCGAACACCCGCCAGGGCACCCGTCGGCCGCGTACCCACGCCACCAGGGCGGCCAGGCCGAGGCCGGCGATCAGCGGCGGCAGGGCGCTGGACTTGGCGCCCGCGCAGGCCAGGCCGAGCGCCGGGATCAACGCCCAGGCCGGGCCCAGAGCCCGCCCCCGCAGCACCTGGACACACACGGCGGTGAGCAGCATCAGCAGCGGCAGCGCGTACGTCTGGGAGGGGCTGGGGTACGACAGCGGCCCGGTGGCGAGCACGGCCAGCGGCGAGCCGAGCGTGGGTGGTGCGCTGACGTACCCGGCCGCAGCGGCCAGTGGACCCACCCACCAGCGTCCGGCCAGCTCGCGAGCCAGCCCGGCGGTGACCAGCGCCGCCACCCAGCCGACCGGCACCACCCACAGGCGCATCAGCACCGTCGCTGGAGGTACGCCGGTGATCATGCTGGCGCTGGCCATGTGCGCGTCGGACAGATAGTGGTAGCGCAGCGGCTCTCCCGCCAGGTGCGGCAACTCCCAGGGCATGTCCCGGGTGAGTTCATGGACCAGCCCGAGGTGGTAGAGCAGGTCCTGGTAGTAGGCGTAGTCCGCCGGGGGCAGCGGCAGCATCCGCCAGTTGGCGTACCCCCACAAGGCGATCAGCGCGAGCACCGCGCAGACCGCCCAGTGCCAGCCCAGCGGCAACCGGCGACCGGGCCCGGTGCGCCAGTGCCGGCGCAGCCCGGGCACCGCGAGGAAGACCAGCAGCACCGGCACCGGCCACCAGCGCAGCAGGTGCTGCGTTCCGGTTGCGGCGGCGAGCGCCCAGGCGCCGAGTTCGAGCAGCAGGCCGGTGGCCGCGCCGTTGCCGAGGTCCTCGGGCAGGTTGCCCCGGCTGCCGCGAACCGCCCGGTGTACCAGCGTCCCCGGCAGCACCAGCGTCAACGCCCAGTACGCGACGAACGCGCCGACGTCGGCGGCGGGTATCCCGCCGCGCCACCAGACGAGCGGCAGGGCGGCGAGGACGACCACCCAGGGCAGACCCGCCGCCAGTAGCCGCGCCCCGGCCGTCGGCACCCTCGGTCGTGCCGGCTCCGGGCGGACGGGCGGCAGCGCCGCCTCAGCCACGGGCGGCAGCGGCGCCTCAGCCACGGACGGCGGCTACCGGGCGGCCGGCGTTCGCCTCGGGCTCCGGCGCGGCCGGCCGATCCGCGGTGTTGGAGAGCTCCGGTGTGGCCGGCTGGTCTTCGGCGGTGTCCGACCCGACGTGGAAGGTCGGCCGGTTCTGCACGGTGGCGTAGATCCGTCCGACGTATTCGCCGAGCAGGCCCAGGCAGACCAGCTGCACCCCGCCGAACAGCAGCACCGCGACGAACAGGGAGGTCCAGCCGGGGATGGTCACCCCGCGCAGGTGCCCGACGATGCCGAACGCGATCAACGCCAGGCAGGCCAGGAAGCTGCCCAGGCCCAGCCAGGTGGCCAGCCGCAGGGGTGCCGCGGTGAAGTTGGCGACGCTGTCCCAGGCCAACGCGATCATGCGGGGCAGCGGGTACTTCGTCTCTCCGGCGAGCCGGGCCTCGCGTACGTAGCGGACCTCGGCGCTGGGGAAACCGAGCGCGGGCACCAGCAGCCGGTAGACCGGGGTACGTTCGGGCAACTGGCGCAGCGTCTCCACCACGTCGCGGCTGACCAGCCGGAAGTCACCGGCCTGGGCGGGCAGCTCGGCGCCGACGATCCGCCGCATCAGGCGGTAGTACGCCCGCGCGGTCTGCCGTTTGAAGACCGTGTCGGTGCTGCGGTCGGCGCGTACCCCGTACACCACGTCGGCCCCGGCCTGGGCGAGCCGCAACATCTCGGCGATGGCCTCCGGCGGGTCCTGTAGGTCGGCGTCGAGGCTGACCACCCACCGGCCGCGTGCCCGGTGCAGGCCGGCGGTCAGCGCCGCCTGGTGGCCGCTGTTGCGCCGGAGCCGCACGATCCGCAGTTGCGGCCACTCATCGGCCTGCGCGGTGAGCAGCGCGACCGTGGCGTCCCGGCTGCCGTCGTCGACGGCCACCACCTCGTACTCGGTGTGCAGCCCGTCGAGCACGGGCCGGAGCCGGGCGACGAGGCCGGAGATCACGGCCTCTTCGTTGTACATCGGGATGACCACGGACAGCGTGATCTCCCCGGCTAAGTCTGTGCCCATCGATTGCCGGCCCTGTTCCGGACGTGAGGTCGCCTGATCCCACGCACCCGAAACGTGCGCAGGGGCTCACCTTCACCCGGCGAGATGACGCACGCCTGGCACCGGCGTGAACGGCCGGCGAATGGCGGTCAGCGCTCCAGGATCGCGGTCACGCCCTGGCCGCCGGCGGCGCAGATGGAGATGAGGCCACGGCCGCTACCCTTCTCGGCCAGCAGCTTTGCCAGGGTGGCTACGATCCGGCCGCCGGTCGCGGCGAACGGGTGCCCGGCGGCCAGCGAGGAGCCGTTGACGTTGAGCTTGTCGGTGTCGATCGCGCCCAGCGGGGCGTCCAGACCGAGCCGCTCGACGCAGAACTCCTTCGACTCCCACGCAGCCAGGGTGGCCAGCACCTGAGACGCGAACGCCTCGTGGATCTCGTAGTAGTCGAAATCCTGAAGAGTGAGTCCGGCTCGGGCCAGCATCCGGGGCACCGCGTACGCGGGCGCCATCAGCAGTCCCTCGTCGCCGTGCACGAAGTCCACCGCGGCCGTCTCCGACCAGGAGAACCAGGCCAGCACCGGCAGGTGGTGCTCGCGCGCCCACTCCTCGCTGGCCAGCAGCACCACCGAGGCGCCGTCGGTCAGCGGCGACGAGTTGCCGGCGGTCATGGTGGCCCGCTCGCCGTCCGGGCCCTTGGCGCCGAAGACCGGCCTGAGCGCGCCGAGCTTCTCCAGGGTGGTGTCCGGGCGGAGGTTCTGATCGCGGGTCAGCCCCAGGTAGGGGGTCATCAGGTCGTCGAAGAACCCCTTGTCGTACGCGCCGGCGAGCCGCTGGTGAGAGCGCAACGCCAGCTCGTCCTGCGCCTGCCGGTCGATGTTCCAGCGCAGCGCCGTCTGGGCGGCGTGCTCTCCCATGGACAGTCCGGTGCGGGGCTCGGCGTTGCGCGGGATCTCCGGCTTGAACGGCTGGGCCGGGCGCAGCTTCGCGGCGGCCTTGAGTCGCTCGCCGAGGGTACGGGCGGAGTTGAGCTTGATCAGGGTGCGGCGTAGATCCTCGTTGACGGCGAGCGGCGCGTCGGAGGTGGTGTCGACGCCGCCGGCGATGCCGACGTCGAGCTGCCCGAGAGCGATCTTGTTGGCGACCAGGATCGCCGCTTCCAGGCCGGTGCCGCAGGCCAACTGGATGTCGTACGCCGGGGTGCGCGGGTCGAGTTTGGAGCCGAGCACCACCTCGCGGGTGAGGTTGAAGTCCTTCGAGTGCTTGAGCACCGCCCCGGCGACCACCTCGCCGACCTGCTGCCCGGCCAGGCCGAACCGGGCGATCAGCCCGTCCAGGGCGGCGCCGAGCATGTCGGAGTTGGCGGCGTTGGCGTAGCGGGAGTTGGAGCGGGCGAAGGGGATCCGGTTGCCGCCGATCACTGCGACCCGTCGAACGTTGTGCACGATCCGCCTCCTCAGGAGTGTTGCCCGCACCTTACTCGCCAGTAGGCTACGCCTATGACCGACAGGTACGCGAGCTTCGTCCAGTCGGGCGCCGGGCGGGCGCTGGTCAAGCGCCTCGGGCTGCCCGATCCGCCGCGACTGCGCCGGCACGCTCCCGGCGAGCCGATCCTCCCCGGGCCGGTTCTGCTCGGCGCCGCCACCGGTGGCCGCCTCGCCGAGCCGGTCGGCAAGATCCTGGCCTCCGCCGGGCTCGCCCTGCGCGATCCGGCCACCGCCGTACCCGATCCGGCCACCGGCCGTACGCCCGCCAGCGCCGCCCTGGTCTACGACGCCACCGGCATCACCGACTCCACCGGACTGCGCCAGCTCTACGACTTTTTCCACCCGCAGGCCCGGGCGGTGCAGCCCAGCGGCCGGGTGATCGTGCTGGGCACCCCGCCCGTCGAGTGCGGCACCCCGCGCGAGGCGACCGCCCAGCGTGCCCTGGAGGGGCTGACCCGCAGCATCGGCAAGGAGTTCGGCCGGGGCACCACCGCGCAACTGGTGTACGTCACGAAGGACGCCGAGGAGAGCACCTGGACCAGCCTGGAGGCGACCCTCCGGTTCCTGCTCTCCGGCCGCTCCGCGTACGTCTCGGGTCAGGTGATCCGGGTCGGCGCCGGCCAGGCGAGCGCGCCGATCGACTGGGACCGCCCGCTCGACGGGCAGGTCGTGCTGGTCACCGGCGCCGCCCGGGGCATCGGCGCAGCGCTGGCCCGGGTGCTGGCCCGCGACGGCGCCACCGTGGTGGCGCTGGACGTGCCAGCCGCCGGTGACGAGCTGGCCACCGTGGCCAACGAGATCGGCGGAAGTGCCGTGCAGCTCGACCTGACCGCCGCCGCCGCGCCGACCCGGCTCGCCGATCATCTGGCGGGTCGGCACGGCCGGGTGGACGTGGTGGTGCACAACGCCGGCATCACCCGGGACAAGACCCTCGGCCGAATGGACGCCGACCGGTGGGACCAGGTCATCGACGTCAACCTGTCCAGCCAGGAGCGGATCAACGACCTGCTGCTGGAGCGCGGGCTGATCCCGGCCGGCGGGCGGCTCGTCGGCGTCTCCTCGATCGCCGGGATCGCCGGCAACCGGGGCCAGACCAACTACGCCACCAGCAAGGCCGGCGTGATCGGGCTGGTCGACTCGCTCGCCCCGGCGCTGCGCGAGCGCGGGATCAGCGTCAACGCCGTCGCGCCCGGGTTCATCGAGACCCGGCTGACCGCCCGCGTCCCGCTGGTGTTGCGTGAGGCGGGCCGCCGGATGAACAGCCTCGCCCAGGGCGGGCTACCGGTGGACGTCGCCGAGACGATCAGCTGGCTGGCCTGGCCCGCGTCCGGCGCGGTCAGCGGCAACGTGGTCCGCGTCTGCGGCCAGAGCCTGCTGGGGGCGTGATGGCCAGGCGCAGGCACCGGGACGAACCGGTGGACGACCTGTCGGTCGGCGAGCTGATCGACGGGCCGACGGAGACGCTGACTCCGGAGATCCTGGCCGCCGCGTTCGCCGCCCCGGCCGGCCACGGCCGAGACCCGGATGCGACCCGCGACCTGACCGACCTCGCCCCGGCTGGCGGACCGACCGCCGAGCCAACCGACCTCCCTCCGACCGGCCTCCCTCCGGCTGGCGGACCGACCGACTTCGCTCCGGCCGGCGGACCGACCGCCGAGCCGGCCGACCGGCACCCGGTCGGCGGCAGGGGCCGGGAGGCGGACGGCAGCAGGTCGGGTCGGTCGACCTCCGACGTGGTGAGCGGCGACGCGACGGGCGACCTGACCGGCCAACTGTTGGCCGGCTACCCGGCCGGGGCCTCAGCCGCCGGGCCGGCCACACGGACCCGGCTCACGTTGCCGCGGATGCCGTCGACAGGGCCGCTGTACCGGCGGGCGCTGCTGGGCGCGATACCGGGGCTCGGCCGCCGGCGCGGCGACGGCGTGCCTGCGGTCGAGTTGTCGGTCGGCGGAGTCGCCGTGGACCCGGAACGGCTCGCTGACTACGACCGGGTCTGCGGGTTCCGGCTCGCCGACCGGCTGCCGGCGACCTTCCCGCACGTCATGGGTTTCCCGCTGGCGCTGCGACTGATCACCGCGCCGGAGTTCCCGATCCCGCTGACCGGAGTGGTGCACGTCGGCAACCGAATCACCGTGCACCGGCCGGTCACCGTCACCGACCGGCTGGACTTCACCACCTGGGCGGAGAACCTGCGTCCGCACGAGCGGGGGCGGCAGGTCGACGTCGTACTCGTCGGGTCGGTCGACGGGGAGGAGGTGTGGCGCGGCGTCTCGACGTACCTCGGCCGGCAGCGCACGCCGGGCGGCGGCGACCGGCGCGACCGGGGCGAGCGGCCCGCACCGCCGGCCGCCACCGCCCGCTGGCGGGTCGCCCCCCGGGTGGGTACGGACTACGCGCGAGTCTCCGGCGACCACAACCCGATCCACACCTCCCGACTGGGCGCGCGACTGTTCGGCTTCCCCGGGCCGATCGCGCACGGCATGTGGAGCAAGGCACGCTGCCTCGCCGCGCTGGAGAACCGGCTGCCCGAGGCGTACACGGTCGACGTGTCGTTCAAGCTGCCGGTGCCGCTGCCCAGCACCGTCGCATTCAACGCCACACCGGCCGCCGACGGCTGGTCCTTCGCCCTACACGACTCCCGTTCCCGCCCCCACCTCCTCGGTGAAGTGAAAGGAAGGGCCCCTTATTAACGCCTGGTGTAGAGGAAGGGCCCCTTCTTAACAGCCGCGGCCACCAGCATGGGTCCATGGAGGCCTTCCTCGACCTGGTCCGGCAGACCCTCACCTCGCCGTGGGTGTACCTGCTGCTGTTCGGGCTGGCCGCGATCGACGCGATCTTTCCGCTGGTGCCGGCCGAGGCGGCGGTCATCACGGTCACCGTGCTCGCCGCAGGAGGCGAGCCGAACCTGCTGCTGGTGATCGTGGCGGCCATGCTCGGCGCGCTCGCCGGCGACCACCTCTCGTACGCGATCGGGCGCGGCGGCGGGTCGCGGCGCCTGGCCCGCTTCCCGGTCGACAGCCGACGCCGGGCCGGGTCGGAGTGGGCCCGGCGGGCGGTCGACCGGCGTGGCGGGATGATCCTCGCCGCCGCCCGGTACGTCCCCGGCGGGCGAACCGCGGTCACCCTGACCATGGGCGCGGTCTGCTACCCGCGACGGTCGTTCCTCTTCTACGACCTGATCGGCACCGGCTCGTGGGCGCTGTACTGCGTGCTGCTCGGCACCTTCGGCGGGCTGGCCTTCGAACGGGACCCGCTGCGCGGGATCCTGGCCGGGCTGGGCCTCTCGCTCGCGATCACGCTGCTGGTGGAGCTGGTGCGCTGGCTGCGGCACCGCGCGCACCGTCGCGCCGCCCGCTGAAGTCGCGCGGGGCCGCACAGCCCGCAGCGCACAGCCCGCAGCGCACAGCCCGCAGCGCACAGCCCGCAGCGCACAGCGCGCGCCCGCGGTGGGCGGTGTTAGGACGGGGCCCGGGCTCTACCGCAGGCGTTAAGACGGGGCCCTTCCTTGCTCCGACGGCGGGCGCCAGGTGACGCCGCGCAGGAGTTGGCCGGCGCCGAGCCAGGCGGCGTTCATCATCCGGGTGGCGGTCTTCTCCGGGTCGGCCTCCGGGCGGTCGGCCAGCCAGTCGGCCAGCGACTCGGTCGCGCCCACCAGGGCGTACGCGACGACCTCCAGCTCGGTCTCGGCCACCTCGCGCCGCTCGGCGCGCAGTGCGTGGTCGAGCATGCCGGCGACCACCTCGACCAGTCGGGCCCGCATCACGGCCAGCTCACCGGCGAACGGCTGCTCCCCCCGGGCCTGCCGGTAGAGCACCGCCCAGCCGTCCCGGTGCGCGCCGACGAAGCCGAAGAACGCCCGCAACCCGCGCCAGAGCCGCTCGTCGGCCGGCAGGTCGGGGGCGGCGGCTCCGGCGATGGCCTCCATCATCCGGGTGCCCTCGCGGTGCAGGCAGGCGACGAAGAGTTCCTCCTTGGTGCCCAGGTACGCGTACACCATGGGTTTGGAGATGCCGGCTTCCTCGGCGATCTCGTCCATGCTGGCGCCGTGGTAGCCGCGTCGGGAGAAGACCCGGACGGCTGCGTCGAGCATCTGCTGCTCGCGTACGGCCCGGGGTAGGCGCTTGAAGGCGGGCGTGGTGGACACCTTGCGAGCATACCTACTCATGCGTAAGGTTACGCCAGAGTAACCACTTTTCGAGAGGTGCTTCCCCATGACTGACTTCGACCCGGCCAACTTCGCCAACGTCGGCCCGAAGGAGTTCGCCCAGCTCGTCAAGTCCACCCCGGAGAGCAAGCTCGCCGAGGTGATGTCTGGCGACCTGCGCGGCAAGGTCCTCGGCGAGGTCTTCGGGCGGATGCCGCAGCTGTTCCGGGCCGACCGGGCCGGCTCGACCAACGCGGTGATCCACTGGAACATCACCGGTGCCGCCGACGGCGGCACCGACACCTACGAGGTGGTCATCGCCGACGGCACCTGCACCATGAACGAGCCCCCGCAGCACGACCCGCGGCTGAGCCTGACCCTCGGCCCGGTCGAATTCCTGAAGATCGTCTCCGGCGGCGCCAACCCGGTCATGATGTTCATGACCGGCAAGCTCAAGGCCAAGGGCGACCTGGGCCTGGCCGCCAACATCGCCAACCTCTTCGATATCCCCAAGGCCTGAGATGGTCGAGTTCTCGCTCGACCTGAACGAGGAACAGCGGGATCTGCGCGACTGGGTGCACGGCTTCGCCACCGAGGTCGTGCGCCCGGCCGCGGCCGAGTGGGACGCCCGCGAGGAAACCCCGTGGCCGGTCATCCAGGAGGCCGCGAAGGTCGGCCTGTACGGCTTCGAGTTCCTCGCCACCTGCTGGGCCGATCCCACCGGCCTGTCGCTGCCGATCGCCAGCGAGGAGCTGTTCTGGGGTGACGCCGGCATCGGCCTGAGCATCTTCGGCACCGGTCTCGCGGTGGCCGCGATCTACGGCACCGGCACCCCGGACCAGCTCGTCGAGTGGGTGCCGCAGTGCTTCGGCGACGTCGACTCCCCGACCGTCGCCGCGTTCTGCACCTCCGAGCCGGAGGCCGGTTCGGACGTCGCCGCGATGCGTACCCGGGCCAGCTACGACGAGGCGACCGACGAGTGGGTGCTGCGCGGGCAGAAGGCGTACGCCACCAACGGCGGGATCGCCGGGGTGCACGTGGTCACCGCCTCGGTCGAGCCGGAACTGGGCTCGCGGGGGCAGGCGGCGTTCGTCGTACCACCGGGCACGGCGGGGCTCAGCGCCACCCGCAAGCTGCGCAAGCTGGGCCTGCGGGCGTCACACACGGCGGATGTCTTCCTCGACGACGTACGGGTGCCGGGGCGGTGCCTGCTCGGCGGCAAGGAGGCGCTGGACGAGCGGCTGGCCCGGGCCCGGTCCGGGCAGCGCGCCTCCGGCCAGGCCGCGATGCGTACGTTCGAGCTGTCCCGGCCCACCGTCGGCGCGCAGGCGCTCGGCGTGGCCCGGGCCGCCTACGAGTACGCCCTCGAGTACGCGAAGGAGCGCGTCCAGTTCGGCCGGCCGATCATCACCAACCAGGCCGTCGCCTTCGCGCTGGCCGACATGAAGATGGAGATCGACGCCGCTCGGCTGCTGGTCTGGCGGGCCTCCTGGATGGGCCGCAACAACCGGCCGTTCACCGCCGGCGAGGGCTCGATGTCCAAGCTCAAGGCCGGTGAGGTGGCCGTGTCGGTCACCGAGCGGGCCGTCCAGTTGCTCGGTGGGGCCGGTTTCCTGCGTGACCACCCGGTCGAGCGTTGGTACCGCGACGCGAAGATCTACACCATCTTCGAGGGCACCTCGGAGATCCAGCGCCTGGTCATCTCCAGGGCGATCTCCGGGATGCAGATCCGCTGAGGGGGTCCTCCGGCGTGCCGCCGGAGGACCTTCCGGGCATCGCGGAAGGGAGGCCGCCGGAGATGGACCTACCGTTCGTCGTCGCCACACTGACCCGCCGTGGCCTGCTCACCCCGGGGCGCCCGATCCGCGTCGCGTCCCAGCTCAACGCATTACGGAAGTGGGGCTGGAGCCTCGCCGGGGAGCTGCGCCAGGCGGCTGCCCGGGACCCGGGCCGGGTCGCCATCGTCGACGACCAGGGCGCCGAGCTGACGTACCAGGAGTTGCTGGACCGCTCCATGCGGCTCGCCCGCGCCCTGCGCGCGGGGCTGGGCGTCCAGGCCGGCGACCGGATCGCCGTGCTCTGCCGCAACCACCCGGGCCTGGTCGAGACCATCGTCGCCGCCACCCTGCTCGGCGCGGACGCGGTACTGGTCAACACCGGCCTCTCCCCGGCGCAGCTGGCCACCGTGGCGAAGGAACAGCAGCTCCGGGTCCTGGTGCACGACGACGAGTTCACCGAACGGACCCTCGGGCTGCCGGCCGACCTGCACCGCCTCGACGAGCGGGCCCGGGAGGAGCTGATCGTCACCGCCCTCCCCGGCGAGCTGCGGCCGCCCGAGCGGGACGGCCGGATCATCGTGCTGACCTCCGGCACCACCGGAGCGCCGAAGGGTGCCCGGCGGCCCACCCCGAACGGCTTCGGCCCGCTGGTGTCCATCATCGACCGCATCCCGCTGCACGTCCGGGACCGCATCATGATCGCCGCGCCGGTCTTCCACACCTGGGGGTACGCGGCGCTGCAGGTCTGCTTCGCGCTGCGGGCCACCATCGTGCTGCACCGGCGATTCGACCCGACCGCCACCCTCGACGCCCTGGTGCGGCACCGCTGCCAGGCACTGTTCGCGGTGCCGGTGATGCTGCAACGGCTGATTGAGGTGGCGGCGCCGGAGCCCCGGCCGCCACTGAAGGTGGTGGCCGTCAGTGGCTCCGCGCTGCCCGGCGGCCTTCCGTCGGCCTTCATGGACACCTACGGTGAGGTGCTCTACAACCTGTACGGCTCGACCGAGGCGTCCTGGGCCTCCATCGCCGTCCCCGAGGACCTGCGCCTGGCCCCCACCACCGCCGGGCGGCCGCCGCACGGCACCCGGCTGGCGGTCCTCGACGACGCCGGCGAGCCGGTGCCCGGCGGCCGGGTCGGCCGGATCTTCGTCGGCAACGAGATGCTCTTCGAGGGCTACACCTCCGGCGCCGACTGGGAGCGCCACGACGGCCTGCTGAATACCGGCGACCTGGGCCGGGTCAACGCCGACGGCCTGCTCTTCGTCGACGGCCGGGCCGACGACATGATCGTCTCCGGCGGGGAGAACGTCTTCCCCTCCGAGGTGGAACAGCTGCTCGCCCAACTTCCGCAGGTACGCGAGGCGGCCGTCATCGGCGTACCCGACCCCGAGTACGGCCAGCGGCTCGCCGCGTTCCTCGCCCTGCACCCCGGCGAGGCACTGGACGCCGAGTCGGTCCGCGAGTACGTCCGGCACTACCTCGCCCGGTTCTCCGTCCCCCGCGACGTCGTCTTCGTCAGGTACCTGCCACGCAACGCCACCGGCAAGGTGCTCACCCGCGAGCTGCGCCGCCACTACGGCTGACCCCCGGTCCGAAGTGAACGGCTCGACTGCCCCAGCGCGCCCGGGGCCTTATCGGTCGGCGGCGCGGCCGATGGCGGCGGCCACTCCGCCGACCCGGTCGGCGAGCAGGCCGAGTGCGCCCACCGCCCGGTCCACCGGGTCGTCGCCGGCCCCACCGAGCGCCCGCGAGCGCTGGAAGGCGTCCTTCACCTCGGCCCAGCGGCGGGACTGCTCCGGGGTGAGCCGGCCACGCAGCTCGGCGAGCTTGAGCAGGTTCGCCTCAGCCCCTGCGGCGAGGGTCTGCGCCTCGCCCAGGTAGTGGTCGTCGATCACCGCCTCCAGCTCGTCGTCGGTGAGCACCGGGACGACCCGTTCGGCCAGCTTGTTCATGTTCCGGTACGACCCCTGGAGCTGGAACGGCGGCTCGGTTCGCGCGTCGTCGGACTGCGCCGCCGAGGCGATGTACGCCTGGTTGTTGGCCAGCACCACCTGCTGCACCCGAAGCAGCTTGCGCAGCACCGAG
Source organism: Micromonospora craterilacus (assembly GCF_003236315.1). Lineage (GTDB taxonomy): Bacteria > Actinomycetota > Actinomycetes > Mycobacteriales > Micromonosporaceae > Micromonospora > Micromonospora craterilacus. The sequence continues at coordinate 14,449 of NZ_POTY01000113.1, forward strand.
ACGATCTGCTCCAACTCCACCGGCGGGTACGGGTGGGACAGCTGGTCGGGCCGGACCGAGTCATCGCCGCGGGCCATCCGGACCAGCAGCTCCAGGTCGGCACGCTCCCGCCCGGACAGCGGCGCCAGCACCGAGTTGGCGGTGAGCGCGTTCTCGATGTAACTGAGCGCGAAGACCTCCTCCCGGCCGGACAGCACGTCGCCGAGGTTCCACACGTCGGCCCGGTTGGCGAGCATGTCCGGGATCCGGAAGCGCCGCCCCGACTCGGTGTACGGGTTGCCGGCCATGCACACCGCGAACCGCTTGCCGCGCAGGTCGTAGGTGCGGGTACGGCCCTCCCAGACGCCCTCCATCCGGCGCTGCCCGTCGCACAGCGAGATGAACTTCTGCAACAACTCCGGGTTGGTGTGCTGGATGTCGTCCAGGTAGAGCAGCACGTTGCTGCCCAGCTCCAGGGCGAAGGAGATCTTCTCCACCTCCTGCCGGGCGGTGGCGTCGGGTGCCTCCGCCGGGTCCAGCGAGGTGACCTTCGAGCCCAGAGCCGGCCCGTTGACCTTGACGAAGACCAGGCCGAGCCGGCTGGCCACGTACTCCATCAGGGTGGTCTTGCCGTAGCCGGGCGGTGAGATCAGCAGCAGCAGGCCGGACTGGTCGACCCGCTTGCCGTCGCCGGTCGCGCCGAGCTGCCGGGCCAGGTTGTCGCCGATCAGCGGCAGGTACACCTCGTCCAGCAGCCGGTTGCGGACGAAGGCGTTCATCACCTTCGGCCGGTACTCCTCCAGCCGCAGCCGCTCCCGCTCGGTCTCCACCAGCGCGTTGCGTTGCCGCTGGTAGTTCCGGTACGCCGGGACCAACTCGGTACGGAACGACCGGGTCCGGGCCAGCGTCTCGTCCAGCCGTACGCCCAGCGCGGAGCCGTCGATGCGCGGGTGGGCGCCGAGCAGCCCGCCGACGGTCTCCGTCATGGTCGCGGCGCTGTCCTGCCGGGGCAGCTCGGGGCCGCACAGCTCGACGGCCACCGCCTCCGGCAGGTCGTACCCGGACAGGTTGCCGTCGTCGGTGGCGAGGAACGCGGTCAGCCACGCCTCCACCAGCTGGAACCGGCCGGCCAGGTCGCCGCCGAGGGCTCGTAGGTCGTCGTCGAACTCGCGCGCCGACCGCGACTGCGGGCCGCCGAGCGCCCGGCGGAAGCGGTCCAGCACGGCCCGCGCCCCGCCGCCGGTGACGAACCGGGCCGGCGATCCGGACAGCTCCTCGAACAGGTACTCGCCGGCCAGACCGGTCCCGGCGGCCGGTACGGGCAGCCCGGCGCCGCGCAGGAAACCGTCGACCGCCTCGGCCAGTTGTGCGCAGAGCCGGTCGGCGGCGTCCTCGCCGTCCGGACGGCCGAACCGCTGTCGCGCCCGGGCCAGCGAGGCGGCGCGGGCCGTCCAGGCGGCCCGGGTCGGCTCGTCGGTGCCGTACCGCCAGAACAGCTGCGCGGCGGCGCGGTCGGCCGGCGGGTAGCGCAGCAGGCCCGCGCCGGTGTGCAGGCGCAGCAGCACCCGCAGGATCTCGGCCGCGTCGTGGTCGTGCACGCCGCGTTCGTACCCCTCGTCGTAGCGGGTTTCGGCGATCTGCCGGACCAGTTCCCGCAGCCCGTCGGCGTCCACCGCCGCCGCGTGCAGCGCGTCCAGGGTGAGCCCGTCGCGGCCGGCCTCGGCGGCGGCCAGGATCGCGGTGGCCAGGTATTCCGCCCGGTACACCTGCGCCGACTCGGAGACCAGCAGCTGGTCCCAGAACCGGCGGGTCTGCTGGAACTGCTCGTCGCGGATTGGGGCGCGGTAGTCGGTGCCGGTCACCGCCACCACCATCCGGCCCTCGGCCGGCACCACCGCCACGTCGATCGGCTGGGTGTTCACCGCGAAGCGGTGCCGGCCCAGCCGGATCGTCTCGCCGCCGTCGGCGTACAGGTCAAGGCGGTCGCGCAGGCCGCGCCCGGCCTCCTGGCGGGCGGCCCGGACCCGGCCGTCCAGCTCCTCGGCCCGCACCGCGTCGCCGAGGGTACGCAGTTCCTCGACCACCGCCCGCAGCTTGCCCACCATCGGGTCGGCCGCGAAGTAGGTGTTGACCTCGTCCAGCGAGCCGAGGGTGCCGGCCCGCCTCTGCACGCTGACCAGGATCCGGTCGGCCGAGGCGACGAGCCGGTCGGCCCGGCGCGCCCGCTCGTCCAGCAGCGCCTGCTTGCGCGCCGAGAACGCCTCGTAGATGTCGGTACGCCGGGTGGCCAGCTCGGTGAGGAAGTCGTCGAACTCGCCGAACCGGGACTCCAGCTCTTCCACCCGCAGCAGCAGCCGGCCGAGCTGCTCGTCGCAGCGTTCGGCGGTGTCCGCTGCCGCCAGCGCGCCGGTCACCGCCTGCCCGAGCAGGGCGAACTCGGCGGCGAAGCCGGCCCGGCCTTCGGCGGCGGCCAGCTCCCGGCGACGCTTGTCGAGCACCGCACGGGCCCGGTTTACCGCGCCCAGCACCTCGCCGACCCGGCCCAGGATCCCGGTCCGGACGGTCGCGTCGGCGATGTCCAGCCCACCCACCACGTCGGTGACGGTCTGCAGGCCGTCGGTGCGGGCGGCCAGCTCGTCGCGGACCGTGCCGGCCTCGGCCACCGTGCCGATCGCGCCGGCGCGGGCGGCGAGCCGGTCCACCTCCTGCTGGTAGCCGGTGAACGCCTCGTCCCGGCGCAGGAACTCGACCGCCCGGCGGCCGGCCACCGCCAGCTCCTCGTCCAGCCGGCCGGCCAGCTCGTCGATCCGGTCGTGGTCGACGTACCGCAGCTCCCGCAGCGTCTCCAGGTGCCCGCGCGCCCGCCGCAGGCCACCGAGCTGGGCGACCCAGTCGTCGGCGGTCAGCGGCGCCTCGCCCCGGGCCCGACGGGCCAGCGAGGCGATCTGCTCGGCGCTGTCGTCCACTTCGGCCCGGGCCTGCTCGGTGAGGGTACGGACCTTCTCGTGCTCCTCCAGCACGGCGGTCGCGGTGCGGCGCAGCCCGGCCAGCGGCGTGGCCAGGTCGCCGAGTTCGTCCTCGCCGAGCCAGTGGTAGTGGTCGGTGATCCGAGCGCAGGCGGCGATCAGCGCCTCGTAGACCCCGGCGGTGGCGGTGCCGTCGACCATCCGGGTCACCGACAGGCAGTCCGAGATGCCGCGTACCAGGTCCGCGTTGCCGATCCGCTCCAGCGGCCCGGTGCCGGCCGGCTGGGCCGCCGCGTACGCGTCCGAGACGTACGGCGTCTGCCAGATCTGCATCGGGTGGACCCGGGTCGGCTCCTCGGAGACCGCCCGGAACACCACCAGCGTGCCGTCGTCGAAGATCGAGAACCCGTGGCACGGGATCGGCGCGGCCACCTCCTTGCGGATCGCGTTGTACGGCAGCAGCAGCGAACGCCCCTCGGCACGGGCGTGGAAGACGTAGAGCACGTCCTCGCCGTTCGGGGACCGCACCACCCGCTCGAACTCCAGGTCGGAGACCTCGGTGTCGAAGGTGCGGGTGACGCCGGTGGCCAGGTGGTAGCCGCCCGGGAAGATGATGCCGTGGTCCTCGGGCAGCCGCTGGCAGGCGATACCGATGCCGTCGAGCCGGACCACCTCGCGGGTGAGCGTGTTGAAGACCAGGTGCCGCCACTGCGTCTCCTTGTACGGCCGCAGCCGCAACAGGATCAGCGGTCCTACCCGGGCCCAGTGCACGTCCGCGTCGGCGAGACTCTGCAGAGGCTCGTCCACCGGCTCGCTGTAGATGCCCTCGCCGACCTCGGTGTTGTTCTCCACCTTGACGGTGAGCGTGCCGCCGACCGTTTCGACGAAGACGTCGCCGGCGATGGAGATGTGCGGATGCCGCCCGAGGACGTGGTCCTCGCGGGTGGTCTCGATCCACTCGAAGTCGTGCGTCGGCGGGAAGACGTGGTCCCGCTCGCCCCGGCTGTCCAGGTACTCGGGGACACCGTCGACGCCGACCTGCCAGCGCAGCACCCGGATGTCCTCGGTACGCGGCCCGGTCTGGAACACCGCCAGCAGCCGGCCGTCGATCCGGCGCAGTTGCAGCAGGCGGGCCTGCCGGTAGTAGCGGTACAGCTCGCCGAAGTCGCGGACGAACTGCGGGTGGCGCAGCAGACCGGGCAGCTCGTCCGGGCCGGCCTCGTCGAACCGGAACGCCTCCGCGCCGTCCGCGTCCCCCTGTCGGGTGAACCGGTGCAGCGAGAAGACGTCGTCGACGGTCGTCTCCGGCTTGAGACCGATGAAGACGTTGTAGCCGAACAGCATCAGCCCGCCGACCGAGACGATGTCCCGGGGTACGCAGTTGTGCTGCGTACGGATCCGCTCGGTGCTCAGCAGGCGCAGCTCGGTGCCGCCGAAGACCTCCAGCCGGCGGGCGTTGAGCGCCTCCGCCCGCCGGGACAACTCGACGGCCTGCCCGGCGAGCCGCTTGCGCAGCACCTCGTAGCTGCCGTCGTCCAGCCCCGGCCGAACGCCCACCGTCGGGGTGTCGGTCGCACCCACCCCCGGAACCGTCTCGCCGGTCCCGGCCGGGGCCGGTCCGGCGTCACCGGGCGTACGCCCAGCGGCCGCCGGACCGGCGGTCGGCTCACTCACCGGCACGCTGCCGCGGGCCGGTGAGGGCGGCGACCGGGGTCTCCGCCACGCCCAGGCGCTGCGCGGCCTTGAGCAGTTCCTGGAGCTTGCCCTTGTCTGCGCCGCCGGAGCGCATCTGCTGCATCAGGAACGCCGACAGGGTGAGGTTCTGCACGTCGGCGCTGTTCAGCGAGCCGACCATGCGCGCCAGGTCGTCGGTGAAACTGGCGCTGCCGTCCAGCCACGGCTGGGCCAGGTTCTTCGCCACGTCCGAGTGCGCCACGAAGCCGTCCACGCTCTTGCCGAACGAGATCGAGCTGAGCAGCCGGTCGAAGAAGACGCTGTCGCCACCGACGATGTCGATGTTCGCCTTCTCCAGGCCGGTGCTGACCAGCCTGGCCTGCGCCTCGGCGACCTGCCGCTGGGTGTCCAGCCCGGCCAGCCGGACCTCCTTCTCCAGCTCCAGGCGCAGCCGGTACTCCTCGTGCTCCCGGGTCGCGTCGTCCAGCGCGGCCATCGCGGCGGCCTTCTCGGTGAGACCTTCGGCCTCGCCCTTCAGCTTCTCGCGCACCGCGTCGGCGGCGGCCACCGCCTTCTCCCGCTCCACGGCGGCCTCGGCGCGACCGACCTTCTCGATCGCCTCGGCGCTGCGCTCCTGGACCTGCACCTCGGCCAGACCGGCTGCCGCCGACTCGGCCTGGATCCCCTCGGCCAGCCGGATCTTGGCCCGGGTGTCCAGCTCCGCGGCTTGCTGCCGGGCCTCGGCCAGCACCAGTGCCTCGCGGGCCTTGTGCTTGGCCGCCGCCTCCGCGGCCTCCGCCGCCTTGATGTCCTTGACCAGGCTCTCCTGCGCCTCGGCCTCGGCCTGGATGACCAGCGCCTGGCGGGTCCGCTCGGCCTCCTCGACCACCCGGAGCCGCTTGATGTTCTCCTCCTGCTCGGCCACGGTCTTCTCCACCGCGATCCGCTCCCGGATCACCTCGGCGATGGCCCGCTTCTCGGCCTCGACCTCCTTGTTCTTGGAGATCGTGCTCAGCTCGGTCTCCCGCTCCCGGCCGATGACCTCCAGCAGGCGGTCCTTCTCGATCCGCTCGGTCTCGATGGCGATGACCCGCTCGCGGTTCTTCTCCGCGACCGCGATCTCCCGGGCCCGGTTCTCGTGCTGGACGCCCAACTGCTCGTCGGTACGGATGTTCGCGGTCTCGGCCCGCAGCCGCTCCTCGGCGCGTACCCGGGAGATCTCGGCCTCCTCGCGGGCCCGCACGGTCTGGATCTCCCGGTGCTGCTTGGCCTCGGCGTCCGCCTGCCGCCGCTCCAACTCCAGGATGGCTTCCTTGGCGTCGACGTTCTGGCGGGTGATCTCCTTCTCCTCGCTGCGCCGGAACTCGTTGGTCCGGACGTTCTCCTGCGTGGTCAGCTCGGTGATCTTCCGGATGCCCTGGGCGTCGAGGATGTTCGCCGGGTCGAGCTGCGCCATCGGCGTCTGCTCCAGGAAGTCGATCGCCGCGTCCTCCAGGCTGTACCCGTTGAGGTCGGTGCCGATCACCCGGATGATCTGGTCGCGGAACTCGTCGCGCTTGGTGTAGAGGTCGACGAAGTCAAGCTGCTTACCGACCGTCTTCAACGCCTCGGAGAACTTCGCGTTGAACAGCTCCTGCAACGTCTCCCGGTCGCTGGCCCGGGCGGTGCCGATCGCCTGCGCCACCTTGATGACGTCCTCGGTCGTCTTGTTGACTCGGACGAAGAAGGTGATCCGGATGTCGGCCCGGATGTTGTCCCGGCAGATCAGGCCCTCGTTGCCGGTCCGTTCGATGTCGATCGTCTTGACCGAGATATCCATGATCTCGGCCTTGTGCAGCACGGGCAGCACGACCGCGCCGGTGAAGGTCACGTCGACCCGCCGGATCTTGGAGACGATCAGTGCCTTGCCCTGCTCGACCTTGCGGAACAACCGGCTGACCATGAACACCACGCCGAGCGCGATGAGCAGGACGACGGCGAGGAGTACACCGATTCCGGTGGTGATGACATCCATGGCTGGGCGCGCGGACGGTGGCGGCCGGCGGATAAGCCGGCGGGGCGCCGCGCATCCTCCTTTCGGGGCGTCTCAGGGGC
>NZ_POTY01000114.1 GCF_003236315.1 Micromonospora craterilacus
GTCCGCTGCTGGAGGAGGAGGCGGCCCGCGCCGGCCCCCTCCCCCAGGCCACGACTCCGGTCGCCGCCGCGGCGGCCCCGGTCAGCGGAGCTCCAGTAAGCAGCCCCCCGGTGAGCGGGCCTCCGACAGGCGCACCCCTGGCTGGTGGATCACTGGTTGGCGGTTCGCCGGTCAGTGGATCGCCGGTCAGTGGGCCGCCGGCCTTCTCTCCGGTCAGCGCGCCGCCGGTGCCGGGGCAGCCGGTCAGCGCACCACCCGTCAGCGGCTTCCCGTCCGACCCCCGATCAGTCGACGTCAGTTCCGGCTATCCGCAGCAGGTCAGCGCACCGCCGGGACCGATCAGCGGACCACCCAGCTACGCGCCGACCAGCGGACCACCCGGCTATACGCCAGCGAGCGGACCACCCGCCTTCGAGCCGACCAGCGGACCACCCGGCTACACGCCGACCAGCGGACCACCCGCCTTCGAGCCCACCAGCGGACCACCCGGCTACACGCCGACCAGCGGACCACCCGCCTTCGAGCCCACCAGCGGACCACCCGGCTACACGCCGACCAGCGGACCACCCGCCTTCGAGCCCACCAGCGGACCACCCAGCTACGCGCCAGCCAGTGGCCCGCCCTCGGCCGGCCCGATCGGCGGGCCTGCGCAGTACAGCCCGGCCAGCGGTCCGCAGCACCACAGCCCGCAGCAGCACGGCCCGGACTACAGCCTGCAGTTGCACGGCGCGGTCGGTGGCGTACAACCGCACGGATCACCTCAGCAGTTCTCGCCCGGACCGTCGGTTTACCCGTCGACTTCGGCCGACGGCGGGGCGCTGGCGCCGTACGCCTCGCAGGTTCCGGCTCCGCCGGCCTGGGGTCAACCGGCGGTGCTTCCGGCGGGGGTGCCGCCTCGGCCGATGGTGGCGGTGCCGTACCAGGGGCCACTGGTGATGCCGGCGGTGGAGCCGGCGCGGGGTCGTAGCCGGGCGGCGATCGTGGTGGCGGTCGTCGCGGTGGTGGTCGCCCTCGCCGCGGTGGTCGGGGTGGGGGTGCTGATTCTCGACCGGCGGGCCGCGCCGCCGGCGACGACGCCGGGATCGCCGACGCCGGTGGAGTCCGATCCGCCGCCCGGGGAGCTGAAGTTGCGTGACGATTCGGCCACGATCACGTTGACCTGGACCGATCCGTCGGACGGGTTGGTGCCGTTCATGGTGGCCGGTGGGCGGACCGGGCAGCCGTTGGGGGTGCTGGCCACGGTGGACCCGGGGCAGACGAAGTACACGGTGAACGGGTTGAACTCCCGGGTGGACTACTGCTTTGCCGTGCTGGCCGTCTACGGTACCGACCGGTTCGCCACGTCGAGTCAGGTGTGCACGTCGCGGGAGGTCACCGGCCCCCCGAACTGATCGACACGGCTCCCGGGCGGGCGGCACCGGCCGGGGGCGAGGTGGCCTCCCGGGCCGACCGGTGCCGGCCCGGACACGGGGCACCATCCTCGGCCGACAGTCGTGGCGGGACACGCCGACGACACGCCACGCTGGGTGTCCACAGGCGGACGGTGCGGGTTCCCGGGGTCCGTTGCGTGACCATATGATGGCTCCCGGCTCAGGGGAGGGGTCGCCGTGTCGGCGCGCCGCCTGCCAGGACGATACGAGAGGCAGCCGGCTGTGGCGAGCATCGACGAGGCCGTTCCGACCCGCACCGCCCGCTCCCGGTCGCGGGTACGCGGCGGTCTGGTCACCGTGGGTACGGTGCTGGCGTTGCTGGCGGCGATGGGCCTGACGGTGCTCGGTCTGGGTTCGGCGGACAACGCGGTGGCCAGCTACGACGCGAGTTCGTGGCTGTGGAGCGCGGCGCGCAGCGAGCTGGCCCGGGTCAACGGGCTGACCGCGCGGGTGGACACCCGGATGGAGGTGCCCGCGGCGCGGCGGCATCCGATGCAGGTGGTGCAGACGGACCGGTTGCTGGTGCTGCGGGACCTGCACACGGGTCAGGTCAGCGCGCTGGACCTGGCCACGTTGCAGATCACCGCGACCACGCCGACGACCCCCGGGCTGGGGGTGAGCGTGGCGTTGCACGAGGACGCGGCGTTCGTGGTGGATGCGGTGCAGGGTGTGGTGCGGCAGTTGGATCCGCGGTCGTTGGCGCCGGTGGGTGAGGCGGTGCGTTATCCGCCGGGGATCACCGGCGGCGCGTTCGACGGTAAGGGCCGGTTGTGGGTCGCGGTGCCGGCGGAGGGCACGGTCTCGGCGATCACCCCGGCCGCGTTGCCGTCGGCGCCGGTGGAGGGCTCGCAGGTGAGTCCGAAGCAGGTGGAGACGCACGACGTGGCCGAGCCGAGCCACGAGTTGGTGGTCTCCACGCTGGACGACGGGGTTGCGGTGCTGGACCGTACGGCCGGGGCGCTGGTCACCGTGGTGCGGGGCACCACGCGGCGTACGGCGTTGGCGGAGACGTTGACCGGGCCGGGCATCATGCCGGTGCGCACCAGCGGGCCGGTGGTGCCGGTGACGGTGGCCGGGCAGCGGCAGGTGCATGTGATCGCCGACGGTGGTCAGGTGCACTCGTTCACGGTGCCGGGTGATGGTGACCGGCTCAGTCCGGCGGTGGCGTGGGCCGGGCGGTTCTACTGTGCGGACGAGGCGACGGGCGTGGTATACGCGTTCGACGCGACCGGGCAGCTGGTGGACACGATCCGGGGCAAGTGGGGCGGGCCGCTGGAGCTGGAGGTGCGGGAGAACCACCTGTTCATCAACGCGCCGGACGCGGCGACCGCGCGGGTGGTCGACGACCGGCACCAGGTGCGGGAGGTCGACAAGTACGCCAACGACGTGCTCGGCGGTGACCCGCCGCCGGATCCCCCGCCGCCGCCTCCGCCGCCGAAGAAGCCGGAGGCGAGCAAGCCGGGCGCGCCGCGCAGTGTGACCGCGGCGGCGGGTAACGCGCAGGCGCGGGTGAGCTGGCGGCCGGCGGCGGCCAACGGTGCGGAGATCATCAGGTACGTGGTGGAGGGTGCCGGGCAGCGGCTGGAGGTCGGTGCGAACCAGCGTTCGGTGGAGGTCACGGAGCTGACCAACGGCGAGACTTACCGCTTCTCGGTGCACGCGGTCAACGCCAAGGGCGCGGGCCCGGCGCGGAGCAGCAACCCGGTGACGCCGACGGCGGAGGTGCCGGACGCGCCGACCAGCGTCACCGCGGAGGCGCGGCCGGACGGCACGGTGGCGGTGAGCTGGCCGGAGGCGAACGGGCAGGGCAACAAGATCGCCCGGTACGCGGTGACCGCCACCTCGGCGGGTACGAACGCCCCGGCCGGCGAGTCGACCGGCAGCGAGCTGGTCATCAAGGCCGGCGAGCTGGAGTACGGCACGCAGTACGCGTTCACGGTGGTGTCGGTCAACGACAGGGGTGCCGCGTCGGAGGCGTCTCCGGTGAGCAACACGGTGGTGCCGTTCGCGGTGCCCGGCGAGCCGCTGGAGCTTCGGGCGACCACCGTGGCCGACCAGCCGGGCACGGTGGCGGTGCAGTGGTCCCCGGCGGAGGCCAACGGCCGGCCGGTGACCGGGTACGTGGTGGACGTGGGCGGCCGGCGCAGCGAGGTGGCCGACACCCAGACGACGGTGAGCGGCCTCGGCGACGGGCAGAACGTCACGGTGCGGGTCCTGGCGGTCAACGAGGCCGGTGAGGGTCCGGAGGCGACGACGACGGCCCGGACGGTGGCCCCGCCGCGGGTGACGGTGACCGGTTCGTCGGCTACCGCGACGGCGGCGACGGTGACGTTCACCGTGGACGCCGGGGGCGGGCAGGCCACCTGCACGTTGAGCCGGCCGGGTCAGCCGGCGAAGAGCGGCCCGTGTTCGAGCATCACGATGAGCGGGTTGACGCCGGGCACCAGCTACACGTTCACGGTGACGGCGACCAACGCCGCCGGTCCGGGTACGGCGACGCGGGCCCAGCCGACCGACGCGTTGTACGGCATCGCGACCTGCAACAACGGTCCCGACGGTGATCAGCGCACCTACTGCGACCGGGAAGTGTCCGGGCGGAACGGCAACGAGATCTTCTCGGTGCCGCGGCAGGACAACGACCAGCAGGTCGGCTGGGCGAAGCCGGGGACCCGGCTGAAGGCGTACTGCCGCGTACGGGGTACGAACATCGACTCCTGGATCTACAACAACAACAAGCAGAGCACCTGGTGGGTGCAGGTCGAGTACAGCGGGAAGAACTACATCCCCTGGGCCTGGCTCAACCTGGAGGGCGGGGACGACATCAACGTCCTGCCCACCTGCTGATCCACCCCAGCGAGGAGCACCACCGTGAACAGCCAGGAACCACTCACCCAGCAGGAGGTGCAGGGCTTCGCCGCCCTCGCCGCCCGGCTGGCCGAGAACATCAACGCGGTGGTGCTCGGCAAGCCGCAGGTGGTCCGGCTGGCGCTGACCGCGTTGTTCGCCCAGGGGCACGTCCTGCTGGAGGACGTGCCCGGGGTGGGCAAGACGACCCTGGCCCGGGCGATCGCGGCGACGGTGCAGGGGCAGTGGCGGCGCATCCAGTTCACCCCGGACCTGCTGCCGTCGGACGTGTCCGGCGTGACCATCTTCAACCAGGCCACCCGGGGTTTCGAGTTCCACCCCGGTCCGGTGTTCGCCAACATCGTCATCGCCGACGAGATCAACCGGGCGTCGCCGAAGACGCAGTCGGCGCTGCTGGAGGTGATGGAGGAGCGGACGGTGACCGTGGACGGGGTGCGGCATCCGGTGCCGCAGCCGTTCCTGGTGGTGGCCACCCAGAACCCGGTGGAGATGGACGGCACCTACCGGCTGCCGGAGGCCCAGCTGGACCGGTTCCTGGTCAAGCTCTCGGTGGGGTATCCGGACGAGTCGGTGGAGGTGGAGGTGCTGCGCGGGGCGACGGTGCGCTCCCCCGAGGCGCTCGCCTCGGTCACCGACACCGCCACCGTTGGCGAGATGGTCCGGATGGCCCTTCGGGTGCACATCGCCGAACCGCTGTACGCGTACGCGGTGCGGCTGGCCGCGGCCACCCGCACCCACCCGCAGGTCCGCGTCGGGGTCAGCCCCCGTGGGGTGATCGCGCTGACCCGGGCGGCGTGCGCGTACGCGCTGATCGACGGTCGCGGCTGGATCATGCCGGAGGACCTGAAGATCCTCACCGAACCGGTGTTCGCCCACCGGCTGCTGCTCACCCCCGACGCGCAGGTGCGCGGGGTGACCGCCGCCGACGTGCTGCGCCAGTCGGTCGCCTCGGTCCCGGTGCCGCTGCCGTCGGGGCAGCCGGCCCCGGCGCACTCCTGACCGGCGAAGGCTACCGTGGGGATCACCGCCCGGGGCGTTGGGCTGCTCGTCGCCGCCGTGCTGCTGCTCGGCGCCGGCTTCCATTTCGCGTACCCGGAGCTGACGCTGCTCGGCGCGGCGGCCGGCACCGCCCTCGCGGTGGCCGTGGTCACCGCGGCCCGCCGGCCCCGGTTGCAGGTACACCGGCAGGCGGATCCGGACCGGGTGGCCCGGGGCGAGCCGGCCACGATGACGCTGACCGTACGCAATGCGGGGCGGCTGCGGGCGGCGAGCCTGCTGGCCACCGACCGCTGCGGCGACCGGATGGTGCCGGTGCCGGTGCTGCGGCTGCGCCCGGGGGCGGACACCACCGTCAGCTACGACGTGCCGACCACCCGGCGCGGGGTGGTGCCGGTCGGGCCGCTGCGGGTGATCCGCCGCGACCCGCTCGGGCTGGTCGTGCTGGCCCGCTCCTACGGCGGCAGCGTGCCGGTGTGGGTGCACCCGCGCATCCACCCGTTGACGGCGGTGCCCACCGGTGCAGGGCGCAGTCTCGACGGGCGGGTCGACGCGGTGCCGCACGGTTCGATCACCTTCGACTCGCTGCGGGAGTACGTCGTCGGCGACGAGTTGCGCCGGGTGCACTGGCGTACCAGCGCCCGGGTGGGTGAGCTGATGGTGCGGGAGAACGTGGACACCAGCCTGCCCCGGATCGTGGTGCTGTTGGACAATCGGGCCGCCGCGCACCCGGACCGGGTCGACGGGGTGGCCGAGTCGTTCGAGTCGGCCTGCGAGGCGGCGGCGTCGGTGGTCACTGCGGCGGTCCGCGAGGATCTGCCGGTGGTGCTGCTGTTCGTCGCCGCCGAGGAAGCGTCCGGCGGGCCGGACGGCGCCGCGTTCGGCGAGGGGCTGGGCGCCGGCGGGCCGCTGGACCGGTTGGCGGCGGTGTCGCTGACCGGCGAGGGCACGCTCGAGGCCGCGGCGACGCGGCTGCGCCGCGACCGGCTCGGCGACACCCTGGTGGTGCTCACCGGGCCGGGTGGCCGCGACGACCTGGGGCACGTCGGCGCGCTGCGTGGGGCGTACCCGTCGGTGGTGGTCGGGGTGTTCGGGGCGGTGGAGCCGACGCCGCCGGGCGCGGCCGGCCTGGTCGTCGTCGATGCCGCTGACGGCGCGGCCTTCGCCGCCGAGTGGGACGGGGTGCGTCGGTGGTGAAGCTGCTGCGGGCAGTACCGGTGCCGGCGGCCCTGATCATCATGGTCACGCTGGCCGGGGTGGTGCTCGGCCGGGTGTACGCGGGGTCGCTGCTGACCGTCCTGATCGCCGGTGCGGCCCTCGGCTCGGTGCTGGTCAGTGTCGTGGCGCGGCGGCTGCCGTCCTGGCTGGTGGCGCCGGTGTCGGTGCTGGCGATGGCCGGGTGGACGGCGTGGTGCCTGCGGTTTGCCGCCGACCGGGCCGACCTGCCCGGAGGGTTCGCCGAGGTGGCCGGCGACGCCGCGCGCAACGGCATTCCCCGGCTGCTGACCGCGATGATCCCGGTGGAGCCGACGCCGGACACGATCCTGGTGCCACTGGTGGCCGCCTGGCTGGCCGGGCTGGCCGGCGCGGAGGTGGCGCTGCGGGCCGGGCGGGTGCTGCTCGGCTACCTACCGCCGGTGCTGCTCTACGCCGGCGCGTTGTACGTGGTCGGGCCGAACGCCGAGCCGGCGATCGGCCCGACCGTGGCGCTGGTGGCGGTGGCGGCGCTCGGGCTGGCGGTGTCGGGTCGGCCGGCCGGCCGTGACCCGGTCGACGAGCTGGCCCCGGCGGTGCGGGCCGGGGTACGGGCCCGGCTGGCCGTGGCGTCGGCCGCCGGTACGGCGGTCGTGGTGGGACTGGCGGCGGTGCTCGGCCCGGCGGTGGCCGCCCTGGTGGACACGCGGCCGGTGGATCCACGCCGCTATGTGGAGCCGCCGCAGGTGGAGACGCTGGACGAGAACCCGCTGATCCGGATCTCCGGCTGGGCGCTGAACCCGGACCAGCAGCTGTTCCAGGTGGCCACCGAGCGGGCCGGTGCCGCCGACACGGCGGCACCGGCGGATCCGGCGACGGAGGACCCGGACGCGCCGCCGACCAGTGGCGGGGTGCGGATCCGGCTGGCCGTGCTGAGCGACTACGACGGCGTCACCTGGCGGGTCGGCGCCACCTACCGCAACGCCGGGCGGATCCTGCCGGCCACCGACCCGGCCCCGCACGCCACCGTGGAGACGGTCGAGCAGGAGATCACGGTGGGCGACCTCAGCGGGCGGTTGTTGCCCGCCGTGGCCACCCCACGCGAGGTCAGCGGGGCGCGGGTCGCCTACGACCCGGGCACCGGCACGTTGATCCGTCCCGACGGGCTCAGCCCCGGGTTGCGCTACACGGTGACCTCGGCGCGGGAACGGCCGGACGTCAACCTGCTGGCCACCGCGAACACCCCGGCCGGTGACGAGGTGGCCCGGGTGTTGCACGTCGCCGACGGGGCACCCGAGCAGCTGCGCCGGCTCGCCGCCCAACTGGCCGAGGAGAACAGCGCCCCGTACGCCCGGGCGGCGGCGATCGAGCAGTGGCTGGCCGAGCACTACCGGCTGGTCGCCGACGCGCCCAGTGGCCACGCCTACCCGAACCTGACGTTCTTCCTGTTCGGACCGCGTAACGGCGGCGGGCAGCGCGGCACCTCCGAACAGTTCGCCGCGTCGTTCGCGGTGCTGGGCCGGCTGGCCGGGCTGCCGACCCGGGTGGTGGTCGGGTTCGCCGCTCCCGGGTCGGGGCCGGTGCGGGCCGCCGACGCGTACGCCTGGCCGGAGGTGCTCTTCGACGGGTTGGGTTGGGTGCCGTTCGACCCCCTGCCCCGGCCGGATGACGAGCCGCGGCCGGTGGAGGAGGATCTCCGCCCGCAGCCGGAGAATCCGCCGCCGTCGGAGCAGCCGGAGCCCACCCTGGAGCCGACCGCCTCACCGCCACCGCAGGCCGCACCCGGCGGCCCCGCCGACACCGGTGGGGTGTCGACACCGGTGCTGGCCGCCGGCATCTCCGGTGGGCTGCTGCTCGTGGTCGTGGCGCTGCTGGCCACCCTGGTCGGGATGCGTCGGGCGCTGACCCGCAACCGGTTGTACCGGGGCGATCCCGGCCAGCGCATCGCCGGCGCCTGGCGGGAGGTGACCGACGCGCTCCGGCTGGCCGGGCGGCCCGTCGCCGCCGACCTGTCCGCCACCGAGGTCGCCGGTTGGGCCGGGCGCACCCTTACCGACACCGCCGGCCCGGGTACCGACGCCGGGGCCGGTGGCGCGGGACCGTCGGCAGCCGCGTGCGCCGCCGTCGACGACCTGGCCCGCCTGGTCAACCAGGTCACCTTCGCGCCCGGCACGGCCACCGCCGAGCAGGCGGGCGCGGCGACCGTTGCCGCCACCGCCTACACCGGCGTGCTGCGTGCCGCCCGCCCCCGCTGGCGGCGACTGCTCTGGTCGGTACACCCCGGTCCGCTGCGCTGGTCCCGCTGAAGCTCGCCTGCTCCTCACCGCGGCCGTACCACCGTGACACGTTCGAGGGCGGCGACGGCGTGCCGGACCGTCACTCGGCCGCCGTCATCGAGAACGCCGCCTACGGCGTTGCCGCCGGTGGTGGCGGTTCGGCCGGCGACTGACGCAGTCGGCGTACCAGCTTGCGCAGCCCGGACTGCCAGCCGTCGGGGTCCTCGGCGCGGCGGCGGGCGTAGTCGGCCACCTCGGGGTGCGGCAGGATCAGGAACCGTTCCTCGGCCATCCCAGCGACCGCCGCGGCGGCGACCTCGTCGGGGCTGAGGACCGGACCGGACGCGGCGATGACCCGCGCCCCCAGGTGGCCGGCGGCCAGGCCGTCGGCGAGCATCGGGGTGTCCACCCCCTGCGGGCACAGCGCGCTGACCCGTACCCCCTGGTCGCGGTAGGTCACCGACAGCCACTCGGCGAACCCCACCGCGGCGTGCTTGGTGACCGAGTACGGGGCGTCGCCGACCGCGGTCAGCATCCCCGCCGCCGAGCAGGTGTGCAGCAGGTAGCCGCCGCCCCGGGCGAGCATCGCCGGCAGCACCGCCCGGGCCGCGTAGACGTGCGACAGCACGTTGACCTGCCAGGCCCGCTCCCAGCCGGCGTTGTCGACCTCCACTCCCCCGCCGGTGGCGACTCCGGCGTTGGCGCAGAACACGTCGATCCGGCCGTAGCGCCGTTCGGTGTCGGCGACCAGGGCGCGTACCTGTGCCTCGTCGGTGACGTCGAGCGCCACCCCGTGGGCGAGCGGGCCGACGGCCTCGGCGACCTCGGCGGCGGCGTCCCCGTCGAGGTCGGCCAGCACCAGCGCGGCGGCGCCCTCGGCAGCGAACCGGCGGGCCAGCGCCGCGCCGATCCCACCGGCGCCGCCGGTGATCACCGCTACCCGGTCGGTGAGGTTCATGCCGGTGCCTTGGCGTCGAGGCCGAGCCGGGCGACCAGGGTGGCCAGCGCCGCCGCATCGCCGGCGGCCACCTCCGGGGTGGGCAGCAACGCCAGTACGGGTACGTCCACGCCGGCCTCGGCGTACTGGCGCACCTGCGCCCGGCACTGCTCGGGTGAGCCGTGCAGGATCAGCGCGTCGACCACGTCGTCCGGTATCGCCGCCAGGGCGGCCCGCCGGTCGCCGGCCGCCCACGCCTGCCACATCCCGCCGAGCGCCACCGACCGGCCGAGCCAGCGGTGGAAGTCGGCGTACGCGGGCACGGTCAGGTAGCTCGTGATCATCCGCCGGCCCAGCTTGCGGGCGTACCCGGCGTCCTCGGTCGGGCAGACGAAGATCCGGGCGACCACCTCGAACTGGGGGCGCCGCTCGCCGAGTTCGGCCACCGCGCGGGGCACGTCGGCGGCGGCCAGCCAGTTCAGGATGACCCCGTCGGCCTCGGCGGCGGCGAGCCGCAGCATGCCGGGGCGCAACGCGGCCAGCAGCAGTGGCGGCGGCACGACCGGCGGCCGTTCCAGGGTGAACCGGCGTACGGCGAAGGTGTCGAAGGCACCGTCGACGGTCTCCCCGCGCAGCGCCGCCCGCAGGAACCGCAGCACGTCGCGGGTGCGCCGGAACGGTTCGGTGAACTGCACCGCGTTCCAGTCGGAGACCAGCACCGGCGACGACGCGCCGATGCCGAGGGCGAACCGGCCGGGGGCGACGTCGGCGAGCGCGGCGGCGCTCATCGCCAACAGGCCCGGCCCGCGGGTGAACACCGGCGTGATCGCGGTGCCCAGCCGCAGCCGGGGCTGCCAGGCAGCGGCCAGCGTCAGCGGGGTGAACGCGTCGGCACCGTTGACCTCGGAGGACCACACGTCGGTGAAGCCGGCGTCGGCCAGGGCCGAGTAGACCGCGGCATGGTCGGCGAGCGGGATGCCACCCAACGGCACCGTCATTGCCCATCGTGTCGTCATCGGTCGATGGTGCCCGCCGCCCGGGCCGCCGAGCAAGATCTCGTCGGGTTCCCGGGTTACCCACCTGATCTGTCCCTGCGGGTGTTACGACAGCGAGGTGGACTGGACCGACGACGGGATCCGCTGGCCATGGCGCGCCGCGCCGGTCGGCTGACGCCGTTCACGCAGAAGACGGGCCGGGCGACCTTCCTGGAGCTGTTCTTCGATCTGGTCTACGTGTTCGCCCTCACCCGGATCTCCGCCCGGGCGTTCGAGGACCTGGCGCTGGAGCCGGGCGGCGCCGAGGGGTGGAGCCCGGTGACCGGGGGCGTGAAGACGCTGCTGTTGCTGCTCGCGCTGCTGGCCCTCTGGCAGAACACCGCCTGGACGACCAGCCGCTACGACCCGTACCACGGCGGACTGCAACTCGTCGTGATCATCGCGTTGGTGGGCAGCATGGTGATGGGCGTGGCGACGCCCCGCGCCTTCACCACCACCGGACTGGCCTTCGCCGAGGCGTACGTGATTGCCCAACTGGCGCGTCCGCTGATCCTGATCGCCGCCGGGACGTCCGAACGCCCCCTCAAGATCAGGACTGCGGTGACGTTCGCCACCTCCGGCGTGCTGTGGATCGTCGGCGCCTTCCTGCCGGTCACCCCCCGGGCGGTGGTCTGGGCGTGCGCGCTGGGCGTGGAGTACGCCGCCGGGCGGTTCGGCTACCCGGTTCCCGGGCTCGGCCGCTCCAAGGTCACCCGGTGGGACATCGCCGGGGAGCACCTGGCCGAGCGCTACCAGCAGTTCTTCCTCATCGCCCTCGGCGAGACGATCCTGGTCGCCGGCCTCTCCTACAGCGACGGCCCCTATCCCCCGGCGCAGACCGCCACCTTCGCGTTGACGCTGGCCATCTCGATCCTGATTTGGCGCATCTACATCCAGCGGGCCGGGCAGATCCTCGCCGAGGCGGTCGCCCGAGCCCGGCAACCAGCCAGCATCGGCCGGTCGGCCGCGGACACCCACCTGGTGATGGTGGTCGGCATGACCGCCACCGCGATCGGCTACGAACTGTCGATCCAGCATCCGCTTGACCATCCCGAGGAGGCCTGGCTCATCATGATGCTCGGCGGGCCGATGCTGTTCCTCCTCGGTCGGGCCCGCTTCGAGTACGAGGTGTTCAACCGGGTCTCCCGGTCCCGGTGGGTCGCACTGCTGGCCCTGGCCGCCGTAGGGCCGCTGGCGATGCACCATCCGCCCCTCGGGGTGCAGGCCGCGGTGGCCGTGATCCTGGGCGGAGTCGCCCTCGCCGACGCCCGCCGGGCCCACGGCAACCCACCTGAACCCGCGGCACCACCGTTCTGACCAGCCGATCCGCCCGCCGGCAGCCACTGCGCACCCGGCGCTAATCTTCTCCGGGTGACCTTCTCCCTCGTCGCCCGCTCCGACGACGGCCGGATGCACGGCATCGTGGTGGCCAGCCGGTTCCTCGCCGCCGGTGCTCTCGTGCCGGCCGCCGAGGCCGACATCGGCGCGATCGCCACCCAGGCGCACGTCAACCTCGCCTACCGGCCGCAGGGGCTGGCCCTGCTGCGCACCGGCGTCGCCGCCGCCGACGTGGTCGCCGGCCTGGTCGCCGCCGACCCGGAACGCGACCACCGCCAGCTCGGCGTGGTCGCCGCCAGCGGCGTCGGCGCCAGCTACACCGGCGCGAGCTGCCACGGCTGGGCCGGCGGGCAGGCCGGCGACGGTTGGGCGGCGCAGGGCAACATCCTCACCGGCCCGCAGGTCGTCGACGCACTGCGCGACGCCTGGCTGGCCGGCACCGCCCTGCCGTTCGCCGAGCGGCTGCTCGCCGCGCTACGCGCCGGGGAGGCCGCCGGCGGCGACCGGCGGGGCCGGCAGAGCGCCGCGCTGATGGTGGTACGCCGAGGCGGCGGATACGGCGGCACCGGCGACGTCATGATCGACCTGCGGGTCGACGACCACCCCGAGCCGATCACCGAACTCGACCGGCTGCTGGCCGTGCACACCCTGCTGTTCAGCCGGCCCGACCCGGCCACCCTGCTCGACCTGACCGGCGCGCTGGCCACCGAGGTCGCCGGCCTGCTGACCGCTCTCGGGCACCCGGCCGACCCGGCCGCGCCGCAGGAGGCCCTGGACGCCTGGGCCGGGTGGGAGAACCTGGAGGAGCGGCTGGTGTCCGGTCGGATCGACCCGATCGTGCTGGCGCACCTGCGCGCCGCCGTGCCGCAGGTGCCGGCGCCGCGTCCCGCCGCCTGACCAGCACGGTCAGCCGCCTGCCCGGATACCGCGACGACGGCGCAGCGTTGGCCTCCGTCTACGCCGACATCGCCGGGCTTACCGCGAGGGCGAGTCGGCGAGGTCGGCCGGATCGAGACGTAAGGTGGCGAGCAGCCCGGCATGCTGGTCGAGGTCCACCCGCTCCGGTAGTTCGCGCTCGACCCAGTCGGCCCTGACCTGCTGGTCGCGTTCACGAAGAACGCTGACGATTCGGTGCCTGGCGATCATCATCGGGTACTCCCTTGTGATGCCGTCCAGGGCAGCGGAGCTCAGGACAGCGGTGTGGGCGTGCTGCTCCGATGACGACCCGTTCAACACCCTGGCGGGCTGGCGGCGACGGCACCTCGCGGTCCCGGGACCGTGCGACGTGTTCACCGTACGCCTCACCACGTCGGACTGCACCCACCCGCATGCCGGCGACTGACGGTCCACTGCCGGCGGACGCTCTCATATCCCTCGTTGCCGGGGGATTCACCGGGCGGGAACCTGATTACGGCTGATTGAGTGGTGGGAATGGGTGAAAAGTGCACGATCATCGGCGATGAAATGGAACCGGGCCCGAAGCCGCCAGGTCCCCGAGACCGCCGCAATCGCTGAGCCGTACGCCTCATCGCGAGCGCTGATCCTTAGGTTCGCCGCCATACTCACCGCAGAACCTGCGGAATTCGTGCGACCGGTGAGCCCGCCTGGCGACTCGCTGCCGCAACCCTACACCTGCCCAACAACCTCGTAGTTGCTGATCACTGTCCGGGAAGCGCAGGTACTTACTGCGAAACCCGAAAAACTCAGCTCTCCTCGGCGGATCCGTCGGCATGACGGTCGGATTCGCCGAAAATTCTGCTCGATGGAAAAGAAGCGCGGGAGATTTCAACCGAACGGCATCGCGTGGCGATGGCGTGCACGAGGGCGGTTGCCTGCGCGGGCAGCAACGACGCGCGGGGTTTCGCCGCCCGCCCGGCGGGTAGCCGCGACCCGGACCGGGGAAGGGAGCCGAGATGGCCGGGATCATGCTGCGCAGCACTGCGTTCAACGACCATGACCAGTTGCCGGACCGCTTCGCGCGCGAGGGCGGCAATGTCTCGCCGCCGCTGGAGTGGGCGGGGGTGCCCGATTCGACCAGCGAGCTGATCCTGCTCGTCGAGGATCCCGACGCGGGTCGGACTCCGTTCCTGCACTGGCTGGTCACTGGGATCGCCCCGCAGTCCGGCGGGGTGTCCGAGGGGACGGTGCCCGACGGCGGCCGGGAGTGGCCCAACGGCTTCGGCGTGGCGGGCTGGGGTGGCCCGCACCCGCCGCGCCACGAGGACCCGCACCGGTACTTCTTCCGGCTCTACGCCCTCGATCAGCCGTTGCAGCTGCCCGACGCGCCACAGGCGCCCGACGTGCATCAGGCGCTCGCCGATCGGGAAATCGCCAGCGGCACCATGATCGGCACCTATTACCGCTGACCGGCGGGCACGGCAGGGCCGGCAGCCGACGCCCGGATGCCGCCAACGCCCCCGGTGGCAGGCACCGGGAGGCTCAGCCGGAGCCACAGGCGGGCCAGCCGGGATGGTCAGCCGCCGAAGGCGAGGAACCGGAAGCCGGTGGTGTCGAGCGTGGCCTGTTCGGCGCGGCTACGCGGGGTGCGGCCGGTGGCCTTGCGGATCAGGGTGAGCCGGTCCCAGCCCAGCTCCGGCGGCACCGCGCGACCGCCGGTGAGCAGGTCGGCGATCACCTGACCGGCCGTCGGGGTCAGCCACGGCGACCGGTCCAGCGCCGCGGCCAGGTCCAGGCCGTGCACCCCGACCTCGACCACCCGGGTACGCAGGAACTCCGGCACCGTCATGGCGTCGCCGTGCCGGGTGCGTACCACCCGGTCGTGCGGGTGGGCGTCGACCGCGTCGAGGGTGGCCCGCCAGACCCGGTCGAAGTCCGCGCCCAGCCTCGACCTGTCGGCAGGCCCGGCCGGGTCGTGACCGGCATCGAGCCCGGCGGCCTCGGCCTGGGCGGCGTTGATGCGGGCGGCGTCCACCTGCGGGGTGAACTTGGCCGCGCCGAAGTAGCCGGCCGCGTCGACCTGTGCGCGGGCGGGCGCCGGGGCGGCGAGCATGTCGGCCAGCCGGCCGACGCCGGTGCGTACGTGAGCCAGCAGCTCGGCCACGGTCCACGGCGGGCAGTCGGTGGGCCGGTCGAGGGCCGCCGGGTCGAGGGTGCGCAGTATCTCGCCCAGCCGCCGGCACTCGTCCCGGAAGGCGTCCCGCACCTCGTCCATGTCGACGCTCAGCCCTGGTGACGCGGGACGAGACGGTGCACGGCGATGAGCACCAGCGCCATCACCACCCCCATCGACCCGGCGATGCCGGCGGCGCTGCCGGCGTACCCGACCAACAGCGGCTGGCGGGCCAGCTCCGCCGCCGAGGTCCCCCGCATGCCCACCAGCCAGGACAACGCCAGCCCGCAGGCCACGATCGCGAGCAGACCGCCCGCGCCGAGCAGCAGCGCGGTGAGGCGGTGCGCGTCGGCCCGGGCCACCTTCGCCCGCTCACGCTGGGTGACCAGCAGCAGCAGCCCGGCCAGCGCCGCCCACACCCCGACCACCAGGAACGCGGCCACCGCGTCGCTGGGCCGGTGCCAGCCCGCCGACAGGGTCGCCACCCCGGCGGTAGCGGCGTAGCCGGCGCCGACGACGGCACCGAAGGCGCGCACCTTGGGCGGCAGCACGAGCACCAGCGCCACCGCCACCGACGCGGCGACCGTGGTGTGGCCGCTGGGCAGGCTGTTGCCGACGTACACCCGCTCCGGGTCGATGCCGTAGTCGGGCCGGGTCAGGCCGTACTTGAGCAGCTGGGTGGTGACGTTGGCCCCGGCGATCAGCAGGGTGGCCGCGACGGCCAGGGCGACCCGACCGCGGATCAGCGCGATGAACCCGATCGTGATGGTGACCGCCAGCAGCGACACCACCGACATGGCGTTGAGGATCCGGTCGACCGGCTCTTCGATGTGATCACGGCCGATCCGGTTGCCGGTGAGGGCAACCGTGTCGATCCACTGGCCGATCCCGGTGTGGAGGGCGAATCGCCAGACGGCGATGAAGGCCGCCGCCTGGACGAGGGCCAGCACGACCAACCAGACCGCAGTCCCACCCCTCGGCGTCACGCGCACCCGCACAACTTAGCGGCCCGCCCGTGCCGGCCGGCCGGTGGCCCGCCGGTGCTGTCGGGATAGGTTGAGACGCAGGTGAGGAGGCGATGGTGACCGGTACGTCGGAGCGTGACCCCACGACGGTCGGGCGGCCGGAGTCGCTGGCCGACCTGCTCGGCGGGCGGCGGGGCGCGGTCGACGCCAGTCTGCCGCCGGTCGCCTTCACGGTGGGCTGGCTGCTGGCCGGTCGGTCGGTCACCGCCGGGGTCGTGGCGGCCCTGGCCACCGGCGCGGTGCTGGCCGGCTGGCGACTGCGCCGCGGGGACCGCCCGCGCTCGGTGCTGGTGGGACTGCTCGCCGTCTGCGTGGCCGCGCTGGTCGTGGTGCGCACCGGCCGCGCCGAGGACTTCTTCCTCGTGCAGCTGCTGGCCAACGCCGCCAGCGCCCTGGCCTGGACGGTCAGCATCCTGGTGCGCTGGCCGCTGCTCGGGGTGGTGGTCGGCACGGCGCTCGGGCAGCGCGGGCGGTGGCGTCGCGACCCGGCGCTGCTGCGGGCTTACGGCCGGGGCAGTTGGGTGTGGACGGCGACCTATGTCCTCCGGGTGGCGGTGTTCCTGCCGCTGTACCTCGGCGGGCAGGTGCTCGCGTTGACCGCGGCCCGGGTGGGGCTGAGCTGGCCGCTGGTGGCGGCGGCGTTGGCGGTCAGCTGGGCGGTGGTGCGCCGGTCGTTGCCGGCCGGTCACCCGGGGCTGCGCCACCCGGTGACACCGGACGGTGCACCGCCCGAACAGAACTAGGACGCGCAGATCCATCGGCGCGACGGCGATGCCGTGGCCGCCATGCCCGCCAGCTCAGGTAGCTGGCCGGCGCGCTCCGATTCGCGTACACATTGACCCGTTCGCTGGCCCTGATTCCCCGAATCGAACTGGCCGGCACGACCGTGTCCGCCGAGGACACCCAGCACGTACGCCATTGGGTGTTCTGCGACCGGATCATGCCGGACCGGAGCCGGTGCGCACAGCGGGCCGACCACGACGGGCCCTGCGGCGCCTACCCGACCGGCCAGACAACAAGGGAGAGGCCGCCACGGGGGGAGCGGCCTCTCCGGTGAATTACGTTACTCCGTCCCTGGCCGTGTTGTGATCCCGGGGCGGCTACTTTTTTTCGCGATATGCGGGCCGAGCCCGTCGGGTCGGGCGCGGTGGGGTGGGCCGACCGCTCCGCTGCGTCGGCCAGAGGGCCGACCCACCCCGGCCTGACCGTGGGCGTCAGGCCGCTGGCCGAACCTGCCTGTACCCCCGAGGTCCGGCCTGCCTCCGGGTGGGTCAGGGCCCACCCGGAGGAGTTCGATCAGCCGTTCGGGAACAGCTTTCCGTAGTCGGCGTACGCCATGGCGACGTCCGCCTGGGCCCAGAACCGGTGGTAGCGGAACTCCGGCTCCGGCCCACCGTTGAGGTACGCCTGGACCTTCGGCCACGCCGGGTCGTTCTTGTAGAAGGACCGGATGTCGACGAAGCTCTTGCCCGGGGCGATGACGTCACCGTTGGGCATCCGGCCGGTCCAGCCCTGCGGGATGTAGAGGCCCTGCCCGGTGCTGGCGTTGTAGACCTCGTTAAAGCGCCGGTAGTCGCCGCGCTTCTCCACCGTCGACACACCCTGGGCGTCGCTGGCGCCGTGCAGCGCGTCCAGCAGCCCCTTCGCGGTGTTCTTCGCCGCCGTGTTACCCGAGCGCGCCGCGTACGCGATGAGCGTGCGGGCGTAGGCGGCGGCGACCCCGACGTCCTGGCCCTTGACCGTCACCTCGACGTGCAGGTTGTTGTTCGGCTGCGGGTTGTTCGGGTTCCAGGTGGTGGGCTGCCCGGACCAGCGCATGTCCGACGGGATGGACCAGTTGGTGCCCACCGTGGTGTTGGCGATCGCCCACGGCACCCACTTGTCCAGCAGCGCCTTGGCCCGGGTGTTGCCGCTGACCAGGTACAGCTCGGCGATGCGCTGCATCGACCAGGCCTGCATGCCGAACCACTGGTTCGACGGCGGGTCGTTGTAGACCGGGTCCTCGTCGTAGAACATGCCGTAGAAGGTGGACGTGCCGGCCGGCGGCTGGCCGTAGTTGCCGCCCCAGCTGTTGGTCGCGCCACCGGCGATGCCACCCTCGGCGGACTGCAGCCAGGTGTAGAACTCCAGCTGCCGGTTCAGGCTGTTGGTCCAGTCCGCCGCCGCCGTCGACGACCGCGGCTTCAGCTCGTTGACGTTGGTCAGCGCCCACGCCGCGAACGGGTTCTGGTAGCCGAAGTGGCTGTGGCTGGAGCCGATCCGCCACGACCAGTTCTGGCTGGTCTCGTACGCCCCGCCCCAGGCGTAGTACCAGGAGAGCAGGTAGTGGGCGGAGTCGCGGCCGGTACCCGCCGGGCAGGCGGCGGCCCCGACGCAGTTGCCGATCCGCTTGAAGTACTTGTCGAACAGCGCGTACCGCAGGTAGTCGCCCATCTTGGCCGCCTTGGCCACGGTGGCCGCCACATCGGCCGCCTTGTTCTGCTCCTTGGCCCAGGTCAGGGCCCAGTACGCGGCCTGCACGGCCCGGGCGTCGGCGTCCGGTGCGTTGGTGTACTTCCACTGCCGCGCCGGGGCGTTGGACTCCTTGATGTACAGGTCCAGGTAGCCGTACTGGCCGCCGTGGCGGAAGGTGTCGCAGGACGGCTGCGGCACGGTCTCCCACACCGACTCCTGGGTGCCCCGCTGGAAGGTGTTGATGTACGCCGGGCGGGTGGTGCCGTCGCCGCAGCGGCCGTAGCCGTAGACGTTGTCCACGTCCAGCAGCCAGTGCATGCCGTAGATCGAGCCGGTGCCGTAGGTGGTCTGCAACTCGCTACGCAGCGGGTCCTGGCCGACCGGGACGTTCGGCTCCAACTGCGACGGGTACTGGCTGGGCAGGTCGTGCTCGGCGGCGTACTGGGGGGTGCCGGGCGAGCCGGCGGTCGGCTGGTCGGCCGTGGACGGGATGATGTACCGCTCCATCACCGTCCAGGCGTTGTTGAACGGCGCCCAGTTCTGGGTCACCCGGCCGTAGTAGGCCTCCAGCCAAAGCCAGAAGCTGAACGCCTCGGAGGTGGTCTCGTGGCCGTGGTCCGGCGCCTCGACGATGAGGGTCTCGATGGAGTGGTACGGCACGCCCTCGGGGCTGAAGTAACCCGAGTTCTTGATCTTGTTGTACTGGGTGAGGAACCGCTGGACGTACTCGCCGTCGCCGCCGCCCGGCGGGTCGAACGGGGTGACGGCGATGGCCAGCGACGGGTAGCCGGTGGCCGCGGCGGTGATGGTGGCGTTGCCGGCGCCGGTGGCCGCGCGGACCGTCACGTCGACCCCGGTGTTCCAGTTGGTCGGGGTCAGCGTCAGCGTGGTCGGCGTGGTGGTGACGCCCGCGTCACCGGTGCGGGTCAGGGTCACCGCGACGTTCGAGGTGGGTGCCCGGCTCGCCTTCAGGTTGACGATCGCGCTGCCGCCGCGGGGCACGCTCAACGCCGTCGGGGTGGCCACCAGCGTCGGCCCGGTGGCCGGGGCGACCGTGAACGACCGCTCGGCGACCGCGGAGAGGTTGTTGTTGTCGTACGCCCTGGCCTGCACCGTGTAGTCACCGGCCGGCAGGGCCGACAACGTGTACGCGTACGGGGCGGTGGTGTCGGTGTTGACCAGCAGGCCGTTGCGGTAGAACTCGACCCGGCTGATCGTCCCGGACGGGGAACTGGCCGTCGCGGTCAGCGGTACGTCGGCCGGGGCCACGAACGGGCCGGCGGGGATCGACAGACTCACCGTCGGCGGCTGCTGCGTCGTGCCGCCGCAGGTGACCCCGTTGACCGAGAACGAGGTCGGCTTCGGGTTGCTGCCGGTGTACGAGCCGTTGAAGCCAATGGTGGTGCTGGCCCCGGTGGCGATGGTGCCGTTGTAGGACTCGTTGACGG
This sequence comes from Micromonospora craterilacus, assembly GCF_003236315.1. GTDB lineage: Bacteria > Actinomycetota > Actinomycetes > Mycobacteriales > Micromonosporaceae > Micromonospora > Micromonospora craterilacus. Next base: position 20,068 of record NZ_POTY01000114.1, read on the forward strand.
CGGTGACCTGGTTGCCGCTCTGACTCCACCGGGCCGACCAGCCTTGGGTGACCTGCTGGTTGCCGGGGAAGGCGAACCGCAGCGTCCACCCGTTGATCGGGTCGCCCAGGTTCCGGATGGTGACGTTGGCGGTGAAGCCGTTGCTCCAGTCGTTCGTCGTGTAGACCACGTCGCAGGCCGGCGCGGCCTGTGCGGCGCCGGCGGGGACGGTCACCCCGCCGAGCGCCAGCGCCGCGGCGGCGAGCCACGCCAGGCGGCGACGTCTTGACAGATTTCTCATCTGCGCGGTGTCTCCTCGGACCAGGCCGGGGTCGGTGCCGCCCCGGCGGTGGCGCCTCGCAGACGACAGGACCGCGAGGTGCCAGTGGATGGTGGTCGACCCGGCCCGGGGCCGGGAGCTGCGGGGCGTCGTCCGGGACGCTGCTGAACCCGCTGCTGGCAGGACGCCGCACCGGTCGTGCCGGGTGCCCTCGGCGACCCACGCTCACACGTACCTGGCTCCGCGCGGTCGATCGACAGTCTGCCATGGAAGCGCTCCCAGCACCAGAGACCGGACTTCCGGAAACACCCGGTTGTTTCGATCTCGTTTTGGGGCTTTCACAAAGTCGTGACGGGCGTTACAGTCGCAGCAACGTCGATGGGAGCGCTTCCATCGACAGAGTTCCAAGCGAAAGATCGCCCAGTGTTGTGCCCACGACACCGGGGACAAGACCACAGGCCGACGGCGGGCCAGCCCGGACGCCGCCGTCGGCCGTCGCCCCACCAAAGTGGAGGGAGGTGGATCCTCAGCCACTCGCGTGGCCCGGCTCCCGCGCGACACGCACGACTGGGACGCCAATCCGCACGTGCGTGTACCGCAACACGGTGGGGACGGGGGTTGCCCTCCCCCGTCCCCACACTAAACCCCCGTTCACGATGGGAAAAGAGGCCGACGGGTCAGACGCGCATCACCCGCGCGCACCGCACGGCAGTCGACCCGCCTGCCGACCGCCATCCGCGACGCCCCGCCGACCGCCCGGGCGCGCGC
>NZ_POTY01000115.1 GCF_003236315.1 Micromonospora craterilacus
GATCCGGGGTGGGGACAGCGATCGGCCTCCACGGTCGCGGCAACGACCGTGGAGGCCGGTCGGCGACGAGTGCGCGTGGCTCGCGCAATCGAGGGGTGCGGGCCGGTCGGCCGGACGTCGACAACGTCACCCGAAGACGGGTCGGCGTCACGGACTCGGCCAGTGACCGCACCCGTACGCTATCGAATCGACGCGTTTCGCGGCAAGGGTTCCACACGGGACTATCCGGAGCTTCGGCGAACTTCAGCTCGGCGCGTCTGACGCCGCGCCACGACCTGAAGTTGTCGATCCTGCCCGGCCGCCGATTGGCCTGCGGCGGGCCGTTTTCGACAAGGTGAACCGCGGATGGCACGCTGTCGGCCGTGAGTTTCGATCTGAGCGTGTGGGCCCTGGCGGACGGGGCGACGCCCGAGGATGTGCGAGCGGCGGTGCAGCGGTGCCGGGAGGGCCGGCACAGCGAGCGCCAACCGGACCCACGGGTGGTGTCCTTCTACCGGGCCATCACCGCCAGCTACCCCGACCGGCCGGCCGGTCCGGGCACCCCCTGGGCGGTCGCACCGTTGCACACGGCTGCCGACCACGTGGAGTTGAACCTGGATCCGGCCTGCCCAGACCAGGTGTTGCTCGACATCGAACGGTTCGCCGGCGAGTGCCGGCTGATGCTCTTCGACGCCCAGGACGGCTCGGTCTACCCGCCACCTGCGGCCCGGCTGCCCGGCTGACCCGGTCCGCCCCACCAACTCGGCCACCCTTCGGCCGAGCCGGCGGCGGAGACCAGCGACGGGCGACGACGAGGGGCCCGGCCAACGGCCGGGCCCCCATCAGTCATGCGCGGACTACATCACTCGTCGCGCAGGTCCGCCGCGCTGGCCGCGGTCGCGCCGATCGAGTCGGCGGCCGAGGTGAGCAGGTCGGCGCCGAGCGCCTGGTCGACGGTGAGGGTCATCAGCGTCTCGCCACCGGCCTCCCGACGGGCCACCTGCATCGCCGCGATGTTGATGCCGGCCTCGCCGAGCAGCGTACCGACGGTGCCGACCACGCCCGGACGGTCGACGTAGCGGAGGAAGAGCAGGATGCCCTCGGCGCCGATCTCCACGTCGAAGCCGTCCACTTCGGTCAGCTTGATGATGTCCCGGGTGCCGGCCTGGGCCACCGTGCCGGAGACCCGGACCGTGCGGCCGTCGGGCAGCGCGCCGCGCACGGTGACCAGCACCGGGTGGTCGACGGTCTCGGCCTGGGTGGTCAGCGACACCTCCACCCCGCGCTGCGCCGCCAGGTGCGGTGCGTTGACGTAGGTCACCTGCTCCTCCACCACCGAGCTGAACAGGCCCTTGGTGGCGGCGAGCTTGAGCACCGAGACGTCGTGGTCGACGATCTCACCGCGCACCTCGACGGTGACGCTGGCGGCGACCCCGCCGGCGACCGCGGTGAAGGCGCGGCCGAGCTTCTCGGCCAGCGGCAGCAGCGGCCGGACGTCCTCGGCGACCACGCCGCCGGCCTGCACGTTGACCGCGTCCGGCACGAACTCGCCCTGCAGGGCCAGCTTCACGCTCTTGGCCACGGCCAGGCCGGCCTTGTCCTGTGCCTCGGCCGTGGAGGCGCCCAGGTGCGGGGTGGCCACCACGTTGTCGAAGGCGAACAGCGGCGAGGCGGTGCACGGCTCCTTGGCGTACACGTCCACCCCGGCGCCGCCGACCCGGCCTTCGGCCAGCGCGTTGGCCAGCGCCTGCTCGTCGATCAGCCCGCCGCGGGCGGCGTTGACGATCCGCACGCCCGGCTTGACGATCGACAGTTCCTTCTCGCCGATCAGACCGACGGTCTCCGGGGTCTTCGGCAGGTGGATGGAGATGAAGTCGCTCTCCCGCAGCAGCTCCTCCAGGCCGACCAGGCGTACCCCGAGCTGCGCGGCCCGGGCCGGCTGGATGTACGGGTCGTAGGCGATCAGCCGGGTGCCGAATGCGGCGATCCGCTGCGCGAAGAGGACGCCGATGCGACCGAGGCCGACCACGCCGACGGTCTTGCCCTGAAGCTCCACGCCGGTGTACTTCGACCGCTTCCACTCCCCCGCCTTCAGCGCGGCGCTGGCGCTGGCGGTGTTGCGGGCGACCGCGAGCAGCAGCGCGACGGCCTGCTCAGCGGCGGAGACGATGTTGGACGTGGGGGCGTTGACGACCATGACGCCCCGCGCGGTGGCGGCCGGCACCTCGACGTTGTCCAGTCCCACACCCGCCCGGGCCACGACCTTCAGCCGGGGAGCGGCGGCGATCGCCTCGGCGTCGATCTGGGTGGCGCTGCGGACGATGACGGCATCGGCCTCGGAGAGCGCAGAGAGCAGGGCCGGGCGGTCGGTGCCATCGACGTGCCGGACGTCGAAGTCGTGGGCAAGCACCTCGATGGCGGCTGGAGCGAGTTCTTCGGCGATCAGTACGACAGGATTCATCGGTCCTCGTAGACGTCGTATGCGGTCGGCCGGGCGACGGGACGCCGCGCTGCGCCCTGTGCTTATCCGTGCCATGGCCGTTCGGTGCCGGCTACACACCTACCAGGGATCGTAGGTGGCTCACCGCCGGAGGTGTCCCGGACCGTGGGGTGAGTGCCCTCACAGAGCGTTGTCACCCGACGGCAATCCCCCGTTCACCGGGTTCAACGGCTGGTGGCGCTCCGGTACAAACGAAGATCAGCGCACTCAACGGGGAGGGAGCGCGAGGTGTTACTCACCGTCCGTATCGCGGCGCTGCGTCCACTCACCCGGCACCATCCCCTCCGGTACGGCCGACGGCTGGCCGAGGCCTTGGTCACCCGGTCCCAGCATTCGGCGACAGCGACCACGGAGCGGACGGCCGCCGCCAACGAGGCGGTGGAGCTCTACCGCCGGCTCGACCGCGACCAGCCGGACCGTCACCGCGTCGGACTCGCCCGGGCCCTGGTCGCGCAGGCGGCCGTCCCGGACGACCGGACCCTGTCTTCGACGGTCGCCCTGACCTGCGAGGCGATCGATCATCTCGAGGACGCCGACGACCGGGCGGCGGTGGTCGTCCAGGCGGAGGCCCGATGGCTCGCCGCCGCGTGCCTGCACGCCACCGGCCTGGTACGGGATGCGCTTGTGCTGGCGTACCAGGCCCGGGCGAGCTGGCTGAGGAGTGAACCGTCCGGAGTCGCCGACCGAGTGGCGCTGGTCCGGACACTGATCCTGATCGGGGACTGCCGGGCCGCACTGGGCCGGCCGGAGGAGGCGCTCGCCGCCCATCAGGAGGCGATGGACCGCTACCGGGCAATCCCCCTGCTCAGACAGGGCAGGTGGGCAGCGATCCGGTTTCCGGCGGCGGTTGCGCTGGCGGAGAGCCTGGCGGCGGTCGGGCGGTGGGATGACGCGCTCGCGCTGGCCGAGCAGTTCCACCTCGAACTCGACAACAAGCTGGCGCTGCGCCTCAAGCCGCTGTGGGCCAGGCAGCTGCTCGGCCAACTGCTGCGCGTCATGGCGTCATGCCAGGAAGAGCTCGGCGAGCCGGAGGCGGCCCGCCAAGCGGCGGAGGAGGCGGTCGACCACCAGCGCTGTCTGGCCGAGGCTGCTGCGCCCGGGCACGAGAAGGGGCTGGCCGAGGCGCTGCACACCCTCGGCACACTGTTGGCCGGGGCTGGCCGCCGGGCGGAGGCGGCCGACCGGCTCACCGAAGCGGTGGACGTCGCCCGCGAGGCCGACGATGACGACGACATCCTGTCCCGCGCCCTGCTCAGCCTCGCCGAGGTATCCCTCGCCATGGGCGAACGAACGGCGGCCGAGCCGCTGCTGGCCGAGGTGGTCTCCGTTGGCCGGATGCATGACGAGGAGCTGCCGGAGCGGTGGCGCCCCCGACTGGTCAGCGCGCTGACGCTTACCTGCCGGATGTGGGCGATCGAGCCACTGCCGGCCGAAATGGAGCCGGATGCGGTCGACCGAGGGCTGGCGGCGGGGCGGGAGAGCGTGGAACTGGCCCGGAAACTGGCCAGCGCGGACAAGCGGTACCGCGAGTTGCTGTGCAACAGCCTCGTCCACCTGGAAGACGCGCTCGACCGCGCCGGAGACCCGCTCGGCGGCATCGAGCTGCTCCGCGAGTACGTGGCGATCCGCCGCGATCTGTTCGCCGACGATCCTGAAGACGAGCGCCTGGATCTTGCCGAGGCGCTGGGCGCCCTGGGTGAACGGCTGTACGCCCTCGACCGGCTCGACGAGGCGGCCGACGCCGAGCAGAGCTGTGTTGCGCTGTTGCGCGACGGCGGTACGGAGATCCCGCCCGAGGCGTTGGCGACGGCACTGCGCGAGCTGGCCCAGACGTGGCACCGGCTCGGCCGCACGGCGGAGGCGGAGCGGGTGGCCGCCGAGGCGGCCGTGATCGAGTCAGGCGTCCCGGTCGACTGAACCTGCCCCTCGGCCGTCCAGCAATCCGCACCACGTCGCCACCACGGAGACGGGCGCGGTCCGCACCACCTAGCCACCGGTGGTGAATGGCGCGGCCCGCGACCTGACGCCGGGGAGAGCGTCGGGTCGCGGGCCGCGGTGGCGAACCCGCCGGGCGGGTCCGCTCCGGTCAGGCGGTCTCGGTGATCGGCCGGTCGACCCAGCTCATCATGCCGCGCAGCTTCGCGCCGGTCTCCTCGATCGGGTGCGCCGCGCCCTCGGCCCGCCACTTACTGAAGTTCGGCCGCCCGGCCTCGTCCTCGGCCACCCACTCGCGGGCGAACTCGCCGGACTGGATCTCACCGAGGATCTTGCGCATCTCCTCCTTGACCCGGCTGTCGATGACCCGCGGGCCCCGGGAGAGGTCGCCGTACTCGGCCGTGTCGGAGACGCTGTAGCGCATCCGGGCGATGCCGCCCTCGTACATCAGGTCGACGATGAGCTTCAGCTCGTGCAGGCACTCGAAGTAGGCCACCTCGGGGGCGTAGCCGGCCTCGGTGAGCACCTCGAAACCGGTCTGCACCAGCGCCGCCGCGCCACCGCAGAGCACCGCCTGCTCACCGAAGAGGTCGGTCTCGGTCTCCTCGGTGAAGGTCGTCCGGATCGCGCCGGCCCGGGTGCCCCCGATGCCCTTGGCGTACGACAGCGCCAGCGCGAAGGCCGCTCCGCTGGCGTCCTGCTCGACGGCGACCAGGCAGGGCACGCCCTTGCCGTCGACGTACTGCCGGCGGACCAGGTGGCCGGGGCCCTTCGGCGCGACCATGGCCACGTCCACCTCGGCCGGCGGCTTGATCAGCCCGTACCGGATGTTGAAGCCGTGCCCGAAGAACAGCGCCTTGCCGGGGGCCAGGTTCGGCGCGATCGACTCGGCGTAGATGTGGCGCTGGGCGGTGTCCGGCGCCAGCACCATGATCACGTCGGCCTCGGCCGCCGCCTCGGCCGGGGTGAGCACCCGCAGGCCCTGCTCCTCGGCCTTCGGCCGGCTCTTCGAGCCCTCCGGCAGGCCGATCACCACGTCGACCCCGGAGTCGCGCAGCGACAGCGCGTGGGCGTGGCCCTGGCTGCCGTACCCGATCACGGCGACCTTCTTCGCCTGGATCAGGCTCAGGTCGGCGTTGTCGTCGTAGTACACCTCAACGCTCATGACTTCCCTTTCGTACGGCGGCCGTTTCGGCCCGTCGTTGCTCGTTGGTTCAGGCGGCCGGCACGGGCCGGCCAACAGGTGGATCAGGCGGCCCGGAGGGCCGGGCCGGCGGTGATGGCGCGGGAGCCACGCCCGATCGCCACCAGGCCCGACTGGACCATTTCCTTAATGCCGAAGGGCTCCAGGTCGCGCAGCAGCGCGTCGAGCTTGTCCGGGGTGCCGGTCGCCTCGATGGTGAGGGTGTCGGCGGCCACATCGACCACCCGGGCGCGGAACAGGTTGACCGTCTCCAGGACCTGGGCGCGGGCGCTGCGGTCGGCGCGCACCTTCACCAGCAGCAACTCGCGGGCGACCGAGACGGACGAATCCAGCTCGACGATCTTGAGCACGTTGACCAGCTTGTTGAGCTGCTTGGTGACCTGTTCCAGCGGGGAGGACTCGGCGTTGACCACGATCGTGATCCGCGAGACGTCCGGATTCTCGGTCTCGCCGACGGCGAGACTGTCGATGTTGAAGCCGCGCCGGGAGAACAGCCCGGAGACCCGGGCCAGGACGCCCGGCTTGTTCTCCACCAGGACGCTCAGCGTGTGCATGGTCATTTAGATGTCATCCTCGTCGAAGGCCGGGCGGACGCCGCGGGCGAACATGATCTCGTCGTTACTGGTACCGGCGGCGACCATCGGCCAGACCATGGCGTCCTTGCCGACCACGAAGTCGATGACCACCGGCGCGTCGTTGATGGACATCGCCGCCTCGATGGTCCGGTCCACGTCCTCGGCGGTCTCGCAGCGCAGCCCGACGCAGCCGAGCGCCTCGGCGAGCTTGACGAAGTCCGGGATGCGGTGCTTGTGGGTGCCCAGGTCGGTGTTGGAGTAGCGCTCGCCGTAGAACAAGGTCTGCCACTGGCGCACCATGCCGAGGTTGCCGTTGTTGATCACGGCGATCTTGACCGGGATGCCCTCCAACGCGCAGGTGGCCAACTCCTGGTTGGTCATCTGGAAGCAGCCGTCGCCGTCGATCGCCCAGACCACCGTGTCGGGCTTGCCGACCTTGGCGCCCATCGCCGCCGGCACCGCGTAGCCCATGGTGCCGAGGCCGCCGGAGTTCAGCCAGGTCTGCGGCTTCTCGTACGAGATGAACTGGGAGGCCCACATCTGGTGCTGGCCGACGCCGGCCACATAGATCGCGTCCGACCCGGCGATCTCGCCCAGCCGCTTGATCACGTACTGCGGGGAGAGGGTGCCGTCGGCCGGCTCCTCGTAGCCCAGCGGGTACCGCTCGCGCAGGTCGTCGAGCTGGGCCCACCAGTCGGCGAGATCGATGCCGCGCCCGGCCGCCTGCTCGGCGGTGACCGCCGCGAGCAGTTCGTCGATGACGTGCCGGGCGTCGCCGACAATCGGCACGTCCGCGTGCCGGTTCTTGCCGATCTCGGCCGGGTCGATGTCGGCATGCACCACGGTGGCGTCCGGGGCGAACGAGTCCAGCTTGCCGGTGACCCGGTCGTCGAACCGGGCACCGAGCGCCACGATCAGGTCGGCCTTCTGCAGGCCGTAGACCGCGGCGACGGTGCCGTGCATACCGGGCATGCCCAGGTGCTGCCGGTGCGAGTCGGGGAACGCGCCCAACGCCATCAGCGTGGTCACCACCGGGATGCCGGTCAACTCGGCCAGCCGGCGCAGGCCCTCGGTGGCACCGGCCTTGAGCACGCCGCCGCCGACGTAGAGCACCGGGCGGCGGGCCCCGCTCATCAACCGCGCCGCCTCGCGGATCTGCTTGCCGTGCGGGTGCAGGGTGGGTCGGTAGCCGGGCAGATCCAGGGTGGGTGGCCAGGCGAAGGTGGTCGGCGCCTGGAGGACGTCCTTCGGGATGTCCACCAGGACCGGGCCGGGCCGTCCGGTCGAGGCCAGGTGGAACGCCTCGGCCAGCACCCGCGGGATCTCGCTGGCGTCCTGCACCAGGAAGTTGTGCTTGGTGATCGGCAGCGTGATGCCCTGGATGTCCGCCTCCTGGAAGGCGTCGGTGCCGATCGCGGGACGGGCCACCTGGCCGGTGATCGCCACCAGCGGCACCGAGTCCATATACGCGTCGGCGATCGGGGTGACCAGGTTCGTGGCGCCCGGACCGGAGGTGGCGATGCACACCCCGACCCGGCCGGTGGCCTGGGCGTATCCGGTGGCCGCGTGGCCCGCGCCCTGCTCGTGGCGGACCAGGATGTGCCGGACCGTCGAGTCGTAGAGCGGGTCGTACGCGGGCAGGATCGCGCCACCCGGGATGCCGAAGACGACGTCGACGTCGAGCGCCTCCAGGGAGCGCACGAGCGAGCCGGCGCCCGAGACCTGGGCCGGGGCGGGGCGTACCGCCGGGGCGGCCGGCGTGGCGGCGGCGCGGGTCTGGTCGGCGTCGCCCGCGGCGTCGGCGGCGTTGCGGGCCCGGCGCACGGAGTGGGCGAGGGTCTCTGGCGTGGGTCTCGTCATGGCGGTTGGCCTTCGGCTGGAGTGGGTGGGGCTGCTCACAAGGTGGAACGCGGGCGGAAAGCCGGCATCCGATGGGTTCGACGGCAAGAAAAAGGCCCTCGTGCCAGATGCACGGGGCCAGCGCACTCTCAATCAGGGAGTGCGCTCAGGTAAGTACTCGCAGCGACCGGTACGACGACATGGGCTCAAGACTGACGCATCTCACGCGATGAGTCAACTGATCCCACATTTTGGTTCACGGTTCTCGGCGCGCCGTTCCCGGCACGCCGCCGACACCTGGCGTGACGTGCTCGGGGACGCCCTGACCGGAGAGTGGGACGGGTGACCGGGGCGGGGGCGCGGCCGGGGCCTCCTCCGGTGCCGGGCGGGCCGGCCGGGCGCCCGGCGAGGACGCCGCCTCCAGCATCGCCTCCAGGTGCTCGGCCGGTACGCCCCAGCCGAACAACGCACCCTGACCGAACCGGCAACCGGCGGCCACCACCGCGGCCAACTCGGTGGGCGTGGTGACCCCCTCGGCGATGACCTCCAAGCCGAGCTGATGACCCAGCCGCATGACGATGTCGACCATCGGGGCGAAGGCCGGGCCGTCCCGCCCGACCGGCCGGACCGGCTCGTGCTCGGCCACCAGGCTGTGGTCGATCTTGAGGATGTCGATCGGCAGCCGGCGCAGCTGGCCCAGCGAGGAGTAGCCGGCGCCGAAGTCGTCCAGGGCGATCCGCACGCCGGTCAGCCGCAGCGCGGTCAGCCGCCGGATCAGCTCGTCGAGGTCGGTGGCGACCGCGTGCTCGGTGACCTCCAGCACCAACCGCTGCGGCGGCACGTGGTGGGCGCGCAGCGCCTCGGCCACCTGCACCACGTACTCGGGGGCGTGCAGCTCACGCGGGGAGACGTTGACCGACACCCAGACGTCGTGCCCCTCGGCCAGCCAGCGGGACAGCTGGTGACAGGACTGGTGCAGCACCCATGCGCCGAGCTTCGCGATCATCCCGCACTCCTCGGCGAGGGGGATGAACTCGTCCGGGCGGATGTTGCCCAGCGCGGGGTGGTGCCAGCGGAGCAGCGCCTCCGCGCCGACCGGGCGCACCGACGGCAGCGAGGCCACCGGCTGGAAGACCAACCGCAGCTCGTCGCGTTCGATCGCGCCGCGCAGCTCGTGCTCCAGCGTGGTACGCCGGCGCAGCAGCCGGTCGTACGCGCCGTCGTAGCGCTCGATCCGGTTCTTGCCGCGCTGCTTCGCGTAGCGCAGCGCGAGATCCGCGTGGCGCAGCAACAGCTCGACGTCGGGCTCGCTGGCCCAGCCCGCCAGGCCGATGCTGACCGAGAGGAAGACCGGCCCCTCGGGCTGCTCGTAGGAGCGACCGAGCACGCCCAACAGCCGCTCGGCAACCACCCCCGCCTCGATCGGGCCGCCGTGCATGAGCACCGCGAACTCGTCCCCGCCGAGGCGGGCGGCGAGGTCGCCGGGGCGCAGGTTGCCGCGCAGCCGTTGGCCGACCTCGGCCAGCACCGCGTCGCCGACGTCGTGGCCGCGCATGTCGTTGACGTTCTTGAAGCCGTCGAGGTCGAGGCCGAGCAGGACGCAGGGGGTGCCGGCCTCGGCGTAGCGGTGCAGGGCCTGCAACAGGGCCCGCCGGTTGGCCAGGCCGGTGAGCGCGTCGGTGTGCGCGAGCTGTCGGAAGTGCGCCTCCCGCTCGGCGAGCCGGCGGGCGTAGGCCCGGACCTCGTGCAGGGTGAGGTACTGCCGGGCCACCAGGGCGAAACCCTCGACGCTGCCGGCGACGATGCCCAGCGCGTCGAACCGGCCGTCCTGGAGGAGGTGGTACATCGCCGAGGTGGCCATGGCGACCATCGGGACGAACGCGTACTCGCCGTCGCGACGGATCACGTCGATGGCGACCTGGCCGGGCGGGTCGATCCGGTGGACGGCCACCGCGACGGTCAGCAGACCCGCGGCGAGCACCACCGCAGCGATCGAGGTCGCGCCGGAGCCGGCCTGGCAGAGCCCGGCGGCGACGGCGAGCCCACCGCAGGTCGCCACGGTGATGCCGGCGGCCAGCACGGCGAGGCAGCGCCGGGGCGGTGGGGTGCGGAAGACCATGATCGCGGCGAGGCCGGTGCTCAGGGCCGCGCTGACCGAGGCGAGCAGGATCGCCGGGCAGGCCGTCGGGGTGGCGTCGCCGAGCAGCCGGGTCGGCTCGGAGAACAGCACCCAGCCGACGAACCAGAGCGCCGTGCCGACGATCACGCCGTCCAGGGTGAGCCGGACGGCCGAGCCCGCCGAGCCGGCCACCCCGGGCATCCGGAGCAGGCCGACGCAGAAGAGCAGCCCGCTCACCGCCGTGCCGAGCGCGACCAGCGTCGCCCATCCGGTGCGCTGCGACTGCTCGTGTGCCCAGTGCCCGCCGGCGCTCAGCACGACGGCCACCCCGGCCAGCAGGGTCAGCACGGCGACCGCGCCGGCGACGGCGAGCAGCGCGTACGCCTGGCGGTGCGGGCCGACCCGGTGCCGGGCGGCAGCGGCCAGCAGCACACCGGCCACGACGGCGACCAGCGCGCTCAGCACCGCGGCGCCGATCATGCCCGGGGGTGTGTGCACGCCCCCAACTTTGCCGGATGCGCGCTTGCCGCGGGGACCGGGTGTGCATCTGTTGGGACACGGTGCGCGCACCTGTCCGGTACCGGGTCGCCGGTGCAAGACTGGTACGTATGCCTGAGCTGCGGTCGAAGACCTCCACGCACGGCCGGACGATGGCCGGCGCCCGGGCCCTGTGGCGGGCCACCGGGATGACCGACGACGACTTCGGCAAGCCGATCGTCGCCATCGCGAACAGTTTCACCCAGTTCGTCCCGGGGCACGTACACCTCAAGGACCTCGGCGGCCTGGTCGCCGACGCGGTGGCCGAGGCCGGCGGGGTGGGCCGGGAGTTCAACACCATCGCGGTCGACGACGGCATCGCCATGGGCCACGGCGGCATGCTCTACTCCCTGCCCAGCCGGGAGCTGATCGCCGACGCGGTGGAGTACATGGTCAACGCGCACTGCGCGGACGTGCTGGTCTGCATCTCCAACTGCGACAAGATCACGCCGGGGATGCTGCTGGCCGCGCTGCGGCTGAACATCCCGACCGTGTTCGTCTCCGGCGGCCCGATGGAGGCCGGCAAGACGGTGGCGATCGAGGGGATCGTCCACTCGAAGATCGATCTGATCGACGCGATGATCGCCTCCTCCAACGAGGCGGTCACCGACGACCAGCTCGGCGAGATCGAGCGTTCCGCCTGCCCCACCTGCGGCTCCTGCTCGGGCATGTTCACCGCGAACTCGATGAACTGCCTCACCGAGGCGATCGGGCTGGCGCTGCCGGGCAACGGCTCGACGCTGGCCACCCACGCCGCGCGGCGGTCGCTGTTCGTCGAGGCCGGGCGCACCGCCGTCCAGATCGCCAAGCGGTGGTACGACCACGACGACGCCTCGGTGCTGCCGAGGGTGGTGGCCTCCCGGGCCGCGTTCGAGAACGCCGTCGCGCTGGACGTGGCGATGGGCGGCTCGACCAACACCATCCTGCACCTGCTGGCCGCCGCCCGCGAGGCCGAGCTGGACTTCACCGTCGCCGACATCGACGCGATCTCCCGCCGGGTGCCGTGCCTGGCCAAGGTCGCCCCGAACTCGCCGCAGTACCACATGGAGGACGTGCACCGGGCCGGCGGCATCCCGGCCATCCTCGGCGAACTGGACCGCGCCGGCCTGCTGCACCGGGACGTGCACGCGGTGCACTCCCCCTCGCTGGAACGCTGGCTGGCCGACTGGGACGTGCGCGGCGGGTCGGCCATCCCGGCGGCGGTCGAGCTGTTCCACGCCGCGCCGGGCGGGGTGCGTACCACCGAGCCGTTCTCCACCAGCAACCGCTGGTCGTCGCTGGACACCGACGCCGCCGACGGCTGCATCCGCGACGGTGAGCACGCGTACAGCGCCGACGGCGGGCTGGCCATCCTCGCCGGCAACCTCGCGCCGGACGGCTGCGTGGTGAAGACCGCCGGGGTGCCCGAGGAGTGCCTGACCTTCCGCGGCCCGGCCAAGGTGTACGAGTCGCAGGACGACGCGGTCACCGCGATCCTGGCCAAGGAGGTCGTCGCCGGGGACGTGGTGGTGATCCGCTACGAGGGCCCCAAGGGTGGCCCCGGCATGCAGGAGATGCTCTACCCCACCTCGTTCCTCAAGGGCCGGGGGCTGGGCCGGGCCTGCGCGCTGCTCACCGATGGCCGGTTCTCCGGCGGCACCTCGGGGCTGTCCATCGGGCACGTCTCCCCCGAGGCGGCCTCCGGCGGGCTGATCGCGCTGGTCGAGCCCGGCGACGAGATCGTCATCGACATCCCGAACCGGTCGATCGAGCTGAACGTGCCGGCCGACGTGCTGGACGCCCGCCGGGTCGCGCAGGAGAAGCGGGACCGCCCGTACACCCCGGTCGACCGGCAGCGCCCGGTCTCCGCGGCGCTGCGCGCGTACGCCTCGATGGCCACCTCGGCCAGCGACGGCGCCTACCGCCGCGTGCCCGAGTGAAAGGAAGGGCCAGGCGTACGCCGTCCAGCATGGTCAAAAGCCCGCTGCGGCGTCGTACCGGCGGCGCAGGTCGGCCATTTCCGCGGGGGCCAGCGCCTCCTTGAGCGCCGGCTCCGCGTACTTGGCCGGGAACATCTGCCGGAGCCGGTCGACGAAGATGACGTCCTCGGTCGCCTCGACCACCTGGATGCCCGGAGGCTCGGTGGACATGTCCAGGATCACCGGACCGGCCAGCTTGACCGCCACGTCCCAGGGGCGCTTCTGCTCGGCGACCCCACAGAGGTGGAAGCCGTAGACCGTCCGCACGTCGGCGAACGCGGTGACCTCGGCCGGCTCGTAGCCGTAGACGTGGACCCCGCAGATCACCGCCGGCTTCGTCTCCCCCTCGTCGGCCACCTGCTGGACATTGTGTCCGGCATGGTTGTGCTGCCCCGGGTCCGTCTGTTCGAGCGTGGTACGCATCCGGGTCATGATCTGCCCTTGCAGATCAACCGGCTCCGCCTCCGAGCCGCCCGAGTTGACCAGTACGACCAAACCGGCAGTTACCGCCAGGATCGCCGCCACCCCCAGGTAGCGGTTTCGGTACCACCCCGCGAAGCTTTCCCGGGAAATCATGACTACTTCTCACCTCGTCGCCGGTTCTGATGCGTTGGCAGATCGGATCGGACGCCTCCGGCGTGTCAGTGGCGAACGCGTCGGCCGCAATGGGACACGTACCGGTGGACACGAACGGCGGGGACACCCTGCCCGGGGGATACCTGCCCGTCGTCGTCGAGATGGCCCGACTGTGCGGCCCGCGCCTACCAGGGCGGCGCGCTGCCGGCACTGCGATGCTCCCGTGCTGGCCGTTCCCAGCGCGGTTGCCCCCGCGCTGCGGCGATGTGAACCATTCCAGCACGCCTGGTCTCACTCGGGCAACATCGACGACCCTCGTCACGACCGGTAATTTCCGGAATGCCTCGACACACCAACATCAATGTTGACATTCACAGATGTCGATGCTCTGCTGGTTGTTGGAAGCGCTCCCATCCCCCTGACGTCGAGAACGGAGGATGCACCATGCGTGCACGCAAGTCTGATCAATCCGGCGGGCCATCGCGGTCAGCCGTCCGCCAGCCCGTTCGAGTGCTCGTCGTACTGCTCACGATGCTGGTCGGCGTGCTGCCCTGGAGCGGCGCAGCCCAGGCCCACGGCACCATCATCAACCCGGCATCCCGCGCCTACCAGTGCTGGCAAGCCTGGGGCAACAACCACATGAACCCGGCCATGCAGCAACAGGACCCCATGTGCTGGCGGGCGTTCCAGGCCAACCCCGACACCATGTGGAACTGGATGAGCCAGCTGCGCGACGGCCTCGGGGGGAACTTCCAGGGCCGCACCCCCGACGGACAGCTGTGCAGCAACGGTCTTTCCCGGAACAACAGCCTGAACCAGCCGGGCCAGTGGAGGCGCACCAACATCAGCCGCAACTTCACTGTCCACCTGTACGACCAGGCCAGCCACGGCGCTGACTACTTCCGGGTCTACGTGAGCAAGCAGGGGTTCAACCCGGCCACCCAGCAGCTCGGCTGGGGCAACCTCGACTTCATCACGCAGACCGGCCGCTACGCACCGTCACAGAACATCTCGTTCAACATCTCGACCTCCGGATACACCGGACACCACGTCGTGTTCGTCATCTGGCAGGCATCACACATGGACCAGACCTACATGTGGTGCAGCGACGTGAACTTCGTCTGATCGGAACCGCATCCACAGCAGTGCTCCGGCCCAGGACATCGTCCTGGGCCGGAGACCTCGTACGTGACGCTCTCCGGCGACGGGCCGGGCGGCGGATCAGGATCGGTTGGCCTCCGGGGCGCAGGCGTCCGTCGAGGGCAGCGCGATGCCGCGGGCGTACGCGATGGCGGTCGGGGTGTCGGCGAAGACCAGCCCGTCGCGGCGTAGCTGGTCGGCCACGCCGAGGGTGTCCAGCACCTCACCGTGGCCGGGCACGATGCCCGAGAGCAGCACGGTGATCCCGCGCCCCTGAAGCCGGCGGACGGCGTCGCCGAGGACCTGGGCGCCGGTGGCGTCGATGGTGGAGACCCGGGACATCCGCAGGATGACCACCCGCACGTCAGCGACGTCGGAGAGTCGCAACAGGAAGTTGTGTGCGGCGGCGAAGAAGAGCGGCCCGTCCAGCCGGTAGGCCACGATGTGCTCGGCGAGCAACGCCTGTTCCTCGGCGGTGTGCTCGCTGGAGTCGAGCGGGACCTGTTCCAGCCGGGCGCTGCGGGCCACCGCTCGCAGCGCCACCACGACGGCCACGCCGACGCCCACGGCGACGGCGGTGACCAGGTCCCAGATGACGGTGACGGCGAAGGTGAGGACCAGCACCAGCGCGTCGCCCCGGGTCGCCCGGGCCAGCGCCCACAGCGACGCGGCCTCGACCATCCGTACGGTGGTGGCCAGCAGCACGCCGGCGAGCGCCGCCAGCGGGATGCGGCCGACCAGCGGAGCGGCGGCCAGCACGATCCCGGCGAGGGCCACCGCGTGGGTCAACGCGGCCAGCTTCGACACCGCGCCGGCCCGCACGTTGACGGCGGTACGCGCGATGGCCGCAGTCGCCGGGATGCCGCCGAACAACGGTGACGCCAGGTTGGCCAGCCCCTGCCCGAAGAGTTCCCGATCCGGGTCGTGCCGCTGGCCGACGGTCATCCCGTCGGCGACGGTGGCCGAGAGCAGGCTCTCCAGCGCGGCCAGCGCCGCCACCGCGAGCGCGGCGGGCAGCAGCACGCCCACCGCGCCGAGGTCCAGGAAGTCCAGCGACGGCGCGGGCAGGCCCTGTGGCAGCGCGCCGATTCGGACCAGATCGACCGGTACGAGTTCGGCGAGCAGCGTGGCGGCGGCCACCGCGAACAGCGAGAACGGCAGGCCGGGCCGCCATCGGGCGCCGATCAGCATCACCGCCGCGACGCCGAGGGCCACCGCGAGGGCGGCCGGCCGAGGCTGTACGACGAAGCGGGTGACCGCGTCGGCGGCCACCGCCCAGACCCGCTCGCCGTCCGCATCGGTGACACCGAGCGCGGCTGGCACCTGTTGCAGGGCGATGACCACGGCAATGCCGGCGGTGAAGCCCTCGATCACCGGCACCGGAAGGTACCGCACGTAGCGGCCAAGGCGGGCGAGGGCCAGGGCGACCAGGATCAGCCCGGCCAGCGCGCCGACCATCAGCACGCCGGCCGACCCGAACTGCTGCACGATCGGCACCAGCACCACGGTCATGGCGCCGGTCGGGCCGGAGACCTGGAGGTTCGAGCCGCCGAAGACGGCCGCCACCGCGCCGGCGACCACCGCGGTCACCAGGCCGGCTTCCGCGCCGAGCCCCGAGGTGACGCCGAAGGCGAGCGCCAGCGGCAGCGCCACCACGGCCACGGTGAGCCCGGCGACGAGGTCACGGCGGGGCGCGCGCCGTACCGCCTGCCAGTCGGCGCGGCCCGGCAGCAGGTCGACGAGACGGCGCCCGAGCGTGGCCACGGCCGACCGGGTGGTGCCGGCGAGCGACGCCTGCGTGCCGCTCACCCGTCCCGTCCGCCGGCGCGCAGCTCGTCGAGAAGGGCGTCCCGGTCGGTGAGCACCGCGCCGAGGATTCGCCGCCCGGCGGCCAGCAGGTCGGCGACGTCGGGGGTGCTGAGCGCGTACATCACCAGGGAGCCGTCGCGGTACGAGGTGACCATGCCGGCCCGGCGCAGCACGGCGAGCTGCTGGGAGAGGTTGGACGCCTCGACGTCGATGGCGGCGAGCAGATCGCGCACCGGCTTCGGGCCGTCCTGGAGCAGCTCCAGCACCCGGATGCGGACGGGGTGCCCGAGGGTGCGGAACAGCTCCGCCTTGGCCTGGTACAGCGGCACGGACACGCCGCGTCCCTCCTTACCGCGCCGCCACCCGGCGACGCCCTTGACAACTTTAGCACTTGCAGGATTCTTCAATTCACGAGCCGGCTGATGTTAAGAGGGGCCCCTTCCTATACCGGAGGCGTTAAGAAGGGGCCCTTCCTTTCAGTCGTTCACGCAGCGCAGCACCGGGCGGGCCGTCAGGGCGGCCGGGTCGAGCGGGGCGTCGGAGCGCACGGTGAAGGTCGCCGCCTCGCCCGGCAGCAACGTCACCAGCGCCTCGTCGACCTGGGCGAAGGGGTCGAGGCGGTCCGGGTAGATGGTCAGGTCGCGCAGGATCGTGCGGGCGGTCACGCGTACCCGCTGGCCGCCGTCGAACGGTTCCACCACGGCCACCAGGGCCGGCGGCGGCCACCGCACGTCGCGGTCCTCGGCGAAGAACCACAACGCCCGCCCGGCCCGGTCACCGGCCTCGGCGACCAGCAGCTCGGCTCGGGCCTCGTCGGGCCGGGCCAGCTCCGCCGACAGCGGCAGGGTCACCGTCGCGTACGCGGGCAGGTCCAGCTCCAGGGTGGCCTTCGCCCGGGGCTCCCCGGCCAGGGTGAGCCGGGTGACCGTCACCGACGCCCGCCACGGACGCCCACCGTCGTTGACCGCCACCACTGCCAAGCCACCGTTACCGGCCAAGCCGGCGTCGCGGGGCTGGATGGTGAGGAGTCGGTCGGCGTACGCCCGGCGCAGCGCGTACCAGAGCGGCTTACGCCGGCCGTCGCCGTCGACGGCGGCCCACGAGGTGACCGGCCAGCAGTCGTTGAGCTGCCAGACGATGGTGCCCATGCACACGCCCCGGTGGGAGCGGAAGTGTTCCACCCCGAGCTGGACGGCTCGGGCCTGGTTGAGCTGGGTCAGGTAGTGCCAGTCGTCGAAGTTGCGCGGCTCGGGCAGGTGCGCGTCCAGCCCCCGACGCAGTTTCCGGTCACCGTCGGCGGCCTTCTGGTGGTGCGCCATGCCCGGCGAGTCGTGGGCGAGAGGCTCGTCGGACAACGCCCGGCGCAGGGTCGCGTATGCCGGCGGGGCCTGATAGCCGAACTCGGCCACGAACCGGGGCACGTACTCGCGGTACTTCGGGTAGTCGTCGGTGTTCCACACGTCCCAGATGTGCGTGGTGCCGTACGCCGGGTCGTTGGGGTGGATCTCCTCGTTGCCCGAGTACGGGCTGCCCGGCCAGTACGGGCGGGTCGAATCCAGCTCGGCGACGAGCCGGGGCAGCAGCTCAAGGTAGTAGCCGCGCCCCCAACTGCGCCCGGCCAGCGGTTCCTGCCAGTCCCAGTCGTGCCAACCCCAGATGTTCTCGTTGTTGCCGGTCCACAACACCAGCGACGGGTGGCTGGCCAGCCGGACGATCTGCTCGGCGGCCTCGGCGGCCACCTCGGTGCCGAACGGCTCCTCCTCCGGGTACGCCGCGCAGGCGAAGAGGAAGTCCTGCTGCACCAGCAGGCCACGCTCGTCGGCCAGGTCGTAGAAGTCCGCCGACTCGTACCGGCCGCCGCCCCAGATCCGCAGCAGGTTGACGTTCGCGCCTTCGGCCTGGTCGAAGCGGTGCGCGAGGCGTTCCCGGGTGACCCGGCTGGGAAAGACGTCGTCGGGGATCCAGTTCACCCCGCGGACGAAGACCGGCACCTCGTTGACGTGCAGGGCGAACGGGGCGCCCTGGGCGTCGGGCGTGGTGTCCAGGCGCACCGTGCGGAACCCGATCCGCCGGTGCCACTCGTCGAGGGTGTCGCCGTCGGGCCCGTGCAGGGTCACCGTCAGCTCGTAGCGGGGCTGCCCGCCGTAGCCTCGGGGCCACCACAGCTCGGGTTCGGTGACGGTGAGGGTCAGCTCGGCCGCCCGCTTCCCCGCCGGGATCGTCACCTCGGCGGTCTGCCCGGCCACCTGCGCCCGCACGGCGAGCGGCAGCTCGGCGGCCCGGTCCACCTCGACGTGCACCGCCACCCGCCCGTCGCCGCCGTCCACGGTCACCAGCGGGCGGACCGAGGCGAGTCGGGCAACCGACCACCCGTGCAGGCCGATCTCCTGCCAGATGCCCGCGGTGACCAGCGTGGGGCCCCAGTCCCAGCCGAAGTTGCAGGCCATCTTGCGGATGAACTGGAACGGCTCCGGGTACGAGTTGGGCCGGTCACCGAGCCGGTCCCGGTGTGCCTCGGCGTACCGGTAGGCGGAGTCGAAGCGTACGGCCAGGGTGTTGTCCTCGGCGCGGAGCAGCGACGTGACGTCGAAGCGGTGGCTGCGGTGCATGTTCTCGGTGCGGCCGACCTCGACGCCGTTGAGGGTGATGGTGGCGACCGTGTCCAGCCCGGCGCAGACCAGGTCGAGGCGCTGGTGGTCGCCGGCCGGCCGGTCGAAGGTGTTTTCGTACACCCAGTCGGTGCGGCCGATCCAGGCCAGCGCGGTCTCGTTGTCGTCCAGGTACGGGTCCGGGATCAGCCCGGCCGCGAGCAGGTCGGTGTGCACGCAGCCGGGGACGGTGGCCGGCACCGCCCGGCCGTCGACCTCGGGCGGGGCCTGGCGGCCGGACACCGCCCGCAGGGTCCAGCCGTCGTGCAGCGCCTGCCGGTGCGGACCGGCCCCCCGTGCGTCGCTCAAGACTTCACCGCGCCTTCCATGATTCCGCGGACGATCTGCCGACCGCCGATGACGAGCATGATCAACAGTGGCATGGTGGCCACGAACGCGCCGGCCAGCACCCGCCGGTAGATGACGTAGTTACCGCTGGCCAGGTCGGAGATGGCCACCATCGAGGTGGGGTAGTCGGTGCCGTTCAACGTGATCAGGGGCCACTGGAAGTCGTTCCAGGTGGCCACGAAGGTCAGCAGGCCGAGCACCGCCAGCGCCGGGCGTACCGCCGGCAGCACGATGTTCCAGTAGACCCGCATGGTGGTGGCACCGTCGACCCGGGCCGACTCGACCAGCTCGTCGGGCACCGTGTTGACGATGAACTGTCGCATGTAGAACACGCCGAACGCGGTGACCAGGCCGGGCACGATCACCGCCAGCAGGGTGCCGTTCCAGCCCAGCTTGCCCATCACGATGTAGAGCGCCACCACGCCGAGCTGGTTGGGCACGGTCAGGGTGAGGATCACGAAGAGCAGCAACGCCCGGCTGCCCCGGAAGCGCAGCTTCGCGAAGGCGAACCCGGCCAGCGAGCAGAAGAACAGCACCGAGGCGGTCACCACGGTGGCGACGATGACGCTGTTCACCAGGGAGGCGGCGAAGTAGACGTCCTGGAGGGAGAAGACCTCGTCCAGGTTCACCAGGAACTGGTCGCCTGGGACCACCGCCGGCGGCAACTTCGAGGTCGCCTCGTCGCTGCTGGTCGAGATGACGAACATCCAGTACAGCGGGAAAGCCGCGAACAGGGCGGTCACCGACAGGAACAGGTAGGTCCAGACCCCGGCCGGGGTGTCCTGCGGGGCCCGGCCCAGCAGGACGGCGCGTCGCCGTCCCTCGTGCGGCACCGGCGCGGCTTTCCGGGGTCGCTCCAGCAGGCTCATTTGCGTCCCCCCGACAGACGGTTGGTCAACAGGGTGTTCAGGGCGGCGACCACGAGGATGATGAGGAACAGCGCCCAGGACATCGCGGCGGCGTAGCCGAGGTTGAGGTCCTTCCAGCCCACCTTGTAGATCAGCTGCGCGACGGTCTGCCACTCACCGCCGGCACCGCCCCGGGCGGTCTGCGCGTTGAGGTCGAAGAGCATCGGCTCGGTGAACAGTTGCAGTCCGCCGATGGTGGACAGCACCACGGTGAAGATCACCACCGGGCGGATCATCGGCACGGTGATCCGCCAGAGTTGGCGCCACGGGCCGGCCCCGTCGAGGGCCGACGCCTCGTAGACGTCGCGCGGGATGGACTGCATCGCGGCCAGGTACAGCAGGGCGTTGTAGCCGATCCACTTCCAGTTGACCATGGTGGCGATGGCGATCCAGGAGTGCAGCTTGTCCGCCCGCCAGTCGATCGGGTTCTCGGTACCGATGCCGATCAGGCCGAGTGCCCAGTTGGCCATCCCGAAGTCCCGGGAGAAGAAGACGTTGAAGACCAACGTGGACGCGGTGATCGGGGTGATGTACGGCAGCAGGGCGCTGACCCGCCACCAGCTCTGCGCCCGCAGCCGGCGATTCAGCATCGACGCGATGACCAGCGCGAGCAGCAGCTGCGGGACGGTGGAGAGCAGGAAGATGCCGAAGGTGTTGTAGAGCGCGTTGCCGAAGTCGCCGTCGGTGAACAGTCGACGGAAGTTCTCGGTGCCGGCCCAGCCGGTCAGGTCCGGGTCGTCCAGGCGCCAGTGGCGCAGCGCCACCACCCCGTTGAAGATCATCGGGAAGAGCCCGAAGACGAAGAAGAGCAGGAAGAACGGGGCGATCACCAGGTACGGCATGTACCGCACGTCGAAGCGGTGCAGCCGGTCACGCCAGGTCGACCGCCGGCTCGGGGCGGGCCGGGGACGCCGGGTGGCCGGTTCGGGGGCCGCGCGCGTGGTGGACATCGGGACACTCCAGGGC
>NZ_POTY01000116.1 GCF_003236315.1 Micromonospora craterilacus
GGGGTGGACCCGTCGCCGGTGTCGGGTCGGCGCCACTGCTCGTCGGAGGCCGGGCCGGGTCGGGGCGTCGTCACGCCGTCCGACGCTACCAATCACCCCACCGCCGCGCGGTCAGGCCGCGCCGCCGATCCGCGCGTCCGATGTCGGTCGCGTCTGCGGACCGTCACCCTCGTGGTTCGCGCCCTGACTCTGTGCCGATCTCGGCGGTGAGATGTCGGGCGGCGGTAGCGGCGTTCCGGCGCTGTGACAACCGGCAGTACGGTCGTGGCGGTCGGACTCAGTGCCCGCCAACCCCAATGACCCGGCCGAGGCCTGAAACCCTCACCAGCGTGATTTCACACCGACATAAATATGTCGGTGTGAAATCACGCTGGTGAGGTACCGTGCCACCCCCTGCGGCACAAAACCGGCCGGGCCACGCCTTCGATATGCGCCTGGCTATGGCTGCGGCACCCATGCCGGTTCGCGAGGGCGGCTGCGTTGACCCGACCGCTCGCGGCGGCGAGCTGCGTTAACCTTGCCGCTCGTGACAGTTCAGGATCCGGGCGGCCGGGGCGACGACGATCGCGCGGTCGACCTCAGCGAGGACTTCGTGGTGCTGCCCGAGCAGACCGCCGACGACACCGACCGGGGCTGGGGCGAGCGGGCCGGCGGCAACGACGACTGGCTGCTCGCCGAGCGCCCGCCGCACTGGGACTGACCCCCGCGCGGCGGGCTTGACCACCCGGAACGGCAAGCGGATCGACGCCGCCCGGACGGACGGTGGCTCAGGTGGTGCTGGCCGCGGCCGGCTTCTTGCTCGTGCCGCCGCCGGAGGAACCGCCCGACGAACCGCTGGAAGATCCGCCGGTCGAGCCGGTCGAGCCGGACGACGCGGTGCTCGGCGACGAGGTCGACGTCGTCGAGCTGGAGGACGACGACTCGGACGTGCCGGACTTGCTCGCGGCGGTGCTCGACGTGGTGTCCGAGCCGGAGGAGCGGGAGTCGGTGCGGTAGAAGCCGGAGCCCTTGAAGACGATGCCGACGGAGTTGAATACCTTCCGCAGCCGCCCCTCGCACGCCGGGCAGTCGGTCAGCGGCTCGTCAGAGAAGGACTGCACCGCCTCGAGCTGGTGACCGCACGCGGTGCAGGCGTACTGGTACGTGGGCACGTTCTCCTCCGGATCTGGCACAGCCGGTTGGCACTCGACGGATTCGAGTGCCAATGGTGCGTCATCGCCCCCCGATTCGTCCAGCGGAAGTGTGGGGCATGACACCCGAGGGGGTCGCCAGCGCGTGCAGGCCGCCGGTCGGTGTGACCACCGCGCGTACCGGGAGGTCGTGCGGCTCGGCGGGCAGCGCGTCCAGCAGTTCGCCGTCGTACAGCGGCACCACGGTGAGCGTGGTCGCGGGCACCCGGGCCAGGGCCCGGTCGTACGAGCCGCCGCCGCGACCCAGGCGTACGCCCCGGCGGTCGACGGCCAGCGCGGGCAGCACGACCAGTTCGGCGGTGGTGATCGCGGTCACCCCGAGCCGGGGCGAGTCCGGTTCGCGGGTGCCCCGGCCGGCAGCGACCATCGCCGCCGGCCCGACCCAGGCGGCCCAGTCCAGGTCCAGGTCGTCGCGGAGGACCGGCAGCAGCAACTCCGCCCCGGGGGGCAGCGCGTCGGCGAGGACCGCCGGCAGGTCCAGGCCACCCGGCTCGCTGCCGACCGGCGCGTACGTGGCCATCCGGGCCGGCCGCAGCCGGCGTACCAGGGCAACCAGCTCGGCCTGGACGCGCGCCGCGGCTGCCCGTCGCCCGGCTTCGGTCAGGGCCCGGCGACGGGCGAGCAGTTCCACCCGCACCGTCCGCTTCGCGTCATGCGTCACTTCCGCTCCCTCAGCAAATTCC
The DNA here is from genome assembly GCF_003236315.1 of Micromonospora craterilacus. GTDB lineage: Bacteria > Actinomycetota > Actinomycetes > Mycobacteriales > Micromonosporaceae > Micromonospora > Micromonospora craterilacus. Next base: position 1,874 of record NZ_POTY01000116.1, read on the forward strand.
GGCACGCAACACTCCTTACGCAACGCTTGCCTCGCCATTGCTCTGTGTCAGCATCGCAAGCAACGGTCGCGCAACTTCCGGGGGGAAGCGTTGACGCTACGCGGGCGGTTGACCGCAGCCTTCCTGGCTGTGGCGTTCGGCCCGGTCCTGCTCGGTGCCGTCTTCGTCGCCTCCACCGTGGCGACGGTGGACCGCAGCCGCGCCACCGAGCGGCTGGCGGTGGCCGCCACCGCGGTCCGTACCTCGATCGACGCGCTCTGCCAGCAGCTGCGTGCCGCCGCGGACGCGGTCGCCCTCGCCGCCGACCAGGCCGGCGCCGCCAGCCAGATGGTCAGCCGGGGGCTCGCCGCGGCCGTGGTGGTCACCGAAGCGACCGGGCGGATCAGCTACGCCACCGCGGACGCTCCGCCGGCGCCCTGGCGGGACTGTACGGCGTCGACACCGCCCGGCGGCACCGTCGGCGCGCTCGCGGTCCGGGTGGAGCTGCGCGACTCCGCCGGCACGGCGCTGGGCACGGTCACCGCCGCGCAGCCGGTCGACCCCGGGCTGGTCGCGCGGCTCGCGGCGGTGACCGGGGTCGCGGTGACCCTGCTCGACGGCGCCGCCCCGCCGATTCAGGTGGCACACACCACCGAGTCCGCCGGTGGCCGTGACGCCGTGCTCGCCGCCGCCGCGTCCCTCGGCGAGGAAGGCGTCACCGGCACCCCCGACGGTCGGTACGTGCGTCGGGCCGGCCCGGTCGCCGGGCAACCCCTGCCACTGGTGCTGTCGGTGCCCAGCGACCAGCCGCCGGGGCTGTACGCGGTGCTGGTCGCCGTGGTGCTGCTGGCCGCCGTGCTGGGGGTGGCTGCCGCCTGGCGGCTGGCCCGGGTGGCCACCCGGCCGTTGGTGGAGCTGGCCGGCGCGGTGGACCGGGTCGCCGCTGGTGACCTGACTGCCCGGGTGCCGGTGCGCAGCGGCGACGAGATCGGCCAGCTGGCCGGCGCGGTCAACCGGATGACCCGCGAGACCGGCGGCTACCTGGCGGCGCTGGCCAGCAGCCGGGACCAGCTGCGCGGACACCTCGCCGTGCTCGGCGACACCCTGGCCAGCACCCACGATCTGCAACGGATCCTGCGGGTGATCCTGCACAGCGCGCTCGCGTCGACCGGTGCCCGGGCCGGTGCGGTGCTGCTCACCGAGCAGGGCGGCGTGCTCGTCGCCCAGTGCACCGAGGGGCTCGACGGGTGCTGGCCCGGCACCGGGTCGCCGCGGGTGCCGTTGGGCAGCGGGGTGGTCGGCGCGGTCGCGGCGACCGGCCAGCCCAGCCGGGGCCGGATGGAGCCGGCGACCGTGCCGTCCGGTGAGCCGGGCTGCCGGACGTACATCGCGGTGCCGTTCGCCGCTCCCGACGCCAGGCCCGGTGAGGCGGGCCCGGCCCAGCCTGCCGACGGCGCCGGGCCTGCTGTCGAGCCGGCGGGGCCGGCGGTGGGCGTGCTCGCCCTCTACGACCGGCTCGGCGGGGAGGAGTTCGACGACGACGACCTGGTCACCCTGCGCACCTTCGCCGGGCACGCGGCGGTGGCGGTGGACAACGTACGGATCCACGAGGAGGTGCAGCGGCTGTCGCTCACCGACCCGCTGACCGGGCTGTGGAACTACCGCTATCTGCGCGAGTCGCTGCGCCGGGAGGTGGAACGGGCCAGCCGGTTCGGACGGCGGGTGAGTTTCCTCGCCCTCGACCTGGACCGGTTCAAGAAGGTCAACGACACGTACGGGCACGCCGCCGGGGACACCGTGCTGGCCGAGTTCGCTCGGCGGGTACGCGGCGAGATCCGCGAGGTGGACCTCGCCTTCCGCCATGGCGGCGAGGAGTTCGTGGTGCTGCTGCCGGAGACCGACACCCGGGGCGCGACGATCGTCGCCGAGCGGCTCGGCGCGGCCATCCGCGACACCCCGATCATCGTGGTGGGGCACGCGGGTGTCCGGAAGGCCATCCCGGTCACGGTCTCCATCGGCATCGCCGTCTACCCGGACCATGCCGACACCGGCCAGCAGGTGCTGGAGGCGGCCGACGAGGCGCTCTACGCCGCCAAAGCGGCCGGCCGGGACACCTGGCGGGTGGCGGCGGGCGCCGACGGCAACGCCGACCCGGGAACTGCCGGTGCCGGCAGCACGGCCGCCCGGGTGACGCCGCCGACCCGGGAGCTGCCGGTGCCGGTGGCGGCGTGCAGTCCGGGGGACGGCCTGCCCCGGGCCGGGCTCGGCGGCGATCCCGGCGCGGCGATCACCCCGGACGAACCGGCCGGAGCCGGTTCTGCCGGCACCGGCAGAACCGGGCGGGCGGGCGGCGCGTCTTCTGGTCCTCACCCGCCGGGGCCCGGCCGTGGCCGATAGTCTCGCGACATGTCGGAGCACTCAGCGAACCCCTCGGCGGCCGCCGCGACCGGCCGTCCCCGTGCCGTCAAGGCGGTCATCCCGGCGGCCGGCCTGGCGACCCGGTTCCTGCCGGCCACCAAGGCCGTGCCCAAGGAGCTGCTGCCGGTCGTCGACCGGCCGGTGTTGCAGTACATCGTCGAGGAGGCCGCGCAGGCGGGCATCGGCGACGTACTGCTGATCACCGGTCGCGGCAAGACATCGATGGTGGACCACTTCGACCGCCGCCCCGACCTGGAGGAGCGGCTCGCGGAGAAGCCCGACATGCTGGCCGCCGTCAAGCGGACCGAGGAACTGGCGGCCATCTACACCTGCCGGCAGCCGGAGCAGCTCGGTCTCGGCCACGCGGTCGGGTTCGCCGAGTCGCACGTCGGTGACCAGCCCTTCGCGGTGCTGCTCGGCGACGAGTTCGTCAACCTCTCCGAGCCGCTGCTGCCGGCCATGTTGGAACTACAGGCCCGCACGGGCGGCGTGGTGCTGGCCTTCTTCGAGGTCGATCCGGCCGAGACCAAGCGGTACGGCATCGCCTCGGTCGAGCCGGCGGAGCCGGAGTTCAGCGACCTCGCCGAGGTCGTCAAGGTGACCGGCATGGTCGAGAAGCCGAAGCCGGAGGACGCCCCGAGCAATCTCGCTGTCCTCGGCCGGTACGTGCTGCCCGGCAAGATCTTCGACGCCATCCGTCGTACCCAGCCGGGTAGCGGCGGCGAGATCCAGCTGACCGACGCGATGGAACTGCTGCGTACCGAGGGCACACCGGTGCACGCGATCGTCTACCGGGGCGTGCGCTACGACACCGGCATGCCGCTGGGCTACCTGCAGACTGTGGTCCAGATCGCCGCCGACCGCGACGACCTGGGCCCCGAGTTCCGTAAGTGGCTGGCCGAGTTCGTCAACTCCGACGCGTCGGGCGGTCCGAATACATGACCGCGACGGCCGACGCCGAGGCGGCCGAAAACGGGTTGACGCCGCTCGCCGACTACCTGGGCAGCGTGCTGCGCAGGTTACGCGCGCTGCCTCCGCTCGACCTCGACCTCACCCAGGCGTACGGCAACGTCCTCGCCGAGGACGTCGTCGCACCGCACTCGTTCCCGGCCTTCGACCAGGCGGCCGTCGACGGGTACGCCGCGCGCTGGGAGGACATCGCCGGCGGGGTCCGGGGCGTGGGATACGTCCCGGCCCAGTCCGGCGGGCCAGGGGGCCGCACCGTACGGCTGAATGTGGTCGGTGACCTCGGCGCGGCCAGCTGGCGGCCGGTCCGGCTCACCCCGGGCTCGTGCTTCTCCGTCGCCGCCGGTGCGCCGCTGCCGATCGCCGCCGACGTGGTGGTGCCGGTGGAATGGACCGACCAGGGCATGGCGGCGGTGGAGATCTTCCGCGTCCCCAAACGGGGGTACGGGGTACGCCGGGCCGGTGAGGAGGTGCCGGCCGGGACCGTGCTCGCCCGCGCCGGCACGTACGTCTCCCCGGCGCTGGTCGCGGTGCTCGCCGCCACCGGCATCGGGCACGTGGTGGTGCGCCCGAGTCCCCGGGTGGTCATCGTGGCCACCGGCGACGAACTGGTCGACGTGGGCCGGGGCAGCCAGCCCGGTCAGGTGGTGGACGCCAACTCGCACGCGTTGACCGCCGCGGCGGCGGAGGCGGGCGCCCTCGCGTACCGGGTGGGTATCTGCGACGACGACCCGGAAGGGCTGCGGGGGCTGCTCGAGGACCAGACCCTGCGCGCCGATCTGATCATCACCACCGGCGGCACCGGCACCGGACCGGGCGACATGGTCCGCCGGATCCTGTCCCGGCGGGAGGGCAGCCGGGCCGGCCCGGTCACCTTCACCGACGTGGCGCTCTACCCGGGCACCGCGCTCGGGTTCGGCACCGTCGGCGCCGAGGAGGTGCCGGTGGTCTGCCTGCCCGGCGATCCGGGCGCCGCAATGATCGGCTTCGAGGTGCTGGCCCGCCCGGCGATCAACCTGCTGGCCGGTGCCGAGCCGGTGTTCCGACCCAGCGTGCGGGCGCACCTGCTGGAGACGGTCTCCTCCCCGGCCGGGCTGCGCGAGTTCCGGCCCGCGCACGTCGCCGAGCGGCGTGGCGGAGGTTACACTGTCCAACCGCTCAACGGCGGCCCGTTCACCCTCTCCGGCCTGGCAGAGGCGAATGGACTTCTCGTTCTCGGTGAGCGGGTGACCGCTGCCGCGGCCGGCTCCACCGTGGACGTGCTGCTGCTCGATCGCCGACGGTGAGTCCGCGTGACGCTCGGGGTTGGAGGATCGGTGCCGTTCAGGCGCGCGCCCGGCTGGCCGGCGGTGCTCTCCGACGGCCCGGTGCTGCTGCGGCCGTACCGGCGTTCGGACGCGGCGGCCTGGTCGGAGGTGCGCTGCGCGAACCGGGACTGGCTGGCCCCCTGGGAGTCGTCGCTGCCCGGCGACTGGCACGAACTGAACTCGCCGGCCACCTTCCGCTGGATGCATCGCGACCAGCGGCGCTCGGCGCGTACCGGTGAGGGCATGCCGTTCGCGGTCTGCCTGCACGAGAACGGCCAGGAGCGGCTGGTCGGCCACATCAACGTGGGCAACATCGTGCGCCGGGCGTTCTGCTCCGGGTACGTCGGCTACTGGGTGGATCGCCGGGTGGCCGGCCGCGGGGTGATCCCGACCGCGATGGCGCTCGTCGTCGACCACGCCTTCGGTCCCGGTGGGCTGCACCGGGTGGAGGTGAACATCCGGCCGGAGAACCGGCCGTCCCGCCGGGTGGTGGAGAAGCTGGGCTTCCGCGAGGAGGCCTACCACGCGCGCTACATGCACATCGACGGCGCCTGGCGTGATCACATCGGATACGCGATGACCAGCGAGGAAGTCGCCGCCGAGGGCGGACTGCTGGCCCGCTGGCACCGGCTGCGCGCCCGTACGGCGTGAGCCGTCCCACGCGCGGGATCGGCGCGGCGCGTCTGTTCCGGCGTCGGTGACCCGTAACCTCAGGTAACTGCAAGCTGCGGCATGCGCTGCCCGCTCCGCACGATTCACGTCGCCGGTGCCGATCGGTGAAAGATCCTGCGGCCGGGTGGCGGTTGCTCGGAATTGGTGACGGGAGGGGTGAGGGTGCCGACCTCGGTGCTCCTCGCCGTCCTCGCCGCCGCCGGTCTGCTCGCCCTCGCCCCGGCGCTGGTCCGTCGGTACGACGCCGCCGAGCGGCTGGTGGCGGAGCGGGCGCAGTCGACGGCGCGAGTGCTCCAGCGCCGCCGGCGACGCCGCACTGTCCCGGGTCGCCGACCGGTCAACCCGTCCCGCGCGCTCGTGGTCACGCTGAGCGAGGACGTGGCCTCCGGCACCCTCGCCACCCCGGTCTCCGGACCACCCGCGCCGCGCCGTTCCGGCCGGCAGGGCCGGCTGCGGACCGTACCGCCCGCCGCGGGCCGACCCCGCCGCCGCCCGGACCGGCGCCGCCAGCACACCCCGGCGATCTACCGCCGGCGCCGGGTGCTTGCCGCGCTGGTGCTGCTCAACGCCGTCGAGCTGGTCGGGGTGGCGGTGGTCGGCCCCGGCTTCTGGATCAGCTTCGCGGTCACCGCCACCCTGCTGATCGTGTACGTCGCCCACCTGCGGGCCCGCGCACTGGCCGACCGCCGTCGACGTCGGGCCCGAGCCCGGGAGGCGGCCTGGCTGGCCGCCCGCCAGGCGGAGGTACGCCGCGAGCAGGCCCGCCGCGCGGCGGCCCGCCGGGAGGCGCAGCGCCGCCTGGCGGCCCAGCGGGAGGCCGTCCGGCGTACCGCGATGGGCCTGGACCGCCCGGCCGACCTGCCGGCGGTGGCCAGCGGCGGCTCGGTCTCCTACCGCCGGGCCGGCGGCCTGCGCGGCCGCGCCTACGAAGCCGGCCGCGGCGCTGGGTAAGGAAGGGCACCTTATTAACGCCTGCGGTAGAGGAAGGGCCCCTTGTTACCACTCTCGGGCGGCACGTCGCGCCCGGCGGTCGGGCTGCGGGGCGTTGCTCGGCAGGGCGGTTCGCGGCGGGAGCGGTCGACCTGTTAGCCTTGTCGCCGGCCCGCCCGGTGAAAGCCGGGTGGGACCGACGCCGGTCCGCCGGCGGAGGGGCTGTGGCGCAGACCGGTAGCGCACCTCGTTCGCATCGAGGGGGTCAGGGGTTCAAATCCCCTCAGCTCCACCCAGACTCAAGGCCGTTTCCACTTCCGGAGACGGCCTTTTCGGTTTCCGCATCTCAGTTGAGTGCCCCAGTTCCGACGAGATCCGGTCAGCGTCCGTGGTCCGCTGCGGGAGTGGCGCCACCCGCCGCGCCACCGGCCGGCGCCCGCTGGGTGGCCGGTACGTCGGGCGGCGGGGTCAGCCGGATCGACAACACGTACGCCACAACCGCCGACACGATCACCAGCGGCAACACGGTCAGCCCGTTCGCGCCCAGTAACAGCGTGGTCAGCAGCACCGCCGACAGCGGCAGCTTCAGCATCCCGGCGATCATCGCGCCGATCCCCATGGCGGCGGCGGTCACCAGTGGCAGACCGGTCAGGTGTGACAGCGCGACCCCGCCGGCCGCTCCGATGAAGATCGCCGGGAACGTCGGCCCGCCCCGGAATGCGCTCAATGCCAGGCAGTAGGCGATTCCCTTGCCGATGATCAGCAGCACCAGCGCCGGCACGGAGTACCCGGCGCTGTCGGTGAGCAGCTTGGGCAGGCCGAACTGGCCGGAGAACAGCAGGTCCGAACTGCTCCTGCCGGTCACCGCGGCGTACCCGATGGCGATCGCGGCGGTCACCGCGCCGGCCAGCATGGTCGACGCCAGCACGCGCCGCTCCGCCCGTGTCCGCAGCAGCAGGGCCAGCCGCCGCAGCGCCCAGCACAGCACACCGGCCGCCAGGCCGATCGCCAACGCCCACAGGAACTGGGCGATCGTGGGTCGGTGCGCCGGCGGCAGGTGCGGGATCACCAGCGAGAACGTCCCGTGGCCGGTGAGCGAGTCGAGACCGATGAAGATCAAGCTGCCGGTGCCGGCGGCGAGCAGACCCGGCACCAGCACCGCCGCCGCCGTCGCCCCGCCCAGCCCGGACGCCTCCAGCAGCAGGAACGCGCCGGCCAGCGGCGAGCCGAGCAGGGTGCTCACCGCCGCGAAGCTGCCGCTTGCGGCCACCACGGCCCCCGCCCGCTCCGGGACGTTCCGCCGCCGCAGCCACACCGCCAGGTACGCGAGCCCGCCACCGAGCGCGATCAGCGGTGCCTCGGGCCCGATCACCACCCCGAGCCCGATGCCGGCCAGTGCGGCCAGCGCCACCCCGGGTAGCGCCTCCGGGCGGGTGACCCCACCGGCGTGGAAGCCCTCCGCCGGTGACTCACCGCCCCGACCGGGCAGGTACCGGATGGCCAGTCCCACCACCAGCCCGGCCACCAGCAGCGGAACCAGCGGCCACCACAGCGGCTCCCGGCCCAGGCCGAGTCCGCGTGGCAGGTCCGTGTAGACCCACTTCTGGATGAGCGTGATGAGCTGGAGAAACCAGTAAGACGCCGCTGCGATCGGCACCCCGAGCAGCGCGGCCAGCACCAGCAACTTGAGGTACGGCCGGCCCCGCAGCGGTGCGTACTGGTCGGCCGACGACATGACTGCTTCCCCCATGGCTCGTACCCTGCATAGGGCTCTTTCCACATGGTTGGGGACGAGGCGCCGGCCTGGCGGAGCATCCGAGGAATTGGCAGGTCATCGGCACTGGTCCCGGCCGGGACCGAGGGCCGACGGTGCTCAGGAGGTGACGGGGACGGTGGCGGTTTCGCTGGCGGTGGTGACGCGGACCTCGGTGGTGCTGGCGGGTACCAGCGCGGCGTTACGGCCGGCGTCATGCCATGGCCCGGCGCCGCTTCGATAACTCAGCGCTGCGCCCTCGGCGGCAACGAGGACGCCCTGGTTGTCCGGCAGCCGCAACCGAATCGGTAACGGTGTGCCCCAATCGGCGAATGCGCTGGCCACCGCCTGAAAAGGGGCGTTGTCGCGGGCGAGTAGCGCAATGACGCGAGCGGGGTCGTCGTCGTACTGAAGGGTTTCGAGCAGTAGTCGTCGGCCATCGGGGGTGGCGCCGTAAATGCTCAGCCGGGGAGATCCGTCGTGCGTATGCACGCCCGCCGGGTCGATGTATGCCGCGAGAGCCTCGGGCCCGGCACCCACCTCGTGACCGGGTCGGTCGGTCCCGTAATCGGGATCGCTGGGATCGCCGCCCCAGGCCTCTTCCGCGCCGGGCAGCGTGCGGCTGAGCCGCTGCGGCTCCGGGGGGCTGTCGCCGTCGGCGAAGAGCACTTTCTGGGCGCCGTCGATATGCACAACGTTCTCTTGGCTGACCGGTGTCGTGGAGAGCGCGACGGTGATCTTCGTTTGTTGCGGTGGTACTGACAATACGGCGGCACCATCTTCGAACGTCACTCGCTGGTAGGTGCGGTCGATTTTGCCGTCGGGCGCGTATCGCATTTCTGGCGAGAACTCCACCGGCCGCCCGGTGTCAAGGACGAGCAGCACGTCGCGTCGTGGTCCGAGGAACGTCGCCTGTGAATTGCTATCCGGACCAGCCTCGGTGACCATCTCCACCGTCTTGATCCGTGGCCCGTCGGCGGTGGGTTCGACAAACGCTGCTACCGCGACGACACGATCGGGTCCGGCACTGCTGACAACCGGGTTGGTCTCCGTTTCCTGAGCCAGGTAGGCGGCGGGGCCGGCCGGCGTACTTCCCGCCCAGACGATGTGCGGCTCGCCCCGAAGCCGCGTCTCTTCGCCACGCCTCAGGTGGCGCTGCCAGGCCTCCCGGACCTGCCGCAGGTACGCTTCGTCGCCGGCCAGGTCACCTCGGGTGGGCCCGTCAAGCAACGGCGAGGCGACCTCGTTCGTTCGCCCACCGCTCGAGAGTTGGAACGCAGCCCCCAGGGGAACCGCCACCACGGCAGCGAAGACCGCAGCCAACACAACGCGGCGGCGCGCCAGCCGACGGCGGCCGCCTCGGCGTACCTCATCGAGGAGGCCGGGGGGGCCGCTCAGATGTTCCGTCGCCCGGTGCAGCACGTCGCGCAGTTGGTTGTCGCTAATGGTCATCGCGAACTCCCCATATCTACCGTGGACATGACGAGACTCGACCCGGTCAGCGCTGCCCTCAGGCGAGCCAATCCCCGAGAGGTGTGACTTTTCACCGTCCCCTCGGAACAGCCCAACGCAGCGGCGACGTCGGCGGTCGGCAGATCCTCCAGGTATCGGAGGACAACCGCGGCACGCTGCCGGACCGGCAGGTCACGAAGTGCCGCGACGACTGCCTGGCGGAGAGCGACGTCGTCCGCGTGGTCCCGGGCGACCCGGTCGTGGTCGCCCAGCGCCTGTTCCGGCCGTCGGGCTCGTCGCCGCCATCGGTTGATCGATCGGTTGACCAGCGCGCGCCGGGCGTAGGCCTCCGGGCTGCTCCGAACCCGGCGCCAGCGCAGGTAGAGCTGCTCCAGAACCTCCTGAAGCAGATCCTCGGCGGCATGCCGGTCGCCCGTCAGCAGGTAGGCGACCCGCAACAGCGCTACCGACCGTGTGCGGACGAACTCGTCGAACTCCGCACCCCGCGAATCTCGCATCTGACCTCCGGTCTCGTCAGTTAGCAAGACACCGGGACCGGCCGTCAGGGTTACCGGGTTGTCGGGGGGCGTACCTAAACTCCCGCGCCATGGCGACGGTGACCTTTGTAGACGAGAGCACGGCCGGTGCTCGTACCCCCGCTTGGGCCCTGCAGATCTTCGAGGAGCGGCTGACGCTGCGTGAGCTGATCCGGCGGCGGATCCACCAGGAGGTGGCCGAGTACAACGCCGCCTCCCCGGCGCCGCGCCGGCTGCTGGTGCAGCCCACCTCGACCGAGCGGGCGCTCAACGGCGAGCCGGGCGAGCAGCCGCGCCGCCGGATCGCGCCGGAGCGGCAGGTCGCCCTCGCCGAGGAGGCGTTCACCCGCAACGGCTTCGTGGTGCTGGTCGGCGACCGCCAGGTCGAGGAGCTCGACGAAGAGGTCGACCTGCGTCGCGACACCGAGGTCACTTTCCTCAAGCTCGTCCCGCTGGTGGGTGGCTGATGACCACCACCACCGACACCATCTGGTACGCCACCCGGGTCCGCGACCTGGTCGCCGCGAACGAGGTGGCCGACCTGGCCAGCCACCTCTACACGCACGCCCGACTGTGCCGGGACAGCCCGGAGGTACGCGCCGCGCTTCGCCCGCTGTCCCGCCCGGACGTGGCCCGTCTGGTGCAGGCCATGGTCGCCATCCACCGCAGGGACCGGACCCGGACGTGGCCGGTACTGGACCTGATCGGGCAGTTGGCCCGCCGACTCCCCGCCGACCTGGCGCCGGAGCAGCTTCAGGATCTCGCCAGGTACGCCGTCGAGGAACCGTACTCGCTGTCGCCCACCGCGCTGGAGACCGTGGCCCGGGGGCTGGCCGCCGCCGGGCCGCTCGCTGCCGAGCTGGTAGCGGTGTTGGTCGACCGGTCCGACGAGAGCCAACGGCTGCGGCAACTGGTGGCCGAACTGACCGGCCCGCAACTCGACCCGGACGACCCGTGGGCCGAGCAGATCCTCACCGAGCTGGGTGCGCTCGACCCGGCCTGGCAGCGGCTGGTAGCTCATGCCAGCACCGCCACCACGGCCCGGCCGACGGTCGGCTGGTCGACCGAGGCGTCCCGCCTGCTCGGCACGGTCGACCCGGCCGAGACGAGAGAGGTCCTCGACCGGTGGCTGGCCGCCGCCGCGCGTACCCCGCATAAGCAGCCGACCTCGGTCAACGCCGACGTGCTGCGCGGCCTGCTCTGGCTGGCGGAGCGGAGCGGACCGGCGCCGGAGCAGGTACGCCGCATCGGTGGCCTGGTCGAGTCGATGCTGCGCCGCCTGCCCGGGATCGGGCCGGCCTGCCCGAAGGTGGCAAATGCGGCGGTCGTGGTGCTCGGGCGGATCGACGGCGAGGCGGCGCTGGCGCAGCTGGCCCGGCTGTCGGCGCGGGTCACCTACAAGGGCACCCGCAACGAGATCGACAAGGCGCTCGACGCCCGCGCCACGGCGCTCGGGATCGGCCGGGACGAGATCGAGGAACTGGCCGTACCGGACTACGGCCTGACCGGGGTGGGCCGGCACGAGGTGACCCTCGGCGGGTGCCGGGCCGAGGTGCTCGTCGCGTCCACCAGTGCCACCCTGGTCTGGTACAACGACTCCGGCCGGCAGGTGAAGAGCCCGCCGGCGGCGGTACGCCGGGACCACGCGACGGAGCTGGCCGAGCTGAAGGGCCTGGCCAAGGAGATCACCGGGATGCTCGGGGCCCAGGCGGCCCGACTGGATCGTCTCTTCCTGGCCCAGCGGCACTGGACGCTGGCCGCATGGCGGCAGCGTTACCTGGACCATCCGCTGGTCGGCGCGCTGGCCCGCCGGCTGCTCTGGCTCGTCGACGGGGTCCCCTGCGGCTGGGCCGACGGCGCGCTGCGCACCCTGGACGACACCCCGGTGACCGCCGCCGACGACGCCGAGGTGCGGATCTGGCACCCGATCGGCCGGCCGGTGCCGGAGATTGTCGGCTGGCGGGAGTGGTTGGAGCGGCATCGGATCGTCCAGCCGTTCAAGCAGGCGCACCGGGAGGTCTACCTGCTCACCCCGGCCGAGGAGGCCACCGGCACCTACTCCAACCGGTTCGCCGGGCACATCCTGCGTCAGCATCAGTACCACGCGCTGACCGCGATCCGGGGCTGGACCGACCGGCTCCGGCTGATGGTGGACGACGCCTACCCGCCGACCGCGTGCGAGCTGCCCCGGTGGGGCCTGCGCGCCGAGTACTGGGTGGAGGGGATCGGCGACGAGTACGGCGCCGACACCACCGACAGCGGGTCGTACCTGCGGCTCGTCACCGACCAGGTGCGCTTCTATCCGATCGCCGCCGCGCAGAACATGTCGCACGCCTCCGGCGGCGGCTACACGGCGGGGCGGTGGACGGACGCCCGGCCGGCCGACCCGCTGCCGCTCGATCAGATCCCGCCGCTGGTGTTCAGCGAGATCATGCGGGACGTGGACCTGTTCGTCGGGGTGGCCAGCGTCGGTAACGACCCGACCTGGTCGGACGGGGGTCCGCAGGGCCGGTTCCGGGACTACTGGTCGTCGTACAGCTTCGGGGAGCTATCGGCTACCGCCGAGACCCGGCGGGATCTGCTGTCCCGGCTGCTGCCCCGGCTGGCGGTGGGCCGGCAGGCCCGCATCGACGGTCGGTTCCTGGTGGTCCAGGGCGACCTGCGCACGTACCGGATCCACCTGGGGTCGGGAAACATCCTGATGAGCCCGAACGACGCCTACCTCTGCATCGTGCCGGACCGTGGCGCGGGCCGGATCGGCGAGCAGCAGTTCCTGCCGTTCGAGGGGGACGGCATGCTCGCCGTCATTCTCAGCAAGGCGATGCTGTTGGCGAAGGACGCCGAGATCACGGATCCGTCGATCACCCGGCAGATCAACTTGGCCGGATAACCGGAACCGTATGCCGGGGTTCGGCGCGGACGGTGGTGGTCCGGGCGATACCGTTGACCGGGTGCGAGGGGAAGCGGCCACCACCGGGCGATGGCTCCGGTTCGTGTTGCTTGCCTGCACCCTGTTCGGGCTGGCCGCGATGCACAGCCTTGGCCATGACCCGATCCTGGGGACGGCCGGGCACGACAGCCACGGCGGGGCGGCGGCAACGCCAGCCCTGTCCGGTGGCTGCCACGGTGACCAGTGCACCCAGCTGGCTGCCCCGGCCAGCGAGGAGCCGGGGAATGGTCACACTCCGGGCTGGGCGGTCTGCATGGCGATCGCCGCCGGCCTCGCCCTCGCCGTCGTACTCGCGGTCGTTCTTCTGCACGGTACGCGCCGCGAGCGGCCCCGGGGTCGTACCTCCACCCGGGCCTCCGGCGGGCGGGCACCGCCGCCTTTGACGCTGATCGATTTGACAACGGCCTCGATCTCGGTGCTGCGGATATAGGAGCGACCAGCGCGTACCCGCCAGGGGTGACCGCGCCGACGACTCCTACCCGTTCACCAATCTTGAAAGGCCCTTTCGATCATGAACCGCACCTACCTGCGCCGGACCATCCGGGTCGGCGTCAGCCTCGCCGTCGCCATCGGCCTTGCCGCCTGTGGCTCGGACCACCAGGCCGGGGCCGGCCACGACAGGCCCGGCACGCCGTCCGCCAGCGCGTTCAGCGGAGAATCCGCCGCCAGCAACGCAGCGGACGTGATGTTCGCCCAGATGATGATTCCGCACCACGAGCAGGCCGTGGAGATGGCGGACCTCGCCGCCACCCGGGCGTCGGACCCGGAGGTCAAGCAGCTCGCCGTGCAGATCAAGGACGCCCAGGCGCCCGAGATCGCCCAGCTGAAGACCTGGCTGACGCAGTGGGGTGCGCCGATGCCCACGGCAAGCGGCGATGGACACGGGACGGACCACGGCACGCCCGAGATGGATCACGAGATGCCGGGCATGATGTCCGACGCCGACATGGCCAAGCTCGCGGGTGCCTCCGGCATGGAGTTCGACCGGCAGTTCCTCACCATGATGATCGCCCACCACGAGGGGGCCGTCGCCATGTCCGAGGAAGAGACCGGTCAGGGCGCGAACCCGGACGCCAAGGCGTTGGCGCAGCGGATCATCGCCACGCAGCAGGCTGAGATCGACACCATGAAGAAGATCCTGGCCCGGATCTGACGTCGGGGTGGTGTCCGGCCGTCGCGGCGGCCGGACACCGACCTCCGCCGTCGAACCGTCGGTCAGCCCTTGATGGCGCCGATCAGTACGCCCTTGATGAAGTGCCGCTGGATGAACGGGTAGACGGCGACGATCGGCGCGACGGTGAGGACGACCACCGCCATCTTGATCGACTCGGTGGGCGGCATGGTGACACCGCTGGTGCCGCCGGAGGTGTGCGGTGCCTGCCCAGCGAGCAGGTAGCTCTGCAGGACCCGCTGGATCGGGTACATGTCGTTGCGGTCGATGAAGAGCAGCGCGTCGAACCAGACATTCCAGTAACTGACCGCGTAGAACAGGCCGACCACGGCGATGACCGCCCGGGACAGCGGAAGGACGATGCGGGCCAGGGTGAGGAAGTCGTTGGCGCCGTCCATCCGGGCGCTGTCGAGCAGTTCCTGCGGCACGCCCTGGAAGAAGCCGCGGACGACGACCAGGTTGAAGACGCTGATCGCGGGTGGCAGGACCAGCGCCCAGATGGTGTCCTTCAGACCCAGCCCGGTCACCACGAGGTACTTGGGCACCAGCGGCGGATAGATCAGGAACGGCAGCAGGAAGTACGCGAGCAGCCAGCGGTATCCGAGTGAGCGGGGGCGGGACAGGCCGTACGCGGCGAGGACGGTCACGGTCAGCGCGATGGCGGTGCCGATGACGGTGACCAGGGTGCTGATCCACAACGCCCGGGTGACCGCGCCACCGGCGAAGATGGTGTCGTACGCGGAGGTGTCGATCCCCTTGGGGATGACCACCAGACCCCCGGCTTGGGCGATCGTCTCGCGCGAGGACAGGCTGGTCACCAGGATCACCCAGAGCGGGAACAGCACGCTGAGCACGAGCAGGCCGAGCAGGACGGCCTTGCCGGTCTGGCCGACCGGGGTGGGCCGCTCCTCCCACACCGGTCGGCGGGTACGCGGCCGGGACGGCTTCCGGGCGATGGTGGCGGTCATGACCGTGAGTAGATCCCTCGTTCGCCGAGCATGTGTGCGACCTTGTTGGCGGCCAGGATCAGGCAGAGCCCGACGGCGGCCTTGAACAGGCCGGCCGCGGCGCCGTAGCCGTAGTTCCCGGTGGCGATGGAGAAGTGGTAGACGAAGGTGTCGAGCACCTCGGACGCCTGCCGGCCGACGGCGTCCCGTTGCAGCAGGAACTGTTCGAAGCCGACCGAGAGCGCGTCGCCCAGGCGGAGGATGAGCAGCAGCACGATCACCGGGCGCAGGCCGGGCAGTGTGATGTGCCACAGCCGGCGCCACCGTCCGGCACCGTCGGCCGCCGCCGCCTCGTAAAGATTCTGGTCGATGGTGGACAGTGCGGCCAGGAAGACGATGGTGCCCCAGCCGACGTCCTTCCAGACGGCCTCGGCGGTCACCAGGATGATGAACGTATCCGGGTTGGTCATCACGTTCCACGGTTCCATGCCGGCCTCGCGCATGGTCTGCGCCAGCAGGCCGGCGCCGCCGAGCATGGCGACGAAGAAGCTGACCACCAGCACCCAGCTGAAGAAGTGCGGCAGGTACACGACGGTCTGGATGAAGCCGCGCAACCGGCTGGAGAGCAGGTTGTGCAGCATGATCGCCAGCAGGATCGGCAGCGGGAAGAAGAAGACGAGCTGGAACGCGGTGATCGCCAGGGTGTTGCGGAACGCGTCCCAGAACGCCGGGTCCTCGAAGAGGAGTTGGAACTGGCCGAACCCGATCCAGTCGCTGTGCAGGAACGCCTCCAGCGGATTGCTCCCGAGGTACGGGTTGTAGTCCTGGAAGGCGATGACGTTGCCGAGGATCGGCACGTAGCTGAAGACCAGCAGGATCACGAAGCCCGGCGCGACCATCGCCAACAGCTGCCAGTCGCGCCGCAGCCGGGTCCGCAGCGGCACCCGCCGGCGGCGGCCGGTGCGGCCGGCCCGGGTCGGGCCGGCCGCTGCCGGCGAGGTCGACCCGCCGGGCCGGGCCGGTCGGGACCCGGCGTCGACGGATGCGTGACGGGTGCCCATCATCCAGCCTTGGGCAGCGAGTCGGCGAGCAGTCGCCTCGCCTCCTCCCCACCGCTGGCCTTCCACTCCTGCACGATGGCGTCGACGTCGGACAGCGGCCGGCGACCCCGCAGGACGTCGGTGAACTTGTCCTCCGTCGGCACCTGGTTGGCCTTGTAGGCGGCCGGCATCTCCAGCTTCACCCCGTCCCACGGGTCCTTCTCCAGGAACTTCACCATCTCGTTGGAGTAACCCAGCGCGTCCCGGACGTAGTTGGGGGTGTCCGGGAAGGGGCCGACCGTGGGGTTGCGGCCGCTGATGAAGAAGTACTGGTTCGCGATCTCCTTCCACGCCAGGTCGGTCTTGGCCGGCCCGTTCGGCGTCCGGGTGTGATGCTGGCCCTCCACGCCGAAGTCCCGCAGCTGCGCCTCCTGGCTGCCCAGCGGGGCGGAGCACCAGTTCATGACCCGCAGCAGCTCCTCGACCCGCTCCTTGCCGACACCCTTCTTGACGAAGGTGTACGAGATCGGCTCGTCGTCACCCCAGACCAGCGGGTCCCCGCCGGTGGCGGAGAAGATCGGTACCGGCTGGATGTTGAGCTTCGCGTTGACCTTCTGGTGCTCGGCCTGGGAGCCCTGCCAGAAACCGAAACCGGCCTGCTTGAAGACGATCGCACCGTTCTTGGCGAACAACTGGACGCTGTCCGCGCCCTTGCTGGCCACGAGATCCGGGTGGACCAGCCCGTCCTGGTAGATCTTGACCATGACCTCCAGCGCCTGGCGGAACTCCGGGGTCTCGTACTTGAACTCGGGCGTCCCGTCCGACTTCAGCCGCCACCCGCCCTTGGAGCCGGGCACCTTGTGGTACATCTGGATCATCGCGAAGACGTCGTCGAAGGCCCACACCTTCCGGGCCGGGTCGGTGACCTCCTTGGCCAGGGCCAGCATCTCCTCAAGCGACTTCGGGGTGGCGAGGCCGCGCGCCTCCAGCAGATCCTGGCGGGTGAACATCGCCCACGGGAACGGCCCGTCGGTGGGGTTCGGCACGGCCGCCAGGCGCCCGCTCCAGATCGCGTTGCGCCAGGCGCCGGTCGGGAACGTGGCCAGCATCGGGTACGCGTTGACCGCATCGCCCTTGAGGTAGTCGGTCAGGTCCTCGAAGAGCGCGCCGATCGCCTCGGAGAAGCGCGGGATCTTCTCCACCTCCCAGCCGGGCACGCAGAGCAGCTCGGGCACGTCCCGGGCGCCGAGCATGGCGTTCAGCTTGTCGGCGTACGTGTTGCCGTCCTGGATGGTGAAGTTGACCGGGGTGCCCAGCTCGGCGTTCACCGCTTGGAGGTAGGCGCTCTGGCCGATCCCGGGTGGCGCCGGACCCCACGCCGGGGTCATCGCGGTGATCTCCTTGCCGTTGGTGCCCGGCCTTTCGGTGATCGCGTCGACGAGCGTGCTCGGGTATCTGGTGTATCCATCCGGCACCGGGCGGGTGCCGGTGACGTCGGGACTGATGCCCAGGTCCAGGTTCTTGTACGTCGGCAGGAGGTCGGCGAAGGCGTCCAGGTTCTGCGCGGTGCCGGTGCCGGCCGGCTTCTCGGAGCACCCGGCGAGCAGGGGGCCGCCGGCGGCGGCTGCCGCGCCGAGGCCCACCAGGCCGAGGAAGTTGCGGCGCGAGGCTCTCGCACCGGGGATCTGGCGTGTCATCGGTCTCCCTTCGAGAAGGGCTGTGTCGCGCATGCATGCGCGCTAGATTGAGAGTTCGTCGGGATACTAAACAAACTAATGGACGGTCGTGGGCCCCCACAAGAGGGCTGGGGGCGGCAGCACCCGGAGGGCGACCATTGAGGAGATTCGACGCATGACACTCGGCCGACTCGTGAACACCGACCACACCTCTACCGCGCTGAGCGGCGTGCAGCGATCTGCCGAGCTGCTGAGGTCGGCGGCGCGGGGTGCCGCAACTGGGCGTCGATCGACCATCTTCCGCTGTCCGGACCGGGGTCCGTGGTGCTGTAGCGGCGGGGTTCACCTGGTGGAGGGGCGCCGGGTGAGGGCGAAGCCGAACACGCCGGCAACTGCGGCCAGCACGCCGCCGGCCGTGGTCCAGATCCACCGGGAGCCGGCCTCGGGCAGCCAGCCGGTGAGGTTGATGTTCCAGCCGCCGTCGTCCTCGTCCTCCGGTGCGGCCGTGGGCACCGAGTCCAGCACCTCGCCGGCGTTGGCGGGGGGCACCAGCGGTGCCTCCAGCTTGCCGTCGTCGGGCGAGGTGCCGGCGTCGCCGGTTGCGGAGATCAGCAGGTCGACGTCGATCGGCAGGCCGAGGTCGGCTTCGGGTACGTCGACCACCGCCAGCCGGACGTAGTACGTGCCGGGCAGCGGGTCGGCGGACCACGGTTCGGCCCAGGGCCGGACCCGCCGCAGAGTGCAGCCGATGGCCACGGTGGTCGCCGAGGCGTCGGCGGTCGGCGTCTGCGCGCCGGCCGTGCACGCCTGCCGGCGGCGCAGCCCGTCGAAGACCTCGACGGTCCAGGTCGACCGGCCGTTGCTGCGGTTCTTGGCGAGGGAGACCGTCGCGCTGATCTCGTGGGTCTCGCCAGCGGCGGCCGGGAACGACCAGTAGAGGTACTCGCCGGTCGACGCGCCGACCCGGACCGGCTGGCCGGCCGCGACCGGGGTGGCGCTCAGGAACGAGGTGCCGGCCTTGGTCACGGTGGTGGCGCCGGGAGAGGGGGTGGGGG
>NZ_POTY01000117.1 GCF_003236315.1 Micromonospora craterilacus
TTAAAGAGTGCGTAATAGCTCACTGGTCAAGTGGTTCCGCGCCGACAATGTAGCGGGGCTCAAGTACACCGCCGAAGCTGTGGCACTCACACGTGTGCTTCGCATCGTCTTTCGGGATGGTGTGCAGGTGTGTGGGTGGGTAGGGGAGCGTCGTGCCGGGGGTGAAGCAGCGGGGTGACCCAGTTGTGGACGCGGCACGAGTGAGAATGCAGGCATGAGTAGCGAAAGAAGGGTGAGAAACCCTTCCGCCGGATGACCAAGGGTTCCAGGGCCAGGCTAATCCGCCCTGGGTGAGTCGGGACCTAAGGCGAGGCCGAGAGGCGTAGTCGATGGACAACGGGTTGATATTCCCGTACCCGCGAAAGAGCGTCCCTGATGAACCTCGTTGTGCTAACCACCCAATCCATCTGAGACCTTCGGGTTGAGGGTGGGGAGCGTGGGAACCTGACGGGTAGTAGTCAAGCGATGGGGTGACGCAGGAAGGTAGCTGAGCCCGGCCGGTGGTTGTGCCGGGGTAAGCGTGTAGGCCGGTGTGTAGGCAAATCCGCACACCATTAAGGCTGAGACGTGATGCCGAGCCGATTCAGGTGAAGTCAGTGATCCTATGCTGCCGAGAAAAGCCTCTAGCGAGTTCTGAGCGGCCCGTACCCCAAACCGACACAGGTGGTCAGGTAGAGAATACCGAGGCGATCGGGCGAACTGTGGTTAAGGAACTCGGCAAATTGCCCCCGTAACTTAGGGAGAAGGGGGGCCGGAGACGTGAAGCCCCGCGCGGGTGGAGCGTTGTATGGCCGCAGAGAGCAGGGGGAAGCGACTGTTTACTAAAAACACAGGTCCATGCGAAGAAGTAATTCGATGTATATGGACTGACGCCTGCCCGGTGCTGGAACGTTAAGGGGACCTGTTAGCTCTTCGGGGCGAAGCGGAGAACTTAAGCGCCAGTAAACGGCGGTGGTAACTATAACCATCCTAAGGTAGCGAAATTCCTTGTCGGGTAAGTTCCGACCTGCACGAATGGCGTAACGACTTCCCCACTGTCTCAACCACAGGCCCGGCGAAATTGCAGTACGAGTAAAGATGCTCGTTACGCGCGGCAGGACGGAAAGACCCCGGGACCTTTACTATAGCTTGACATTGGTATCTGAGTTAGCTTGTGTAGGATAGGTGGGAGCCGGTGAAGCGCATACGCCAGTATGTGTGGAGGCAATCTTGAAATACCACTCTGGTTGATTCGGGTATCTAACTTCGGACCGTTATCCGGTTCAGGGACAGTGTCTGGTGGGTAGTTTAACTGGGGCGGTTGCCTCCTAAAAGGTAACGGAGGCGCCCAAAGGTTCCCTCAGCCTGGTTGGCAATCAGGTGTTGAGTGCAAGTACACAAGGGAGCTTGACTGTGAGACTGACGGGTCGAGCAGGGACGAAAGTCGGGACTAGTGATCCGGCACTTGCGTGTGGAAGCGGTGTCGCTCAACGGATAAAAGGTACCCCGGGGATAACAGGCTGATCTTCCCCAAGAGTCCATATCGACGGGATGGTTTGGCACCTCGATGTCGGCTCGTCGCATCCTGGGGCTGTAGCAGGTCCCAAGGGTTGGGCTGTTCGCCCATTAAAGCGGTACGCGAGCTGGGTTTAGAACGTCGTGAGACAGTTCGGTCCCTATCCGCCGTGCGCGTAGGATACTTGAGAAGGGCTGTCCCTAGTACGAGAGGACCGGGACGGACGAACCTCTGGTGTGCCAGTTGTCCCGCCAGGGGCACGGCTGGTTAGCTACGTTCGGAAGGGATAACCGCTGAAAGCATCTAAGCGGGAAGCTCGCTTCAAGATGAGGTATCCCACCCACCTTTGGTGGGGTAAGGCCCCCAGCTAGACGACTGGGTTGATAGGCCGGAAATGTAAGCCCGGTAACGGGTTCAGTTGACCGGTACTAATAGGCCGAGGACTTGACTATCAAAGATCTGCTCGCGTCCACTGTGCAACTCACGACAAACAAACAGACACCCCGACATTGTTGGTGTGGTGTTGTTTGATATGTTGATAAGGTTACGGCGGTCATGGCGGAGGGGAAACGCCCGGTCACATTCCGAACCCGGAAGCTAAGCCCTCCAGCGCCGATGGTACTGCACCCGGGAGGGTGTGGGAGAGTAGGACACCGCCGGACACTCTTTCGTTTAGGGCCACCCCGCACGGGGTGGCCCTAAACGCATTCCCAGCCCAAATCCCAGCGGCGATCTCGCCGCCGTGAGCCGGTCACTGCGATACATCGCAGCCGCGGTCGTGCTGCCAAACCTCGGCGCCACCGCGTCGAGCGGAGACGGGTTTCGTGGGGCGATCTCACGTGGTAGCCGGCTGAGGAGACGTCGCCCGCCGCATTTTCTGGCGCGGCATCCGAGACACCGAACGGCGAATGCCACAGCGGCGGTGCCGGGCACCAGTGTCCTCCCTGCGGTCGGACGGAGCCCAGCTGGCGGGGCCGCGATGTGTCACGAGGCGCCGGCAGTGCCGCTGGGCGTCCGAGGTACCGAGCCGAGGGCAAGGTTCGCGTCGGAGTGCCCGGCCGGCGCGGGCGGCGCCTCGGTGGTGCGGCTGGTGGGCGTACCTCATGAAACGGCCCCGCCGGCGGGAAGCCTGCGGGGCCGCGACGAGCCTGGTGCGGGACGGACGTCAGGAGGAGGGCTCCTTGGCGCAGATGAAGCGGGGCTCCGCGTCGTAGGTCCAGGTGAACTTCTCCCGCTTGACCACCTTGCCGTCCTTCTTGATGACCCGGAAGGCGTCCTGGGTGAAGCCCTGGCTGCCGTTGGCGGGGATGCAGCGGGGGCCCGGTTCCAGGTAGACGGTTCTGGGCGAGGTGATGTTCCGCCGGGGGCCGTACTCGGTCTTGACGCTGTCCCAGATCTTCGTGCTCCACATCGTCACGGTCACCGAGTTGGCCGTGTACGAGGTGTCGATCAGCACGCCGTACTCAGTGTTGTTGCGGAACTTGAAGTCGAGGTTTGGCCAGAAGATGGTCGACTCGATGACCGCCGGGTAGCGGCTGAAGTAGTACGAGTGCGGCTTGTGCTCGACGTCCTGTAGGCCGGCGTAGTAGCTCGCGTTGAACAGGGTGGTGGTGAACTGCGAGGTGCCACCGCCGACCCCCGGAACCAGCTTGCCGTCGAGGATGACCGGCGCGTCACGGTAACCCTGCGCGTAGCCGCGCTCCCCGGTGTGACCGTTGAGCGAGAACGTCGCGCCGGGCAGCACCACGGTGCCCTTCACGTCGTTGGCGATCGTCACGATGTTCTGGCTGCGCGGCGAGGAGAGGCCACCGGTGAAGTTGGTGGTGAAAGAAGAGACCTTCTCCTTGATGCCCAGACCGGCGAGCTTCTCCGCGGTGAGCTTCGGCTCGACCGGCTTGAGCTTCGCGGAGACCGTACGGCCCTCGCCCTGCGGCAACACGGCGAGCAGGTCACGGCCGAGGTCGCTGGTGTCCACCTGCTGCCCCGCGCGCCCGTCGATAACCTTCGGCTTGCCGCCGGAGATGGTCATCCGCGCGTCCTTCGCCGCCACCTCGACGGTGTCGAGCTTGTTCCCGAGCGCGGCCCGCAGTTGCTTGACGTCCACGCTCGGGGTGAGCTTGCCGGTCTTGTCGGCCTTGAAGCGGAGTCCCTTGGCGATGGCCTGCGGCGGGATGCTCACCGACCCCCGGTCGGTGGTCAGCTTGACCGGTGCCGCCACCGCCGGCTTGGCCAGCTCGGCGACCATGCGGTCCACGTCGTCCGCGGAGGTGGCCGGGTGGTTCTCCACCAGCGGTACGGTCACCGGCTGCCCGCCGAGCCAGCCGTCCTTGACCACCTGCGCGGAGTGCTCCGGGTCGACCGCCAGGCTCGGCTTGGGGTAGCGCACCTTCGGCGTGGTGCCGGAGAAGGTGATTGCCGGCATCGTCATCTTCCGGCCCTGGGCGCCGACGAGCTTCTCCAGCGCCGCCTCCAGCTTCGGCACGTCGACCGAGACCACCGGCTGGACCTCCCGCGAGCCGACCAGCCGATCCACGGCGTGCGCGTTGGCGGCGGCCGCGGCGGCCACGGTGGCGTCCACGTCGACGGTGAGCCCGACGTCGGCAGGGTTGATCTCGGCCGTCCGCTCCCCCACGCGTACCTGGATCGGTGCGGTGAGCTCGGCCGCGCGGCGGTCGAGCTGCGCCCGCAGCTCCCGTGCCGCGTCCGTGCGGCTGCGTCCGCCGAGTTCGGTGCCCAGCACGGTGGTGCCGCGCGGCACGTCACCGGCGTACGCCCAGACGGCGACCGCGCCGACCGAGCCGAGCACGGCTGTGGCCACTCCGGAGGCGAGCAGCAGCCGGAACCGGCGAGACCTGGGGGGTTCGCCACCCGATGGGGGAACCGGTGCCGGTCGCACGGGTTCCTCGACCGGCCAGTTGACCGCTGCCACCTGCACGGTGGGTCGGTCGTCGGCGGGCGGACGTTCTTCGCCGTACAGCGTCACAACTACCTCTTAGGGACATACCGCATGCGGAGCCGGGCCCCCCGCCCGGGAGACAACTACGGTAGCCAACGCTACGGCCGGCGGGGAGCCTGAGTGCGGATGGACTTGTCGTGGCTCACCGGTTGGCTACGGTCAGTGTTGGTCGGATGCCGCGAGTGTCAGTGCCGGGTCGGGCGGAAGACGAGCCAGGCCATCGTCACGGCGGTCACGGTGGCGGCGGCCAGCGCGCAGGAGAGCACGCCGGTCACGGTGCGTGGCGCGATCAGCGCGGCGGCCACGGCCAGGCCGACGGCCGCCACCCACAGCGGCGCGGCCGGCCATCGGGCAGCGGTCGCCACCCGATCGTTGACCAGCATGAACACCACCGCGTAGAGGGCTCCGGTGGCGGCGAACAGCGGTGCCGAGCCGGCCAGGTGCAGATAGTCGGCGCCACCGGCGAGTCGGAACGCCAGCTCGCCGCCGACTGCGGAGGCGGCGACCAGGATCGCCCCGCAGGTCAGGATCAGCGCCAGCGCCACCAGCCGGGCACGACGGTCGCCCCGGGCCAGCCGGGGCAGCACCAGCAGCGTGACCACCTGCGGCGCCCACAGCGCACCCTTGGTGAGGACCGAACCG
The DNA here is from genome assembly GCF_003236315.1 of Micromonospora craterilacus. Lineage (GTDB taxonomy): Bacteria > Actinomycetota > Actinomycetes > Mycobacteriales > Micromonosporaceae > Micromonospora > Micromonospora craterilacus. Next base: position 5,094 of record NZ_POTY01000117.1, read on the forward strand.
ACCGCGTAGGCGCCGGAGCCGGCGGCGGGCAGCAGCTGACGGGCGAGGATCAGATCCGCGTACGAGATGGTGAGCATCGCCAGCGTGGCGCCACCGGCGGTCATCACCTGCCGGGCACCCAGCCGGCGCGGAACGCCGTGACCCGGTGCGGCCGGGTCCTGCCCGCCAGCGGCGTCGGCCGGCGGCTCGGTGGTCGTGTCCGACGGGGTGGCCGTCGGGGGTGTGGTTGTCGGCGGTGTGGCGAGGCGGGCCAGGAGCGGCAGGGCGAGCAGGCCGGTGAGCGTACCCAGCAGCAGGCAGGCGACCGGTCCCCGGCCGAGCACCAGCCCGACGACCAGCCCGCCGTAGCGGCCGGCGGCCAGCACGGTCATCGCCACAGCGAGTCGCAGGAAACGCTGGTCACCCTGGAGTTCGCCGAGCCACCGGCCGCTCAGCACGGTGGCGAACGTGCTGGCCGCGAGCAGCAGCGTCAGCCCGAGCGGCAGTCGCAGGGCCAACGTCAGCACCGGTGCCGCGGCGACGGCGGCCGCGGCGGTGAGCGCCGCCGTGCGCAGCCCCAGACGGCCGGCGCCGCCACCACCGCCCCATCGGGCCCGGTGCGCGGCCACCGCGATCTGCAGACCGAACCCGGGCACCGCGGCGATCGCGCCCAACGCGAGCACCGTCGCCAGCGCGCCCAGGTCGGCGGCGCTGAGCCGGCGGGCGCCCAGCACCGGCACGACGTACGCCAGCGCGTTGGTCACCAGGGTGGCGACGGTGACGGCGGCGCCGGCCGCACCGAGCCGCACCCTGGCGGCGTCCCTGCCCGTCGTCTGCGTCATGCCACTCCGCGTCGTGCCAGCCTGACCGCAAAGGGGCATCGTCCCGGGCCGGCGGATCCCGTCGGGTAGATCCCGGCCCGACCGGCAAGACGGTACCGGCCGGTCGAGCGTCCCGACAGCCCCGCACCGGCGGCCCCTGCCCCTGCGACGCGGAAACGTCTAGTGTGCTGCCCCATGGCATCGACGAAGGCGGCCCCCGCAGCGACCTCCGGCCTGGCGGCCGTGCTTCCCGAGCGGTTGCTCGCGGGGGCGATCCGCCGCGCCTACCCGCGGGTCGAGCCGGAACTGGCCCGGCTCGCCGAGTTCGTCCCGGCCGGCGGCACCGCCGTCGACGTGGGCGCGTGGTACGGCCCGTGGACCGCCCGGCTGCTCCGGCACGCTGACCGGGTGGTCGCGGTCGAGCCCACCGCCCCGCTGGCCCGGCAACTTCGGACCGCGTTCCCCACGGTCGAGGTGGTCGAGGCGGCGGTCTCCGACCACGACGGCACCGCGACGCTCTACCTCCCCGAGGGCGGGGCGATCGTCGGCACCTCGTCGCTGGAGGACCCGGCGCAGGGCGTACCGGTGCCGGTGCGGCGGATCACCCTCGACTCGCTCGGCCTGACCGACGTGCGGTTCGTCAAGCTCGACATCGAGGGCCATGAACTGCCCGCGCTGCGGGGCGGGGCGGAGACCCTCCGCCGGGATCGCCCGGTGCTGCTGGTCGAGGTGGAGGAGCGGATCCAGCCGGTGGAGCCGCTGCTCGAACTGCTGACCGGTTGGGGCTACCGCGGGTACGTGCTGCCCGACCGCGAGTGGGTGCCGTTGGCCGACTTCGACCTCGGTCGGCACCAGCGCGAGGCGATCGTACGGGTCGGCCAGAGCTTCGCCCGCCGGGTCGTCTGGCCGCGTCCGCGCTACGTCAACTCGGTGCTGTTCCGCCCGGAATGACCGGTCGGGGCCGGCGGGACGCGCTCCGCCGGCCCGTTGCGGGGCCTACTTCGGCTTGGGTGCCGGGTTCCCGATCGCGATCTCGTTGGTGCAGAGCGACACGTCGCCGCCCGTCACGGTCAGTTCCACGGCGTCCCCGCCGCCGACGATCCGGAAGAAGCGCTGGTTGAGACCCCGCTTGACCGGGAACTCGGCGGTTCCGCTGCCGAACCTCAGCGTCGCGGTGCCATCGGCCGAGCTGAGGTAGCCGATCCGGACCACCCAGTGCCATTCGTCGCGCGGCTCGTTCAGCGGCATCCGGACGGTCTGACCGGTGGCCACCAGATAGCCGCAGCCCTCCTGCGGCCCAGGCTGGATCGTGCTGCCGATGATCGTGGCCACGTGGATGCGACCGAGCGTGTCGAGCACCGACACGTGGTCGGCCTCGTCCACGAAGGTGGGACGGGTGCCGAAGGCACGGAAGAACCGGGACTGCATGTTGTACGGCGAGGACAGCCGCGGTACGACGTTGTCCGGGACCGGGTCGTCGAAGAAGACCGTGTCCGGCGGCGCGCTGGCCATCTCGATCCGAACGGTGTCGATGTACGACCTGCCGGACTTCGCCGCCCACTCGTCGCTGTACCGGGACGTGGTCCACGCGGTGCCCAGGCAGACGGCCACGAGCACCAGGGCGAGCGCGACGTTCACCGCTTCCCGGTAGCGCTCCGGCAGGGAGCCGAGCAGACCGGGTGCGGGCGGCTCGGTCGGGCCCGACGTGCCCGGCTGGGGGGCACGCTGCGCCGGCGAGCCCGGGTCGTTCGGCGGCGATCGGTCGGGTGCCGGCGACGGGGGGACGGCATCCGGTGCGGTGGCCGGTTCGGGATCCGGATGGGCGGTCGGGTCCGGGCCGGCGACAGCATCCGGACCGGGAGCCGGAGTCACCGCGGGTGCGGCCGCCGGGACGGGATCCGGTTCCGGGTCGATCGGCGCCTCGGCGTGGATGACGCCCGGTCGGGACACCAGCCGCGCCGGCTGTGCGTACCTCACCGGCGCAGGCGGCGCGGCCGGCACGGGCGGCTGCACCGGGATCGGTGCCGCGGCCAGGTCCTGAGCCTCCTCGTCCACCGGCTCCCGGCGGTCGACCGGCGTCGACGGCGGCCCGTCTGCGGCGGAAGGGTCGATCTGACCAGCCGTCCGGGGCGTCCGGGCCAGCCCGACCACCGCGACACCGAGGCAGATCGCGGCGACCACGACGACATCGCTGACGTACCGGGGCACGCCGCCGGCGACCCCGCTGAAGGCCGAACCGAGCCGGGTCGCGGCCAGCATCGCCGCCACCAGGACCAGGTACGCCCCGAGCAGCAGCCATGCGCGGCCGGCCCGCCGCCGGTGGCGTACGGTCGCCACGACCAGTGCGACGACGATCGTCCAGGCGACCCACGTGCCGAGTTGCGGCGGCGCGGCGACCGGTGCGCCGTCACCGGCCCCCAACCACTGCCACGGCCCGCCCACCAGGCCCGGTATCACGGTGGATCCGAGCATCTGGGTGAGGAACGAGAACACCTCGCCCACCGACTCCGGCCGGCGCAGCGAGGACTCCGAACCCCTCAGGTAGGCCACCAGGAAACCGAGCGACAGTACGGTCAGCAGCAACCAGGACGGCCACCAGCGGCGGATCGTGGTCCAGATGGTGCGGACCGGTCCGCCCTCGGCGTAGAAGGCGGCGGTCAGCAGGAAGACCAGCGGCACGACCAGGATCGACTTCTCGAAGAAGAAGAGACCGAGCAGGACGGCCAGCGCCAGGGTCACGAGGTGCCGCTTGCGCCGGGTCTGCACGTAGCCGACCTGCGCGCTGACCGCGAGCACCATGGAGATCTGCATCGGCAGCATGTTGACCCCGACGGCCCACCAGGTCGTCGCCTCCAGGGTCAACGGGCTGAACAGCAGCACGCCGAGCGGCAGGAGCAGCAGCCAGGACGGCTGGAGCAGCCGGCGCAGCAGGTGGAGGGAGGCGATCCCGAGGACCGTCTGGCCGATCGCCATGAGTAGCACGTACGGCCAGTAGGCCATCCCCACGTACTCGGTGGTCAGCCAGATGAGCAGCCGTCCACCGGGCATGAGGTGGTTGTTGTAGAGCGAGAAGAGATGCCCGACGGTCAGGTCGGACTCCGCGGCCTGAGTGATCAGCACGTAGTCGTCGGCCGCCAGGAAGCCGCGGGACGCCACGTGGGCGCGCCACAACACGCTGAGCGCGATCATCGCCAACGCCACCGCCCGGATCCGATCCCTGGCCAGCCAGCCGCCGATCCGGCCAGGCACCATGGCCTCGTCCGCCCCCGTCGATGTCATGGCGGGAAGACTGCCACACCGGTCACCGCGCCTCCTATCAGGTCAATGGATGGTTCGGCGGCGGTCGGCCCGGCGGGAACCGGGCGCGTACAGTGGCCGCCACCAGCGCGGCCGGTCGCCGCGCCCGGCAGTGGTGATGAGGTCGACGGATGCGGGAACGGCTGGTGCCGCACGCGGTGGCTGCCGCCGTGACGGCGGTGCTGCTCGCGCCGCTGGCCTGGCCCGGTTACGTGCTGCGCTACGACATGGTGTTCGTGCCTAGGCAGGCGTTGAGCTGGGAGGTGATCGCCCCGGCCACGGCGTTGCCCCGGGCCGTCCCGCAGGACGCGGTGGTGGCGCTGGCCAACCAGCTGGTCCCGGGGTGGCTGCTGCAACGGCTGGTCCTGGTGGCGATCGTCTACCTGGCCGCGCTCGGCGCCGCACGGCTGGTGCCGACCGAGCGGGTGGCCGTACGGGTGGTTGCCTCGCTCGGGTACGCCTGGACGCCGTACCTGGCCGAGCGGTTGCTGATCGGTCAGTGGGGGCTGCTGGTCGCGTACGCCGCGTTGCCCTGGCTGGTGCGGGCGGCGCTCGGGGTACGGGCGGGTGAGCGTGGTGCGCTTCCCCGGCTGCTGCTGGCGGCGGCGGTCTCGGCGATCACGCCGACCGGCGGGCTGCTCGCCCTGGTCGCGGTGACGGTGCTGTTGGCCGGGCGGTACCGGGGTGCGGCCCGCGCGGTGTCGATCGGGGTCGGTGCCACGGTGCTGCTGAACGCGCCGTGGCTGGTGGCCGGGTTCACCAGTCACGGCGATGGCCGGTCCGACCCGGCCGGGGTGGCGGTCTTCGCGGCCCGCGCGGAGAACTGGGCCGGTCCGCTGGTGGCGCTCGCCGGCACCGGCGGCATCTGGAACGGGCAGGCCACTCCGGTGTCCCGGGCCGGGGGGCTGGTGCCACTGGCGACGGTGCTGGTGTTGGCGGTCGCCGGGTACGGCGTACCGCTGTTGCGGCGCCGTTGGCCGGGGCCGATGGTCGCCCGGCTCGGCCTGCTGGCGGCCGGGTCGTGGCTGGCGGCGGCGCTCGGTGTGCTGCCCGGCGGCGCGGCCCTGCTCGGCTGGCTGGTCGCCGACGTGCCCGGTGCCGGGCTGCTCCGCGACGGGCAGAAGCTGCTGGTGCCGTACGCCCTGGCCCTGGCGGTCGCCGGGGCGCTGGGGGCGGAGCGGCTCGCCGAGCGTCTGGCGGCCCGGTTCGACGCGGCGACCGGGCGGGTGCTGCTGGCCGGCGCGGCGTTGTTGCCGGTGGCCGTCCTGCCCGATCTGGCCTTCGGCGGTGTGGGGCGGCTCCGCCCGGTGACCTGGCCGGCGGACTGGGCGACGGTGGCCCGGTTGGTCGACGAACGACCGGGTGAGGTGGTCTCGCTGCCGTTCCAGGAGTATCAGAGCTACGCCTGGAACGCCGGCCGGGTGGTGATCGACCCGGCGCCCCGGTACCTCGGCGTGCCGGTGCTGATCGACGACACGCTGCGGGTGGGCGGCACGGCGGTCGCCGGCGAGGATCCGCGGGCCGCCCGGCTGCGTGAGCTGCTCGCCGCGGGTGAGCCGGTGGCGGCGGCCGGCCCCCGGTGGGTGCTGGTGCAGCGGGCCGCCGGCCCGACGCCGGACCCGGCGACGTTGGCCGGCCTGCGACCGGCGTACGCGGGCGGTGAGCTGACCCTGTACGAGAATCCGGCGTGGACCCCGCCGCCCCCACCGGCCCGGCCCGGCCCGGTGGGGCTGGCCCATCTCCTGGCCGGAACGGTGGTGCTGGCCATCGGTGTTTCGGGCGCTGCGCGATTGTGCTACCGCGTGGTAGCGTCCCGGCACGCGAGTCCCGCGGAAGGAGAAGGTGGATGAGGAACCTGCCCGCGTTCGTCGCCGTCGGGGTACTCGGGATCGTGCTCGGCATGCTCGGCAGCGTCGGTCTGGCGAACGTGCTCAGCCCGTCCGCCAAGGAGGCCGCAAACTCCAAGGTGAGCGAGCAGACCGAGGCCCCCCTGTACGGCACGCGCTGACCTCGAACAAAGCGAAGGGCACCCGCGGTTCGCGGGCGCCCTTCGTCGTGTCCAGGTTCGACGGCGGCGGTCAGCCGGCGCGAACGGTCGCCTGGGTCACCAGCTGCGCGAACCGCGCGCCGGTCGCAGCCCAGGTGAACCGGGCCGCGTGGGCCAGTGCGGCCTCGCCCATCGCCTTACGCCGCACGTCGTCGGCGAGCAGTTCCCGGACCACCGTGGTGAACTCCCGCTCGTCGTCGACCAGCAGGCCGGTCTGGGTGTCGACCATCGCCTCGGCGACCCCACCGGCGTAGCGGAACGCCACCGTCGGGGTGCTGCGGGCGGCGGCCTCCACGATGGTCAGTCCCCAGCCCTCCTTCAGCGACGGGGTGAGCGCCAGCCAGGCCGAGCAGAGCAGGTCGTGCTTCTCCTCCTCGCTGACGAAGCCGGCGAACCGGATCCGGTCGGTGATCCCGAGCGAGCCGGACAGCTCGCGCAGCGGCTCCTCCCACCAGCCCTGCCCGGCCACCACCAGCTCCAGATCGGGCAGCTCCGTGGCCAGTTCGGCGACCGTCCGCAGGGCGATCTCCACGCGCTTGTGCGGGACCAGCCGGCCGAGCACCAGCAGCGACGGATGGGACGTCCGGGGCAGTGCCCGGCCGGTCACCGGGGAGGTGCCGTTGGGCACCACGTCGATCCGTTTTGCGTCCACGCCCAACGTGGTCAGCTCGGACCGGCTCGCCTCGGAGACGGTGACGTACCGGCACCGCCGGTACAGCCGCACCGCCAGCCAGGACTCGATCCACCAGCCCAGCCGGCACATCCACGGGCCGAACACCACCGGCCACTGTTCCCGGTGCACGTGGTGCACCAGCGCGATGACCGGCCGTCCGGCGTAGAGCGGGGCGAAGAACGGCACGCCGTTGCAGACGTCCACGACCAGGTCCGGCCGGCCGAGACCGCGCCGGCTCAACGGACCCAGGCCGAACCGGCCGGCGAGGCAGGTCAACGCCGCGCGGAGGTAGACGGTCATCCGCGAGCCGCGGCGCAGCACGCGTACGCCGGCGTCGGTGGTGCCCGTCGGGCCGGCGTTGCCGTGCGCGGCACAGAACAGAGTCACCCGGTGACCGGCGGTGACCAGCTCGGCGGCGATCCGCTCAAGGTAGACCTCCGAACCGCCGCCCTCGGGATTGGTGGTGTCGCGCCAGTTGAGGAACAGGACATGGCGGGAGGGGGTGCCGGAGTTGTCCACGCTGCTCCTACCGGTGAGTAAGTGAGCACGATCGCGCCACCCTAGGGCGGCCCGGCCCGGGTGCGCAATGGGTGGACCCGGCAGCGACGATCCGATAACGGCTCATCGATCTGGGGTTTGCCGGCAGACGGAAACCTTGGCAGGGTGTGCAGCGCAACCACGTGCGGTGCCCGGTGCCCGGTGCCCCGACTTCAGTCGCAGTCAAGGTGTGACCTGCGGTGGAACGTCGTCCGCAGGGGTGACGAGGAGGTGAGGCGGCGGTGGTGGCCGACCGTCCCGCGCCGGCGCGCGCCCTGTCCCGTCGTTCGCCGGTGGTGCTGCTCAGCGCCGCGCTGGCGCTGCTGCTGGCCGGTTGGGCGGTGGTGACGTACGTGCGGGCCGACCGGGGTACGCCGGCCTGCGTCGAACAGGTCCGGCTGCGGGTGGTGGCCGCTCCGGTGATCGCACCGGCGGTGGACCGGGTGGCCCGGGCGAACGCCGGCAGCCAACCGTGCGTGTCGGTCGAGGTGCAGGCCCGACCATCGGCCACCGTCGCCCGGGAACTGGCCGACGGCGTCGACGTCGCGGACGCCTGGCTGCCGGAGTCGACGTTCTGGCTGCGCCGGGCCCGGGCGGTGGGCGCGTTCGAGGTGCCCGGCCAGGGCACGTCGGTGGCCAGCACCCCGGTGGTGCTGGCGGTGACCGAGCGGGTCGCGCGCCGCTCGGGTTGGCCGGCCAAGCCGCTGACCTGGGCGTCGCTGATCGGCACCAAGGCGCGCGGGGTCCAGGTCGGACTGCCCGACCCGGCGGCCGATCCGGCCGGAGTCGGCGCGCTGCTCGGCGTCCGGGTGCTGGCCGACGACAACCGGGACTCGGCGGCGACCGTGGCGGCGACGCTACGCCGCCTCGCCGAGCGGACGTTCAGCCCGGCCGAGGACGCCAGCCCGCTCACCCCGGGTCGTGACCTGCCCGGACGTGTCGACGTGGTCGCCGCCAGCGAGCAGGCGGTGCTCGAACACAACGCGCTGGCCGGCTCCGGCAAGCTGGTCGCGGCGTACCCGGAGATCGCGGTTCCCTGGCTCGACCTGCCGTACGTGGTGCTGCCCTCCGCCCAGGGGCGGGCCCGGGACGCCGCCGCGAACTTCCTCGCCGGGCTGCTCAGCGCCGGGTCCCGGGACATCTTCACCGGCCACGGTTTCCGGACCCCGTCCGGCTTCCCGCCGGCCATGCCGACCGACGACCGGCTGCGGACCGAGGAACGCCGGCCGGTCCCGTTGCCGGCCGAGGAGACGGTCACCGACGTACTCACCGGCTGGAGCGGCGTGCAGCGCAGCGCCCGGATCCTCACCCTGCTGGACGTCTCCGGCTCGATGGCCGCGCAGGTGCCCGGCGGTGGAACCCGGCTGGACGCCACCGTCCGGGCCGCCCAGGAGGGCGCGGCGCTGCTGCTGGACAACAGCGAACTCGGCATCTGGGTCTTCGCCACGAAGGTCGACGGGGACCGCGACTACCGCGAGATCCTGCCGGTGGGCCCGTTGGGCGTCCAGCGGAAACGGCTGGCCGAGGAGTTGGCCGCCGTCCGGGTCAAGCCGCAGGGCGGGACCGGCCTGTACGACAGCACGCTGGCCGCGTACCGCGACGCGCGGCGCAACTGGACGCCGGGTCGGATCAACCTGGTGCTGGTGATGACCGACGGGCGCAACGAGGACGACGACAGCATCGGCCGGGCCGCCTTCCTCGCCGAACTTGAGCGGTTGCAGGAACCACGCCGGCCGTTGCCGATCATCTTCATCGGCCTCGGCGGCGACATCGACCCCGAGGAGTTGAAAGCGATCGCGAAGGTCACCGGTGGGCGGGTGTTCGTCACCGAGCAGCCGGGCGGGATGCGGCGGATCTTCTTCTCGGCGCTGGCCGACCTGAGCTGCCTGCCCCCGGAGTGCCGCCGATGAGCCGGGTGCTGGCGTGGCTGCGCCGGTCACCCGGCACCGCGCTGTCGCTGCTGCTGCTCACCGCGATCGCCTTCGGGCAGCGGCCCGGCCAGGTCACCTTCGACACCAAGCTCGACCTGGCCGCCAACCCGATCCACTTCATGGCCCGGGCGTTGCACCTGTGGAACCCGGAGGCCACCTCGGGGGAGCTGCAGAACCAGGCGTACGGCTACCTCTTCCCGATGGGGCCGTTCTTCGCCGCCGGTCAGCTGCTGGGCCTGCCGCCGTGGATAACCCAGCGGCTGTGGACGGCGTTGCTGCTCGCCGCCGCGTTCTACGGACTGCTGCGGCTGGCCCGGGCACTGAACATCGGCACCGAACCGACCCGGTACGCGGCGGCGCTCGGCTACGCGCTGGCCCCGCGCATCCTCACCGAGGTCGGCGCGCTCTCCTCGGAGACGCTCGCCGCCTCGATGCTGCCCTGGGTCCTGCTGCCGCTGGTCTCCGTACGCCGGATCGGCTCCCCGCGCCGGGCCGCCGCGCTCTCCGCGTTGGCCGTGCTCGGGATGGGCGGGATCAACGCCGCGGTGGTGCTGCTGGCCCTGCTGCTGCCCGGCGTCTGGTTGCTCACCCGGCGCTGGGACGCGCAGCACCGGCGGCTGGTCGCCTGGTGGTGCGTCTGCGTGCTCGCGGTCTGCCTGTGGTGGATCGTGCCACTGCTGCTGCTCGGCCAGTACAGCCTCCCCTTCCTGGACTACATCGAGTCGTCCACCACGACCACCGCGGTGGCCTCGCTGTTCCAGGCGGTACGCGGCACCAACCAGTGGGTGGCGTACATCGTGCAGGGCGAGCCCTGGTGGCCGGCCGGGTGGCTGCTGATCGACCACCCCGCGCTGATGGCGCTCACCGCGGTGGTGGCCCTGATCGGCCTCGCCGGGCTGGCCGGCAACCTGCTGCCCGAGCGGCGGTTCCTGGTGGCCGGCTTCCTGACCGGGCTGACCCTGCTCACCGTCGGCTACGTAGGCGCGCTGGACAGTCCGATCTCCGAACTGGTCCGCAACCTGCTGGACGGCCCGCTGGCCCCGTTCCGCAACGTGCACAAGCTCGACCCGGTGCTGCGGCTGCCGCTGATGCTCGGCTTCGCGCACGGCGTCGACGCGGTGGCCACCCGGATGCACCACGCGTTGGCCCGACGCCGGCCCGGGATCCGGCTGCGCCCGCTGGTCTTCGTACCGGTGCTGCTGCTCGTGCTGGGCGCCGCCGCGCCGGCCTGGCTGGGCCTGCTGCGTCCCGGCCCGGGCTGGTCCGACCTGCCGCCGCACTGGCGCGCCGCGGCGACCTGGCTGGCCGACCGCGACGCGCTGGCCCGCACTCTGGTGGTGCCCGGTTCCGGCTTCGGGTTGTACGAGTGGGGGCGCACGGTCGACGAGCCGTTGCAGGCCCTGGCCGGTGCGCCCTGGGCGGTCCGCCACCAGGTGCCGCTCGGATCCGCCGGCAACACCCGGATGATGGACACCGTCGAGGAGGTGCTGGCCAGCGGACAGGGCTCCGCCGGGCTGGCCGACCTGCTCGCCCGGTCCGGTTTCCGGCACCTGGTGCTGCGCAACGACATCGATCGGACGCAGGTGGACGCGCCGCCGGTGGCCGTCCTACGCCGGGCCCTGGCCGACTCGCCGGGCATCGCCCGGGTGGCCACCTTCGGCACCACAGACGCCCTGTCCCGTACGCCGGGCAGCCCGGTGGACGACGGTGCCGGCACCCTGCCGGCGATCGAGGTGTACGAGGTGCAGCGGCCGGTGCCGGCCGCCTCGGCGGTGCTCACCGCCGACGTGCCCACGGTCAGCGGCGGCCCCGAGTCGCTGCTGCCCCTGCTGGAGCAGGGCGTGGTGGAACGGGACCGGCCGGTGGTGCTCGCCGGCGACCGGGAGGACTCGCCGGACGCCACCGGCGACTCGTGGATCGTCACCGACGGCCTGCGGCGCCGGGAACGGGACATCGGCCGGGTCCGGGACAACCTGTCCGAGACGTTGACCGCGAACGAGGCGGGGCGGCAGGGCCGAGTCGCCCTCGACCTGCTGCCCTTCGCCGGTGAGCGGCACCAGACCACCGCGACCTACCAGGGCGTACGCGAGGTGACCGCGTCCTCGGCGGTGAGTTTCGTGGACACCCTGGGCCCGGCCGACCCGTCGCACCTGCCGTTCGCGGCGGTCGACGGCGAGTACGGCACCGCCTGGCACTCGGCTCCGCTGGTCGGGCCGGTCGGGCAGTGGCTCCAGGTTGACCTGGACACCCCGCGCCAGGTGGAGAACGTGCGGCTGGCGTTCGTCGACGACCTCGCGGTGGGCTGGCCGGTGACCCGGTTCCGGCTCACCACCGACCGGGGCTCGGTGGACCACGAGGTGGCCCCCACGCTGGGCGGCCACTCGTACTACACGCTGCCCGGCTCGACCAGCCGGGTCCGGGTGACCGTGCTGGCGGTGGCCGGTGGCCGGCTCGACGGCGGCGTCGGCATCCGGGAGCTGTCCATCCCGGACAGCGAGCCACGTCGCGCGCTGCGCGCCCCGACCGACCTGCCGGAAGGTTTGTCCGGCCCGGTCAGCTGGGCGTTCAGCCGTGGCCCGGCGCACCGGCCGGCGTGCTATCCGACCGCCGCGAACGGTGTGGACCGGGTGGCGGCGGGCTCCGGCGGGGCCGGCGCGCCGGCCCGGGCGGCCGACACGGTGATCCGCTGCGACCGGTTCCTGGCCCGGGTCGGTGAGGAGCCGCTGGGGCTGGACCGGCTGTTCCGCAACCCAGCCGCCGGCACGTACCGGATGAAGCTGCGCGCGGTGCCGCGTCCGGGGGCCGAGCTGACGTTGTCCGGGGTGAAGGTCAGGGCCACCGCCTCGTCGCATCTGGCCGGGGATCCGGCGGTTGCGGCGTACGCGGCGATCGACGGTGATCCGGGCACGGCCTGGCTCGCCGACAGCGGCGACCTGCGTCCTACCCTGCGACTGAGTTGGTCGGGCCAGCGCCGGATCGACCAGCTGCGGCTGCGGGCCGCATCGTCGCCGGTCGGCTCGCTGCCGCAACAGGTCGAGATCCACACACCGGGCCGTCAGGTGGCGGTGCCGGTGGATGCCGACGGAACGGTCCGCTTTTCGGCGGTGCGTACCGACCGGATCGAGATCGTGGTGCGGGAGACCGAGCACCGGGTGGCCGACCGGCGCGGCAACGGCTGGCCCGCCACCGCGGGCATCGCGGAGGTGGAGATCCCGGCGTTGGCGAATCTGCTCAAGTCGATCGACGCCGACGCCCGGGTGGTCGAACGGTGCGGCGACGGGCCGACCGTCGAGCTGGACGGTTTCCGGTACGACACCTCCGTCACCGCCACCCTCGGCGACGTGCTGGCCGGCCGGCCGGTGCCGGTCCACGTCTGCGGCGACGGAGGCGCGGTGCTGGACCTACCGGCCGGCGGGCACCGGCTGGCGACCGTACCGTCGGAGGGTTTCGTCGTGCGGGACGCGGCCCTGCGGCCGGACGACGACGGCACCGCCGCGCCCCGGCACCGGGAGGTCACCGTGCTGGACTGGGCGCCGACGGATCGCACCGTGCGGGTCGCCGCGGGCGAGCGGGCGCTGCTGGTGGTTCCGGAGAACGCGAACGCCGGGTGGACGGCCACCCTGGACGGTGCGCGGCTGGCCACCGCCCGGGTGGACGGATGGCAGCAGGCGTGGGTGCTGCCGCCGGGTTCCGGCGGCGAGGTACGCCTCGTCTTCGCGCCCGACCGGGCCTACCAGGGCGCACTGGTGGCGGGGGCCGTGACGGCGATCGGCGTGCTGATCCTGGCCGCCTGGCCGGTGCGCCGTCGGACCGGGGTGGACGCGAGCGGGGCGGGTGCGATCCCGGCCGAGGCTTCGGCCTGGGCGATCGGGGTGCTGCTGGTGGTGCTGCTCGCCGTGCTGGGCGGGGTGCTGCCGGTGGCCATCGTGCTGGCCGCGATGCTGCTGCGGCAGTTGGCCGTGCGGGCCCTACCGGTGGTGGTGCTCAGTGGGCTGACCGTGGCCACGGCGACCGCGGTGGCCGGCCGGTTGCAGGGCCACGGGCAGGACTGGGCGTACAGCTCCTGGGTGCAGGCGGCGATGCTGGTGGCGATCGGCGCGGTGGTTGCGGCGGTGGTCCCCGTCCCCGGTGTGCGGCCCGATCCGTCCATCCCGCATGATGTGACGCCGGGCACATCCGGCGGACCGCCGGCGTCGGCCGGCGGCACGGGCGAGGACGGGACGGTGGCGCGGTGACGGCAGCGGACGACCGGACGCTTCGGGCGGCACGACGCCGCTTCGCCACCCTGCGCCGCTCGGTGACCCTGTTCCGCGCGTTCCTGGTCGAGCAGACCGACCCCGATCACTTCTACGGGTTGCTGGCCGCCGACTCGGTACGCCAGGTCTCCGGCTACGCCGAGCTGGCTGGCCGGACGGTGCTGGACGTGGGCGGCGGGCCGGGATACTTCGCGGCGGCCTTCCGCGCGGCCGGTGCCCGGTACGTCGGCCTGGACCCGGACGTCGGTGACTTCTCCGCGGCCGGTGAGTCGGTGGCGGGGATGCTGCGGGGCAGCGGCACCGCGCTGCCGGTACGAACCGGCAGCGTGGACGTGACGTTCTCGTCCAACGTGGTGGAACACGTCGCCGAGCCGCCCCGGATGCTCGACGAGATGGTGCGGGTGACCCGGCCGGGCGGGTTGCTCTTCGTGTCGTACACCCCGTGGCTGTCGCCCTGGGGTGGGCACGAGACCGCGCCGTGGCACTACCTCGGTGGGCACCGGGCTCGCCGCCGCTACGAGCGACGGATGGGACGCCCGCCGAAGAACCGGTTCCGCGAGACGTTGTTCCCGGTCTCGATCGCCGGCACGTTGCGCTGGGCCCGGGGTAACGGCGACGTCGAGGTGGTGGACGCGTTGCCGCGATACCACCCGTGGTGGGCCCGGTGGGTGATCCGGGTTCCCGGCGTCCGCGAGGTCGTGGCCTGGAACTTCGTGCTCGTACTGCGCCGGACCGTGGGGCGACAGCCCGACGCGGTGAAGAAATCAGAGCTGACCGGGGGTCGCGTTGCTATGTGACCAAGGAGTAACCTCGCGGCCATCTCACTGATCGATACCGACGAAAATGAGCTCCTCAGGGAGGCAAACATGAAGCACCGCGCCGTGGGTGCCGTGCTGTTCGGTGGCGGCGTACTGCTCCTGGCGCTGGCCGCCGGGCTGGTGTTCGTCGTCAAGCCCGCGATGACCAAACTGCCCTACGACCTGGATCCGTCGACGTCGGTGGCCGAGGCCAAGGGCGCGACGTTCCTCCAGATCACCAACGGCGCGGTCGCCATCAACCGGGCCGACCTGAAGTCCACCGTCCTGGTCACGCCGGAGCGCGCGAAGACCGCGGCGCTCAGCGGCGACCTCGCCGGTGACACGGTGATCTGGCGGGTCGGCCAGACCGTCGACCGGACGGACACCAAGGAACTGGTCAGCGCGTACGGCGCCGAGCTGGCGCTGGACCGGGTCTCTGGAGCGGCCGTCGAGTGGAACGAGCAGTACCTCGACGACAGCGGCGCCGCGGAGAAGGTGCCGTTCGCCGGCCAGGTCTACAAGTTCCCGTTCAACTCCGCACAGGGCAACTACGAGGTCTTCGACCGGGACCTGCGACAGACCCGGATGGCCGAGTACAAGGGCACCGAGGACGTCGACGGCCTCGAGGCGTACCGCTACGAGCAGGTCATCACCGACGAGAAGCTGGCGCTGGCCCCGGACCGGGTCGCCGTGCTGCTCGGTGCGCTCGCTCCGGGCGCGACCTCGGGCGACGTCGTCTACAGCAACACCCGTACGGTCTGGGTCGACCCGGTCACCGGCTCCTATGTCAACGTGCGGGAGCAGCAGAAGAAGGTGCTGGTGCCGAACGTGGGCACCCCGGTCACGCTGCTGGACGCGGACTTCTCCTACAACGACGAGACCGTGGCGTCCTCGGTGGAGCGGGCCAAGACGAGCCGTGGTCAGCTCACCATCCTCGGCGTGTACGCGCCGATCGGGATCGCCGTGCTGGGCCTGGTGCTGATCGCCGTCGCACTGCTGGTCTCGCGCCGCGCCGCCCCGGCCGCCGTGGCCCGGCACGCCGCCGACCCGACGCCGACCCGCGTCGACCAGCCGCCGGTGCGGGACGACGAGCCGGAGGGTGGGCCGTTGACCGACGAGATCCCGCCCGCGTCGACCAACTGGAAGTCCGACGAGCCGGCGGTGCCGGGCCAGCGGCCCGCGCAGGACGAGTCGGAGAAGCGCTGACCGGCTGAACCGTGGGAACACGCGGAGGGGGCGGGCCCGTACGGGCCCGCCC
>NZ_POTY01000118.1 GCF_003236315.1 Micromonospora craterilacus
CCCATTGGGGTTTCCTATGTGCACTGTCGGCGCACGACGGTCGAACTGCACCGCCACCACCCACCCCGCGCCCTCCCGGCGCGAGCCCGGGTCGTGAGGTTAAGAAGGGGCCCCTCCTATACGCCAGGCGTTAAGAAGGGGCCCTTCCTTACATCTCAGTGCATGTGGGGGTAGGTGTGGTCGGTGGGCGGCACGAAGGTCTCCTTCATGGTCCGGGGTGACATCCAGCGGACCAGGTTGTGCCAGGAGCCGGCCTTGTCGTTGGTGCCGCTGGCCCGGGCACCACCGAAGGGCTGCTGGCCGACCACCGCGCCGGTCGGCTTGTCGTTGATGTAGAAGTTGCCGGCGGCGTACCGCATCTTCTCGGCCACCGCGTCGACCACCCGGCGGTCGGTGGCGAAGATCGACCCGGTCAGCGCGTACGGGGCGATCGACTCGGCCTGCGCCACCACGTCGTCGAAGCGGGCGTCGTCGAAGACGTGCACGCCGAGGATCGGCCCGAAGTACTCGGTGGTGAACGTCTCGTGTGCCGGGTCGCCGCACTCGAAGATCGTCGGCCGGACGAACCAGCCGACCGAGTCGTCGGCGGTGCCGCCGGCGATGACCCGGCAGCTGTCGTCGGAGGAGATCAGCTCCAGCGCGGCGGTGTGCCGGGAGAACGCCTTGTCGTCGATCACCGCGCCGCCGAAGTTGCGGAAGTCGGTGACGTCGCCGTAGGCCAGCCCGTCGGCGGTGGCGGCCAGCCGGTCGCGCAGGCCGCCCTCCCAGATCGACCGCGGCACGTACGCCCGGGAGGCCGCCGAGCACTTCTGACCCTGGTATTCGAAGGCGCCCCGGATCAGCGCGGTGTGCAGGGCGTCGACGTCGGCGCTGGTGTGCGCGACCACGAAGTCCTTGCCGCCGGTCTCACCGACCAGCCTCGGGTAGCCCCGGTAGGCCGCGATGTTCTCCCCGACGGTGCGCCACAGGTGCTGGAAGACCTTGGTGGACCCGGTGAAGTGGATGCCGGCCAGGTCCGGGTCGGCCAGCACCACGTCGGAGACCTCCTCGCCCCGGCCGGTGACCATGTTGATCACGCCGGGCGGCAGGCCGGCCGCCTCGAACAGCCGCATGGTGAAGTGCGCCGCGAACTGCTGCGTCGGGCCCGGCTTCCAGACCACGGTGTTGCCGAGCAGGGCCGGCGCCGAGGGCAGGTTACCGGCGATCGCGGTGAAGTTGAACGGGGTGACCGCGTAGACGAAGCCCTCCAGCGGCCGGTGGTCGAAGCGGTTCCACACGCCCGGCGAGGACATCGGCTGCTCGGCGAGCAGCTTGCGGGCGAAGTGCACGTTGAACCGGAGGAAGTCGATGAACTCGCAGGCGGCATCGATCTCGGCCTGCACGGCGGTCTTCGACTGGCCGAGCATGGTGGCCGCGTTGAGGGTGTCCCGCCACGGGCCGGCGAGCAGCTCGGCGGCGCGCAGGAAGATGGCCGCCCGCTCCTCGAAGGGCAGTGCGCGCCAACCCGGTGCGGCGTCCTTGGCCGCCTTGACCGCGGCCCGGGCGTCGTCGTGGGTGGCGTGCCCGGTGACCCCGAGCACGTGGGCGTGCCGGTGCGGCTGTACCACCTGGATCGACTCGCCGCCGGCCATCCGCTGCTCGCCCGCGATGGTCATCGGCAGCTCGATCCGGTCGGCGGCCAGTTCGGCGAGCCGCCCCTGGAGCCGTTCCCGGTCGGTGCTGCCCGGCTCGTAGGAGCGCACCGGCTCGTTGTGTGGCTCGGGTACGGAGAACACGGCGTCCATCAGGGCTCCTGGCGATCTCGACGGCGGTGGCGAAACCGGCCCCGACACGGGCGGGACCTCGGCCAATCCTCCCACGACGACCGGTGGCCGATCACACCCCGGCCACTCACTTACCGTTAATCAAGAGGCACTCGCTCACATCCGGAACGGATTCGTACCCGAGAGTGGTCGACGACCGAAGGAAAGCAGGCCCGTCGGGCGACGTGCGGGGTTCAGGCTGCCACCCGGGGCGGGCGCGTACGCTGGGTTGCCGGTGACGTACCCGGGCCAGGTCGTCGGGCTCGGCGGCGAAGGGGAGACGATGAGCAACCAGCCCGGTGGGTCGACCGCCGCGCAGCCCGACCGACCGGAGGCCCTAGCCCCGATCGACCGGATGGCCACCGCCACCGACGCGCCAGCCGGGAACCCGGCGCCCGCCCCGGGCACCCTGGCCCTGGCGCTGCTGGCAGTGGGCTGGTTGGCCGCGATGCTCTGGTCGACCCGGGAGGCGATCGACTCGGCCACCGCCGGGGTCACCGCGGTCAGCCTGTCCGCCTTCGCCCTGCCCGGCGTGATCTCGGCCGCGCTCGTCACCGGCGCCGCGGTGGGGCTGGCGGCCGGCGAACCCGTCACCCGCCGCCGCGATCGGATGACCCTGCGCTTCGCGGTGGCGGTCGGTGCCGGCCTGCTGGTCGGGCTCGCCGCCGCGCTCACGATCAACCTCAGCTACGCCGACAACACGACCACCCGAACGATCGCCGGCACCGCCGCCGCCGCGGCCATCATCGGCGGCGCGCTGGCCGGCGCCCGCAACGGCGCGGTGGTCGGCGCGGTGGCCTCCGCCGCGCTGGGCACGCTGGCCTTCGTGGTGGCCTTCAGCGTGGCCCGGGACCCACTGTTCGACCTCTTCGGCGCCGGTGACAGCCAGCAGTCGCTGGTCAGCGCGGCCACCTGGGTCTCCCGCACCGAGTCGCTGCTCGCCGGGCTCGTCGCCGGTGGCCTGGCCTTCGGCTACCTCACCTGGGCCCGACGGCGGGCCGCCCACAACGCTGCCACCGGACTGCGCTGGCCGGCGTACCTCGTCGCCGGTGCGGGCCCCGGGCTTCTGCTCCTGCTGGCCGAGGTGATCATCCGGGTCGGCGGGCGTTCCCTGATCGACCTGGCGGCGGCGCTGAGTGAGGCGGACGCGGTGGCGCAGACCTCACTCGGCACCTCGCGGGTGGACAACGGCATCTGGGTGCTGTTCGTCGGCGCGCTGACCGCCATGATCGCGTTCGGCCGCACCCTCACCCCGCCCGCCGAGGACGACGCGGCCGAGCCGCTCGACGCTGGCGCGCCGGAGCCGGCCACCGCCGACGAGTCGAGCACCGGCACCGCCGCCCGCTGACCCGGGGCAGTCAGTCCTGGCCGGCGGCGGCGCGCAGCAGCGACTCCAGCTCGCTGGGGTCGTACCACTCCAGTTCGTGGTCCTCGGCACCGTCGACGGTGAACTGGGCGTCCGGGTCACCGGCCAACGCCTCCACCACCACGTTCGCGGCGGCGGCGATGTCCGGCACGGCCTCGGCGCCGTCCACGTGGATGGCCGCCACGGCGCTGGCCGGCACTGCCGCGGCCAACTCCACCACGCTGGAACCCAGCTCACCGTCACCCCGGCCGAGCGCGGCGGCGGGCAGGTCTGCCGAGACCACCACCCGTCGGCGCGGCGCGGCCGAGTCGTGGCGGATCAGTTGCAGGGCGTCCTGGGCGGCCCGGGTGAAGGCGACGTACTCCAACTCCTCCTCGTCGCCCTCGGCGTACCACTCGCGCAGCGTCGGAGTCACAGCGTGCGCCTGCGCCGCGGCAAGGCCGTGCTCGGGCAGCCTGGCCAGCATCGGCACGGTCGCCGGCACGTACACCCGGACAAGCTCGTCGGTCACGGTTGGTCTCCCCCGTTTCGCTCCGCTGGCCGGCGACGCCGCCGGCCGGGCGTACGCCCACGCCGTACGCCGTGACCGTCATACACCCCGCACCCACCCTGGTGAAAGTTCCGGCCGAGATCGGGTGTGTCCGAGGCGCGGGTCGGCCGCGCCCCGCCGGCCCGGGTAGGTTACGCCGAAAGCAGCCGGCGATGGCAAACTGAGGCAAATGACGTCAACCCGGGGAGTTTTCGTGGAGCCGAGGTTCCTGCTCCTGTCCGACGTGGCCACCGAGCTGAACGTGTCGGACTCGCAGGTCTACCACATGGTGCGCAGCGGCGAACTACCCGCGATCAAGATCGGTGGGCGGGGCCAGTGGCGCGTGGAGCGCGCCCGGCTGGAGGAGTACATCCAGCGCAAGTACACGGAGACCGCCGAGTGGGTACGCGGCAACCCGCTGGCCGAGCGCGACCCCGAGTAGCCGCAGAACCACGGCGAGCCATTGACCGCAGGCTTCATCTTGGCCGAGAATGAACCCTGTCGAAGGCAAACGAAGGCAAACGCAGGGATCTGCGGCCGGCCCGAGGAGCAGGGGGCAGCGCGATGACCGACCCACGGCGACCCGGGCCGACCCGTCCACCCGTGCGGCTGCGCCCGGCGCCCGCGTTCGACCCTCCCTTCCTTGACGAGGACGCCAGCGGCTGGCCCGGCCCGGCGCACGGCCAGCTCGCCCTCGACCTCTTCGCGGCCGCCCAACGGTGGCCCGCCCGCCGCGAGCCTGACCGGCCGCCCACCCGGCGTACCGTGGCCCCCGGTCCGGGGGCCGGGCCGACGGGCACGCCGCTGTCGGGCGAACCCGGGGCGCGCACCCGTCCGACACCGTCCGGGCCGGGCCACGAGCCGGCCCGGCACCTGCCGCCCGGCGCCCTGGCCACGGCCACCCCGGCAGCCACCCGGGTGGCCCACCGCTTCGTCGCCAGTTGCCTGGAGGTGTTCAACGGTTTCCGGCCGCCGGTGCAGCTCCGACGCCAACTCGACCCGGCCCGATCCGCACAGTTGCTGCCCGAGCTGGCCCGAGCCACCGCTCGCGGCGGCCCGGCACGACGCCGCTCGACCCGGCCGGGCCTCCGGCTACGCCGGCTCCGGGTCTGCGAGCCCCGCCCCGCCGCCATCGAGGCCGCCGCCGTGCTCAGCGGCGCCGCCGGCAGCACCTGGGCGATGGCGCTGCGCCTGGAACACCGGCGCGGCACCTGGCTCTGCACCGACCTCCGCGTCCTCTGACCGCCCCGAGCGACCGCCCCGAGCGACCGCCCCAGGTCTGCCGCCCGAGCCGAGCCGCTGGATCGACCGGCCCTGGGCCCGGACGCGACGGAGCCGTGGTCACTGGGACCACGGCTCCGTCAAACCGTCACGGTGGAGACTCGATCAGCGCCGACAAAGTCGGCTTCCTGGGCCAGGGCAGGTTGGCTGCCGGCCTGACCGGTTAGCTGGCCGAGGTGCCGCCCGGGGCACCGTGGCAGCGCTTGTACTTGCGACCCGAGCCGCAGGGGCACGGCGCGTTGCGGGACGGGCCGTTGCTGGCGCTCGCCTGCCCCGACGCCGCCGCCTGGCGGGCGGTGCTGGACGCGACCCCCGGGCCGCGCAGGCCCCCGGCCGGGCGCTGAGGCGCCGTCGGGGCCGTCCGCCCCGGTGCCGCCGGCGTCGTCGGCTCCGGACTCCCGATGCCGAGCGCCGGGGCCCGCTGGTCGTCGCGCTGCACGGCGACCGCACCGGCGCCCGCCTCGCCGTCGATGGTCGGCGCGGAATACTGCAACCCCTGCTGCTGCGGCGCACGACCCAGGCCCTTGGCCCGGATCTCCACCGGCCGGTCCAGCAGCTCGACCTCCTCGGCCTCCGGCTCCGGCTCGTTGACCTGCACGTCGAGGTTGTAGAGGAAGCCGACCGTCTCCTCCTTGATGCCCTCCATCATGGTGGTGAACATGGCGAAGCCCTCGCGCTGGTACTCCACCACCGGGTCGCGCTGGGCGTACGCCCGCAGGCTGATGCCCTCCTGGAGGTAGTCCATCTCGTAGAGGTGCTCACGCCACTTGCGGTCGATGACCTGGAGCAGCACCATCCGCTCCAGCTGCCGGGTGCCCTCGGTGCCGAGCTGCTCCTCACGCCGGTCGTACGCGGCGTTCGCGTCCTCCTTGAGCTGGGCGACCAGGAAGTCGGCGTCGATGCTGGCGCGCGCGCCGCCGGCCTCCTCCTCCAGGTCCTCGACGGTGACGCCCACCGGGTAGAGCTGCTTGAGGTTGGACCACAGCTGGTCGAGATCCCAGTCCTCGGCGTAGCCCTCGGTGGTGGCCCCCCGCACGTACGCCTCGACCACGTCGTCGATCATGTTGCGGACCTGCTCGGAGAGGTCCTCGCCGTTGAGTACGCGCAGCCGCTCGGCGTAGATCACCTGGCGCTGCTTGTTCATCACCTCGTCGTACTTGAGGACGTTCTTGCGGATCTCGGCGTTCTGCCCCTCGATCTGGGCCTGCGCGCCCTTGATCTGGCGGGTGACCATCTTCGACTCGATGGGCACGTCCTCCGGGATGTTGAAGCGCTCCATCACCGCCTCGACCGCGCCGGAACGGAACCGCTTCATCAGCTCGTCCTGCAGGGACAGGTAGAACCGCGACTCACCCGGGTCACCCTGCCGGCCGGAGCGACCGCGCAGCTGGTTGTCGATCCGCCGGGACTCGTGCCGCTCGGTGCCCAGCACGTAGAGCCCGCCGGCGGCGGCCACCTCCTCGGCCTCGACGTCGCAGGCCTGCTTCCAGTTCGGCAGGACCTCCTCCATCGCCTTCTCGTACTCCTCGGCGTTCTCCACCGGGTCGAGGCCGCGCTGGCGCAACTCGCTCGCGGCGAGGAATTCGGCGTTGCCGCCGAGCAGGATGTCGGTGCCTCGGCCGGCCATGTTGGTGGCCACCGTGACCGCGCCCTTACGGCCGGCCTGGGCGACGATCTCCGCCTCCCGGGCGTGGAACTTCGCGTTCAGCACCGCGTGCGGGATGCCGCGGCGGCGCAACAGCTGCGACAGGATCTCGGAGTTCTCAACCGAGACGGTGCCGACCAGCACCGGCTGCCCGGCCTGGTGCCGCTCGGCGATGTCCTCGATCACCGCGTTGAACTTGGCCTTCTCGGTCTTGTAGATGACGTCGGCCCGGTCATGCCGGACCATCGGCCGGTGGGTCGGGATGGTCACCACGCCGACCTTGTAGACCTTGTTGAACTCGCCCGCCTCGGTCTGGGCGGTACCGGTCATGCCGGAGAGCTTGTCGTAGAGGCGGAAGTAGTTCTGCAGGGTGATGGTGGCCAGCGTCTGGTTCTCCTGCTTGATCTCCACCCCCTCCTTGGCCTCGATCGCCTGGTGCATGCCCTCGTTGTAGCGACGACCGTGCAGGATGCGGCCGGTGAACTCGTCGACGATCAGGACCTCGCCGTCGCTGACGATGTAGTCCTTGTCGCGCTTGTACAGCTCCTTGGCCTTGATCGCGTTGTTCAGGTAGCCGACCAGCGGAGTGTTCACCGACTCGTAGAGGTTGTCGATGCCGAGCCGGTCCTCGACCTTGGCCACGCCACGCTCGGTGACCGCAATGGTGCGCTTGGAGTAGTCGACCTCGTAGTCGCCCTCGCCGTCCTTGCCCGACTGCAGGCGGGCCACCACCCCGGCGAACTCGCCGTACCAGCGCGCGGAGTGCTCGGCCGGGCCGGAGATGATCAGCGGCGTACGGGCCTCGTCGATCAGGATGGAGTCGACCTCGTCGACGACGGCGAAGTTGTGGCCGCGCTGGACCAGCTCGTCCTTCGACCAGGCCATGTTGTCGCGCAGGTAGTCGAAGCCGAACTCGTTGTTCGTGCCGTAGGTGATGTCGCACTCGTACGCGGCGCGGTGCTCGGTGGCGGGTCGGTTGGGCAGCACCACGCCGACGGTCAGCCCGAGGAAGTCGTGCACCCGGCCCATCCAGGCGGCGTCACGCTGGGCCAGGTAGTCGTTGACCGTGACCACGTGCACGCCCTTGCCGGACAGCGCGTTGAGGTACACCGGCATCACCGAGGTCAGGGTCTTGCCCTCACCGGTCTTCATCTCGGCGATGTTGCCGAAATGCAGTGCCGCGCCACCCATCACCTGGACGTCGTACGGCCGCTGGCCGAGCACCCGCGCCGCCGCCTCGCGGCAGACCGCGAACGCCTCGGGCAACAGGTCGTCCAGAGTCTCGCCGTCGGCGAGCCGCTCTTTGAACTGCACGGTCATGCCGCGCAGTTCGTCGTCGGTGAGGTTGACGTAGTCGTCCTCGATCGAGTTGACAGCGGCGGCGATCGCCTTCAGGCGGCGCACCATGCGTCCTTCGCCCGCGCGGAGGACCTTTTCCAGAATCGACACGGATCAACGCTCCCCTAGACAGTCTCGAACCATCGTAGGCGTTCCACCGGGCCGATGGTCACTGGTGGCGGTGGTCAGCAACCGCGAAACCGACATAACACGCCTCACGCCCACCCGCAGGCCGGTTTTCCGGTTACGCCGTCGGCGAACGATGCGGCACGATGGGTCGAATGAAGCCCGTGGAGATCGACAACTCCGGCACAACCGCCGGGACGATCGAGGCGCACGGGGTGCGGCTGCGGCCGTTTCGCCTGGACGACATCGCCGACATCGCCGCCAGCTGCGCCGATCCGATGGTCCAGCGCTACCTCGACGCCCTGCCCAGCCCGTACACCGAGGCCGACGCCCGGTACTGGGTCACCGAAGGCGCGCCGGCGGCGTTCACCGCCGGCGGCGCCGCGTACGCCATCGCCGACCGGGCCACCGACCGGCTGCTCGGCGCGGTCGGGCTGAGCCACCCGGTGCCGCAGCGGGGCCAGGCCGAGATCGGCTACTGGGTCGCGCCGTGGGCGCGCGGCCGGGGGGTGGCCACCGCGGCCACCCGGGCGCTGGCCGCCCACGCCTTCGCCACCGGCACCGCCCGGTTGGAACTGCTCGCCCACGTCGAGAACGCGGCCAGCCAGCGGGTCGCGCTGGCCGCCGGATTCCGGCCCGAGGGGGTACGCCGGTCGGGTGGGCCGGCGCGGAGTGGCGGCCGGCGGGACCTGACGGCGTGGGTACGCCTCGCCGACGACCCACCCGGGCCGTCCCCACGCCCGCTGCCGGACCTGCCCGGCGGCCGGCTCACCGACGGCGTGGTCGTGCTGCGCCGCCTCGGCCCGGAGGACGACGACGAGATGTACCGCCTGCACACCGGCCCGGAGGTGGTGGCCAGCCGGGTACCGCCGGAGCCGCCCACCCGGGACGAGATCGACCGGCGCGCCCGTGGCGCGGAGAGCCAGTGGCTGGTCGGCACGGTCGCCAGCATGACCATCCTCGACGCGACCTCGGGGGCCGTCGCCGGTGGCTGCGCGCTGGTCCACGACCAGCCCGGCAGCGGCCAGGCGATGCTCGGCTACAGCCTGCTCCCGCAGTGGCGTGGGCGAGGCTACGCCACCCGCACCGTACGGCTGCTCGCCCGGTGGGGTTTCGACCACGTCGGGCTGGGCCGGCTGTGGGCCGGCACCCTGCCGGAGAACGTGGCCTCCCAGCGGGTGCTGGAGAAGGCCGGTTTCCGGCGCGAGGGGCTGCTACGCGGGCGGCTGCCCGGCGCGGCCGGCAGCCGGAACGACTCGACGGTCTTCGGCCTGCTGCCCACCGACCTGGCGGACTGACCGACCCGCCACGGGTTGCAGAGCGCCGCGCTGCGGAGAACCGGGCGCGCCGGCTCGGGTCGGGGCGACCCCGACCCGAGCCGGCGTCACCGGTCAGAGGGCCAGCGAGATGATGCCGTAGTCGTAGGCGTGCCGCCGGTAGACCACGCTCGGACGGCCGGATTCCTTGTCCTGGAAAAGGTAGAAGTCGTGGCCGACGAGTTCCATCTGGAACAGGGCGTCGTCGACGGTCATCGGCTCGGCGGGGTGGACCTTCTCCCGGGCGATGTGCCAGGGCTGGTCGTCGCCGTACTCCTCCTCGGGCCGCTCGGCTACCGCGGTGGCGGTGCCGGCGTCTGCCAGCGCGGGCAGGTCGGTCACCGGCAGGCCGGCGGTGGCGGCGGCGACCGACAGCGGCGCGTGCCGGCCGCGGTGGACCCGGCGCCGGTCGGCGGCGCGGCGCAGCCGGGCGTCGAGCTTGGCGATCGCCGCGTCCAGCGCGCTGTAGAAGTCGTTGGTGCAGGCCTCCGCCCGGATTACCGGGCCACGGGAGACGCAGGTTATCTCGATCCGCTGGCAATGGTCGGCCTGGCGCGGATTGCGCTCGTGAAACAGCTCGACATCGACACGAATTAGCTTGTGGTCGTAGCGTTCGATCTTCGCGAGCTTCTCTGCTACGTGTACCCGGTAATGGTCCGGCACTTCGACGTTACGGCCCTTGACCACGATGTCCACGTGACCTCCCTCTTTCGGACGGTCGTTGATCCGAGAACTCCGGTCGCACCGCTCCGGGGATGGCCCCACTCGGCGTCGACCGGTCAATACGGCTACGCCTCCTTTCACCGCCAGGAGCGGGTGGGCTGACCCTCCTACCCCCGACAGCCAAACGCTAACTCCTGTTTGCCCGGCCGTCACCCCTCGTCGCCAAGACCGGCTGGGAATTTCCACAGCTCATACACGAAGGGGTGAAACGGAAACACAATCGGTCACCGCTGGTGCCTTTTCTCCGTCGCGGCCAGCACCGCCGCCACCGACGGCGACAGCCCGTGCACGGTCAGCACGCGACTCACCGCGGCGAGGGTGACCCCGGTGGTGACGATGTCGTCCAGCAGCACCACGCTCGACCCCCGTGCCGCCGGGCCGGCACCCGGCCGGGCCCGGAACGCCGCCGAGGCCGCCGCCGCCCGCCCGGCGCTGTCCAGCGTGACCGAGTCGGGCCGGGACGCCGCGCGTACCGGACGCCGAACCTGCACCGGCCAACCCGCCGCGCGCAGCCGCCGCGCACAGTGCCGGGTCAGCCGACCGAGGTGGTCGCCGTAGCGGGCCCGGGCCGCCTGCGGGGTGTCCGGCACCGGCACCAGCACCACCGGGCGCACCGGGCCGACCGCCGCCGCCACGACCTCGGCGAGCAGGGCGCCCAGCGGCCGGGCCAGGGCATGCCGGCCGTGGTCCTTGTACGCCAGCAGCGTCTCCCGCAGCGGCCCGCCGTACGCCCCGAGGGCATGACAGGGCGGCAGCCCCGGCGGGGCCGGTGTCGGCCGCACCGGCCCGGGGCGCAACGCCCGCAGCGCGGTCACGCAGTCCGGGCAGACCCCGTGCCGTAGCCCCGACCGGCGGTCCCGGCAGCCGGCGCACTCCGCGGGCAGCACCAGGTCGGTCAGGTCCGCCCACAGCCCGGCCAGCACGGCGACTCAGTAGAGGAAGAACGGCGCAGTCGGGCTGCCCGCACGCACCCCCGCCGGCGGCGGGGTGACGTCCTGGACCTGCTCGCGGCGGATCTGCTCGGACGGGTTTCGGTAGGCGACGCCGTTGGCCTCGTACATGAACGAACCGGCCAGCGGGGTGCTGGGATTCGGGGTGCTGGGATACGCGGCCAGGTGGGTGACGTCGGTGCCCACGTCCTCCCGCAGCCGGGTTTCCAGCGCGCCGTCGACGCTGACGTCGTAGATCGCCGGGCGGCCGGCCGAGCCGGCCACCACCAGCCGGTTCTCGCCGGACCAGTCCACCGCGGTCGGGTTGACCAGGGAGGTGGCCAGGCGCCGGGCCGGACCGACCGCGGGCAGCCCACCCTCCCAACTGATCGCGGCGACGTGCAGCGCACCACCGACGATCAGGGCGATCCGGTGCCCGTCCAGGGCCGCCGCCACCGCGCTGACCGGGTCGGTCAGGCCGAGTTGCACCGGCCGCATCACCGCCTGGTCGTCGAAGCGGTACAGCTTGCCGTCGGCGACCACCAGCCCGTACGACCGGCCGTCGCTACCGCGGAGCCAGACCGGCCGGCCGATCTTGGCGTGGTCGGACTCGGCCGTCGAGAGGACCTCCACCCCGTTCTGACCACGGCCGACGGCCAGCCGCTGCCGTCCGTTCTCCCCGGCCACCACCAGGGCGGCCAGGATGTCCTTGTCCTTACCGACGCGGCGCAGCCCCGCGGAGACCACGTTGCGGTTCACCTCGGCAACCACCGGCACCGCCCCGGCGGACTCGTTGGCCAACGCGAGCGGGTGGATCGCCCCCTCGTAGACACAGAACCGCAGCGCGCCGTCGTCGAGCTCGTACAGCGGGTACGCCGTCCGTTGCTCGCTCAGGTCGATCGTCCGGCGCGGCTGATTGAGGATCTTGATTTCCAGGGTGTGCACGAGCTCCGGCAGCGACCAGGCCAACTGGATCCCGAGTTGCCTGAGCCGTTCCTCGTCGACGCCGGGCATGTCGAGGTTGACCTCCCACCGGCCGTCCGCACCGGTGGCATTGTTGATCATTTCGGTGCGGTCGGGCAGGCCGGAGACACCGACCCGCAGCCACTCGGAGGGACCCGCGGTCAGCCACCGGACCACCTCGCTCACCCGGCGCTCGGCCGGTACGGCCGAGGAGAGATACCGCTGGTCCGACACCAGCCGGGAGCGGTCGGAGCTCCAGAAGTAGATCGACTCCGCCTGGTAGTACAGGCGCAGTGCCTCGTCGCTGAGCAGCAGCACGTTCGGCGGGTCGCTGACGAAGTAACCGCCGTCGTCCTGGCCCACCGGGCCGGCGCTGACCAGACGGAACTCGTACGTCGACTCGGTGGCCAGCGGGGGCACCAGCATGCCGTTGGCCCGCAACAGGCCGACCTGCTGCACGGAGATGGTGACCTTCATGCTGTCGACGTCCGCCTTGATCACCGGATCGTCGGTGAGTCGTACCACCGACAGCGCCACCTCGCTGCCCTGCTTCTCCTGCAACCTGGCCCGGTCGGCGGAGGTGATGAACCGCTTGACCCGCTCGTACGCCCGATCCGGTTCGCCGGCCGCCGCGGCCAGGAAGTTACGCACGAAGGCGTCGGCATCGCTGCGGCTGGCCTCCCGCGTCGGCGGGTCGAGGCCCCGCCCCAGCGACCAGTTCGTCTCGGCGGCCGGCCCGCGCTGCTCGATCTGCACCTCGGTGCGGTCGGGAATGCCGCAGCCGACCGCCGTCATGATCAGCGCTCCGCTCAGCACACCACCCAGCAACCGTCGCCTCACGAACCCACCTCCGCGCGCCGCTCGGGGGTGGGCGCAGGGCCGACCGCCAGCGCCCCGCCCGGGCCCGGCCCGATGGCCAGCAGGCCGCTGCTGGCCGGCGCCCCGCCGAACGGCAGCGTGGCGTCCGCCGGCACCAGTCGCAGCGGCGAGGTGGTCAGCCGATCACCGGCCCGCGCCGGCACGGTGAGCCGGAACTGGGCGCCCTGCCCCGGCGCCCCCCACGCCTCCAGCCAGCCGCCGTGCAGCCGGGCGTCCTCCAGGCTGATCGACAACCCCAGCCCGGTGCCGCCGGTCTGCCGAGCCCGGGACGGGTCCGCCCGCCAGAAGCGGTTGAACACCAACTTCTCCTCGCCCGGCTTGAGCCCGACGCCGTGGTCGCGGACGGTGAGCGCGACGGCGGTCTCGTCCATCCCCAGGGTGATCCGTACCGGCCGGCCCTCGCCGTGCTCGACGGCGTTGCCGACCAGATTGCGCAGCACCCGTTCGACCCGGCGCGGGTCGATCTCGGCGATCACCGGGGCGGCCGGGAGGTCCAGCTCGATGGCCACCCCGACCCGCTCGGCCAGCCCGGACAGCCGGTCCACCACCCGGTGCACCACCGGCACCAGGTCGGTCGGCTCGGCGTCGAGCACCGCGAAACCCGCGTCGAACCGGCTGATCTCCAGCAGGTCGGTCAGCAGTTCCTCGAACCGGTCCAGCTCGGCCTGGAGCAGCTCGGCACTGCGGGCCACCGCCGGGTCGAACTCGTCCCGCTCGGCGAAGATCAGGTCGGCGGCCATCCGGACCGTGGTCAACGGGGTCCGCAGCTCGTGCGAGACGTCCGAGGTGAATCGGCGCTGCAACCGGGACATCTCCTCCAGACGCAGGATCTGCCGTTGCAGGTTGGTGGCCATCTGGTTGAACGACGCGGCGAGCAGGGCCAGATCGTCCTCGCCGTTGACCGCCATCCGCTGGTCGAGCAGCCCGGCGGAGAGCCGCTGGGCGGTGCGGGCGGCCACCCGCACCGGGGTCACCACCAGCCGGGTCACCAGCGCGGCCAGCAGGCCGAGCAGCAGCACCAGGGCGGCCCCGGTGCCCACCACGGTGGCGCGCGCCTGACCGGCCGTCTGGTCCTGCAGAGTCAGCGGTACGAAGTAGTACAGCTCCACCTGACCGAACCGGGTCGGCACCGGAGAGCCGTAGACCAGGTACTTCGTCGTCTCCCCGTCGGCGGTGAGCCGGCCGGTGCGGATCTGGTTGGCCACGTGGCCGCCGGCCACCGCGGCTTGCAGTTCGGGGCTGATCAGCGACCGGACGTCCACCGCAGGCGAGGTACGCGGCTCGATCGCGTCCTCGTTCTCCGCGGTGATCGCCACCACCACCCCGCTGGTCTGCTGCGGGTAACCGCCGGCCAGGTAGTTGACCGTCCCGTCGATGGTCTCCTGGAGCTGGGCCTCCTGGGCCTGGCTGTAGAGGCTGAACTGCTTCGCCGCGTAATCCGCGCCGCCGATCAGCCGCAGCTGCACGTCGGTCTTGGCGTTGTCCAGCAGGATATTGGTGATCTTGTCGGCGATCAGGTACGCGAACCCGCCGACCAGCAGGCTGGACGCCACCAGCGTGATGGTCACCACCCGCACCTGCAACGAGCGTCGCCAGGTCTGGTGCAGCCCGGCCAGCAACCGGGTGACCCGGCCGCTGAGCCCACGCCACAACTCCCAACCGGCACCACGCCGGCGGGACGTCGTGTCAAGATCCGGAATCGGGGAGGTGGTCACAGTGTGACCAGGCTATCCGGTACCCGCCTTATAGCCCACGCCCCGCACGGTGAGGATGATTTCCGGCCGCTCGGGATCCGGTTCGATCTTGGCACGCAACCGCTGCACGTGCACGTTGACCAACCGGGTGTCCGCCGCGTGCCGGTATCCCCAGACCTGCTCCAGCAGCACCTCCCGGGTGAAGACCTGACGCGGCTTGCGGGCCAGCGCGACCAGCAGGTCGAACTCCAGCGGCGTGAGCTTCACCTCCTCGCCGTTGCGGCTGACCGTGTGCGCCGGCACGTCGATGGCGATCTGGTTGCCGGGCGGGCCGATGGTGAGCATCTCCGGCGCCGCGTCCTCGCCGCGTCGCAGCCGCGCCCGCATCCGGGCCACCAGCTCCTTGGGCTTGAACGGCTTCACCACGTAGTCGTCCGCCCCCGACTCCAGGCCGAGCACGACGTCGACCGTGTCGCTCTTGGCGGTCAGCATGACGATCGGCACTCCCGACTCGGCGCGGATCGCCCGCGCCACGTCGATGCCGCTCATTCCGGGCAGCATGAGGTCGAGCAGCACGATGTCGGGCCGGTTGTCGCGGAACGCGGCCAGGGCCCGTTCCCCGTCCGCCACGAAGGAGGGCATGAAGCCTTCACTGCGCAGGACGATGCCGAGCATCTCGGCGAGCGCGGGGTCGTCGTCGACCACCAGTACCCGGGCTCTCATGGGGTTAATGTTTCCATCCCGTTCAGGTCAAGTGGGTTCGGCGTCACCCGGCACGCTACTGCCCACATGCGCCCTGTGCCCAGCACCGGCCGGTTGCACCGCCTGCGCGAGGCGCCCCATCGGGCGGGGCTCCACCCGGTTGCACCGCGCGTGGCACCATGATCCCTGGCTACGCCGCCGCGCGCCACCGCCCCCGGCTCCAGGAGTACGCGTGCCCGAAACAGGCCCGACCGCCGTACTCCCCGGCCGCCCGCTCACCGTCGGCGAGCTGCTCGACTCCGCCGTACTGCTGCTGCGTGGGCAGGCGACCGCCCTGCTCCCGCTCGCCGCCGCGCTGGCCGTCGGCGAGCAGCTTCTGCTGCTGCCGCTGCGTACCGCCGTCGGCGCCAGCCCGCCGCTGTGGTGGGTACCCGACCTCGGCGGCCTCGCCCCCTTCTGGTTCCTGCTCGGCGTCGGCGCGGCGACCGAAGCGATGATCATCATGCTGCTCGGCAACCCGGCCACCCGCGCCGCCGGCAACGCGCTGCTCGGCCACCGGGCCACCGCCCGGCAGCTGCTGCGACCCACCGGCGCCCGCTGGGGCGCCACCGCCCTGCTCTGCCCGCTGGTCGGCGCCGCGATGCTGCTCGCGGCCCTGCTCGGCCCGGCCTGGTTCGTCGGCTTCGCCCTGCTCGGCGCGGTGACCCCGGCGCTGGTGCTCGACCGGGTCGGCCCGCTGCGCGCGGTGGCCCGCGCCGCCATCCTCGCGCTGCGGGTCGACGGCCGCGGGGCCGCCCTACGGGTGCTGGGCTACCTCGTCTGGTGGATCATCCGGGTCGGCCTCGGCTGGGGCCTGTTCACCGGGCTGTCCACGCTCGGCCTAGTCACGGCGGGCTGGGCCGTCGCGGTGGCCACGCTGGTCTGGGCGGCCGTGAACGCGGTCGCCTACGCCGCGTTGGCCTGCCTCGACGCGGTCGTCCACCTGGAGACCCGGATCCGCACCGAGGGGCTGGACATCCACCTCTCCCGCGCGCCGGCCGGCGTACCGCAGGCGGCCCTGCTGGCGGTACGCGGATGAGCTTCAGCCGGTGGTGGACCGAGACCACGGCGGCCCTCGGCGACCAGGTACCCCTGTCACTGGTCACGCTGCTGCTGGTGCTGGGCACGGCGCTCGCCGCGGCGGCCTGGTACACCCACCCCGCCTGGGTGCCCCGCCGGCTGCCCCGGCTGCGTCGGCGACGCCCCCGGCGGCCAGCCCGGCCGGCCGCCACCAGCACCGCACCCACGCCGGCCACCGACGTGCCTCCGCCGGTCGCGCCGCCGGCCAGCACCGCCTCGCTGGCCGAGCGGCTGGCCGCCGAGGGCCGCTACGACGAGGCGATCCGGGAACGGCTGCGCGCCATGCTCCACGATCTCGCCGACCGGCACCTGGTGCGGGTCCGGCCCGGCATGACCGTCACCGAGGTGGTCACCGCGGCTGCCGCCAACCACCCACCGGCGGGCCCGCCGCTGGCCGCCGCCGCGACCATCTTCGCCGAGGTGTGGTACGCCCAACGTCCCGCCACCGCCGACCACGACCACCGGATGCGCGACCACGCCACCCAGCTGCGACACCTGCTCGCCGACGAACCCGCCGAAGACGCCGGAGCCGACCGGCGTACCGCGGGCGCGCCGGCCGGCACCAGGGTCGACCGGCCGTCCGCGCCGAGCGGGGAGCCGACAGCATGACCACCGTGCACCGGCCCCGGCGCCGCCGGCACCGGATCCTGATCCCACTGCTGCTGGGCGCGGCGTTGCTCGCCACCACGCTGGTCACCCACGCGGTCGACCAGCCGGACCAGACCGACCAGGGGTTCCTGTCCCCGGTGGCGACCGGCGACGACGGCGGCAGCCGGCTGGCCGCGAGCCTGGCTGGGCGCGGGGTCGTGGTGCAGCGGGAGACCGACACCATCCAGGCGCTGCGGGCCACCCGCTCCGGTCCGTCCATCCTGTTCGTCCCGGCACCGGAGCTGTTGCATCCGCAGACCGTCGACGACCTGGGCCGACTGCCCTTCGGCACCCGGCTGGTGCTGGTCGACCCGCCCCGGCGGGTGCTGGCCGCCGCCGGGCTGCCACTGCGGCCGGCCGGCCGGCGCTGGGCGGCCCGGGCCGTCGGCCCGCACACCCCCGAGCCCTGCCCGCTGTCCGAGGTCGCCTCCGCCGCGACGGCCGCCGTCGCCCGACAGCAGTACGCCCCCAGCGGCGCCCCGGGCAGCGTCGACCTCTGTTTCTCGGCCGGCCTGGCCCGTTTGCGCGGCCCCGCCGAGAGCGTGGTGGTCGGCGCCAGCGACCCGTTCCGCAACAGCCGGATCGACGAGTGGGACAACCACACCTTCGCCACCGGCCTGCTCGCCACCGCAGGCCGGGTGGTCTGGCTCGACCTGGACGGCCCCGCGCCACCACCACCCGGGCCCAGCCCCGTGCCCACCACAGAGCTGCCCGATTCCGAGGGCTACGGCACCGGCACCGGCCGGCCCGAGCCGGGGAACGGCGACGGCGGGAACGGCACTTCGGGCGACCGGCCCCGCGGCGACGCGTCCGGCTCCGGCGGCCCGGACCAGACCGGGTCGCCGAATCCGCTCTGGTCCGCCTTCCCGCCCTGGTTCTGGGCACTGCTGCTGCAACTCGCCCTGGCCGCACTGCTGATCGCCGCCGGGCGGGCCCGCCGGCTCGGCCCGCCCACGCCGGAGCCGCTGCCGGTGACCGTGCCCGCCGCGGAGACGGTTCTCGGCCGGGCCCGGCTCTACCGGCGGGCCCAGGCTCAGGAGAGCGTCGCGCAGACGCTGCGGGCCGCCGCCCGGTCCCGGTTGGCGCGCCGGCTGCACCTGCCGGCCGACGCCCCGCCCACCGACGTGGCCGCGGCGGTCGCCGCCAGCACCGGCGACCGCCCGGACACCATCCGCGAACTGCTCTACGGTGACGCCCCGGCCACCGACCAGGACCTGCTGGAGCTGGCCGGCGACCTGGACCGCACGACCCGTGGCCCGGCACCCGCGAACACGGCCCCGCCGGCCGGCACCGTTCCGGAGCCGCCGGCCACGAAGCCGCCGGCCACGAGGCCGCCACAGCCGCGAACCGAAGGAGACGCCCGGTGACCCGACCCGCCACCACCGCCGACCCGCTCACCGCCGACCCCACCCGGGCCGCGCTGCACCGGCTACGCGCCGAGGTGGCCAAGGCGGTCGTCGGGCAGGACGGCGTGGTCACCGGGCTGATCGTCGCCCTGCTCTGCCACGGCCACGTGCTGCTGGAGGGCGTACCGGGAGTGGCCAAGACGCTGCTGGTGCGTACCGTGGCCGCGGCGCTCGACCTGGATGCGCGGCGGGTGCAGTTCACCCCCGACCTGATGCCCGGCGACGTCACCGGCTCGATGGTCTTCGACTCGCGGACGGCGGCGTTCACCTTCCGGGAGGGGCCGGTCTTCACCAACCTGCTGCTCGCCGACGAGATCAACCGGACCCCACCGAAGACCCAGTCCGCCCTGCTGGAGGTGATGGAGGAACGG
The DNA here is from genome assembly GCF_003236315.1 of Micromonospora craterilacus. GTDB lineage: Bacteria > Actinomycetota > Actinomycetes > Mycobacteriales > Micromonosporaceae > Micromonospora > Micromonospora craterilacus. The sequence goes on from NZ_POTY01000118.1 coordinate 18,838, forward strand.
CAGGTCACCGTCGAGGGCGAGCGGCGTACGCTGCCCGACCCGTTCATCGTCGCCGCCACCCAGAACCCGGTGGAGTACGAGGGCACCTATCCGCTGCCGGAAGCCCAGCTGGACCGGTTCCTGCTCAAGCTCACCGTGCCGCTGCCCAACCGCGAGGAGGAGCTGGGCGTGCTCCGCGCCCACCATGCCGGCTTCGACCCGCGAGACCTGACCGCCGCCGGGGTACGCCCGGTGGCCGGCGTGGCCGACCTCGCCGCGGCCCGTGCGGCGGTGGGTCGGGTGCACGTCGCCGAATCGCTGCTCGGCTACGTGGTCGACCTGTGCCGAGCCACCCGCGCCACCCCCGCGCTGGAGCTGGGCGCCTCGCCCCGGGGGGCGACGGCCCTGCTCGGCACCGCCAAGGCGTGGGCCTGGCTGACCGGGCGCGACCACGTCGTGCCCGACGACGTCAAGGCAATGGCCCGGCCCACCCTGCGGCACCGGCTGCGGCTGCGCCCGGAGGCCGAGTTGGAGGGTGTCGGGGTGGACGCCGTGCTGGACACGGTGCTGGCCGCCGTGCCCACGCCGCGATGACCTGGCGGGCGGCGGCGCTGCTCGCGGCGGGCGCGCTGACCCTGCCCGCGTGGCCGGCACCGTTCGTCGGGGTGGCGGTGATGACCGGCGCGGTCCTGCTGCTGCTCGCCATGGACCTCGCGCTGGCCGCGCCACTGCCGGCGCTGGCCGTCGAGCGCGCTGGCGAACGCGCCGTCCGGCTCGGCGGCACCGCCACGGTCACCCTGCACCTGCGCAACACCTCCGGTCGTACGCTGCGCGCCCAGGTCCGCGACGCCTGGGTGCCGTCGGCCGGGGCGCGGCCGGACGTACCGCCCGCCCGCGTGGTGGACGTCGCCCCCGGTGAGGTGGTGGCACTGCCCAGCCGGCTCACCCCGACCCGCCGGGGTGACCGCCCTGCGGTGGCACTGACCGTCCGCTCGCTCGGGCCGCTCGGGCTGGCGTTCCGGCAGCGGGCCGGCCGGCCCGCCACCCCGCCGTGGACCCTGCGCGTGTTGCCCCGTTTCGACTCCCGCCGGCACCTGCCGGAGAAGCTGTCCCGGCTCCGTGTCGTCGACGGTTCGCAGGTCGGCCGGGGACGCGGCGCGGGCACCGAGTTCGACACCCTGCGCGAGTACGTGCCCGGCGACGACGTCCGCTCCATCGACTGGCGGGCCAGCGCCCGCCGCGCCGAGGTGATGGTGCGCACCTGGCGGCCGGAACGGGACCGGCGGCTGGTCTGTGTGCTGGACACCGGACGCACCTCGGCGGTACGGGTCGGCGACGAGCCCCGGCTGGACACCTCGATCGACGCCGCGCTGCTGCTCACCGCGCTGGCCGCCCGGGCGGGTGACCGGGTGGACGTGCTCGCCGTCGACTCCGCGCCCCGGGCGTCGGTCACCGGGGCCGAGCGGCCGGCGCAGTGGCCTCGGCTGGCGCACGCGCTGGCCCCGCTGCAGCCCGCGCTGGTCGAGACCGACTTCCGACTGATCGCGGGCGAGTTGCTACGGCGGCACCGCCCGCGCAGTCTGGTGGTGTTCCTCACCGCGCTGGAGCCCGGTGCGCTCGGTGAGGGTCTGCTGCCGGTGCTGCCCCGACTGACCGCCCGGCACCGGGTGCTGGTGGCGGCGGCGCAGGACCCAGTGCTGACCACGCTCACCACCGAGCCGCCGGGCCGACCCGAGGACGCCTACACCGCGGCCGCCGCCTGGCGTACGCTCGCCGAACGCGACCGCCTCACGGCGGCCCTGGCCCGCCACAACGTGCTGGTGGTCGACAC
>NZ_POTY01000119.1 GCF_003236315.1 Micromonospora craterilacus
GTGCCACGCTGCGCCCCCCGGCCCCCGGGCTGCGCGACCTGTCCCGGGGTGAGCCCGATGCGCGCCTGCTACCACCGCTCGGCCCGCATCTGGGTGCACTCGCCGACTCCGTCGACCGCCCGGTCAGCTACTCCGACGCCGGGGTGCTACCCGACCTGGCCGAGGCGGCCCGGGCACGGCTCACCGCCGACGGGGTGCCGGCCGGGGAACTCACCCTCACCGGTGGCGCGCTGGACGGCATCGAGCGGCTGCTCGGCGCGCAGCTGCGACCCGGCGACGCGGTGGCGGTGGAGGACCCAGGCTGGGCCAACCTGCTCGACCTGATCGCCGCGCTCGGGCTGCGCGCCATCGGCGTACCGGTCGACGACGACGGCCCGCTGGCCGCCGGGGTCGAGGCCGCGCTCGACGCCGGCGCCCGGGCGCTGATCGTGACCAGCCGGGCGCAGAACCCCACCGGCGCCGCGGTCTCCGCCGACCGGGCCGCCCAGCTGCGCGGCCTGCTCGCCGACCGGCCCGACCTGCTGCTGATCGAGGACGACCACGCCGCCGAACTGGCCCGGGTACCCCTGCGTCCGCTCGCGGGCGCCACCCGCAGCTGGGCCTTCCTCCGGTCGGTGAGCAAGCCCCTCGGCCCTGACCTGCGGCTCGCCGTGCTGATGGGGGACGAGACGACGGTGGCCCGGGTGGCCGGCCGGGCCCAGGTCGGTGCCGGCTGGGTCTCCACCGTGCTGCAGCGGCTGGTGCTGTCGCTCTGGCGCGACCCGGCGGTGACCGCGCTGGTCGACCGGGCGGCGGAGAGCTACGAACGGCGACGCGCCGCCCTGGTCGCCGCGCTGGCCGACCTCGGCCTTGCGGCCCACGGACGCAGCGGCATCAACGTCTGGGTACCGGTGGACGACGAAACCAGCGCGCTGACCGCCCTGCGTGACGCCGGCTGGGCGGTCGCGCCGGGCGCGCTCTACCGGATCGCCGGCGCGCCGGGGCTGCGGATCACCGTCAGCGACCTGGACGAGGCGGAGATCCCGGCGCTCGCCGAGGCGGTGGCCCGGGCGGTCCGGCCCGCCGCGTCACCGGGCTTCACCGTCTGACCGGCACCGGCCCGGCCGGCTGGACCCGCCGCAGGCCGGTCCAGCCGCACGGGTTCCCGTCGCTGCGGGCGTGACCGGTCCCCAGGTGGGTACGCGGGGCACCGGAGGTGGACGACCATGGCTGGTTCGGGGTCGAAGAGGGGTGTCTGGATCGCCGTCATCGTGGCGGCGATCGTGCTCGTGATCCTGGTGATCGCGCTGATATCCCGCGGCGGTGGCGGAGGCGGCGGGTACTGACGGTGTCACCCGGACCCCGGCCCTACCCGGGCATCGTGCTCGCAACGGGTATATAACAGTCGCCATGGCCGAGACCGAGACCGCACCGGGCGCCCAGCAGTTCATCCCGCCCCAGGCCGACACGCTCGACGACCTGCGGGCCGCCGCCACCGGATGCCGCGGCTGCGAGCTGTACCGGGCCGCGTCGCAGACCGTCTTCGGCCGGGGCGACGCCAGCGCCCGGGTCGTCTTCGTCGGCGAGCAGCCCGGCGACATGGAGGACCAGAAGGGGCTGCCCTTCGTCGGTCCGGCCGGCCGGCTGCTGCGCCGGGCCGTCGACGACGCGGGACTGGACCCGGGGCACATCTATCTCACCAACGCGGTGAAGCACTTCCGCTTCGAGCTGCGCGGCAAGCGGCGCATCCACCAGACCCCGGACCGGGTGCACATCACCGCCTGCCGGCCCTGGCTGGTCGCCGAGTTCGCCCAGCTGAACCCGGAGGTCGTCGTCGTGCTCGGGGCGACCGCCGCGAAGGCGCTGCTCGGCCCGACGTTCCGGGTCACCCGCCAACGCGGCGAGCTGCTGCCCTGGCCGGCGTCGGCCCAGCACCCCGAGGATTTCCAGCAGGTCCCGGTGGACAGCGCCGGCCGGACCACCGACGTGCCGCCGGCCCGACTGCTGGCCACCATCCACCCGTCCGCCGTGCTGCGCGCCGACAACCAGGACGTGGCCTACGACGGGCTGGTCGCCGACCTGACCATCGCCGCCCGCGCCCTCGCCGGCTGACCTCGGGAGCTGTCGGCGGGACCGTGGCGCGGCGGTGGCGGTGCCACACTTGCCGCCATGCAGCAGCATCTCTACGACCGTGACCACGACGAGTTCCGCGAGCTGTGCCGCACGTTCCTGGCCCGGGAGGCGGTGCCGCACCACGAACGCTGGGAGGCCGACGGGATCGTCGACCGGGAGGTGTGGCGCAAGGCCGGCGCGGCCGGGCTGCTCGGGCTGGACGTCGACGAGGGGTACGGCGGTGGCGGGCAACGGGACTTCCGGTACAACGCGGTCCTGGTCGAGGAGATCGTCGCCGCCGGCTGCTCCGGGCTCGGTTTCGGCCTGCACAACGACGTGGTGGCGCCGTACCTCACCGAGCTGGCCACCGACGAGCAGCGCCAGCGCTGGCTGCCCAGGTTCTGTTCCGGTGACCTGGTCACCGCGATCGCGATGAGCGAGCCGGGAGCCGGCTCCGACCTGGCCGGCGTACGCACCAGCGCGGTCCGCGACGGCGACGACCTGGTGCTCAACGGGCAGAAGACGTTCATCACCAACGGCGAACTGGCCGACCTGGTGGTCGTGGTGGCACGTACCGCCGACGAGGGCGCGCACGGGGTGAGCCTGATCGCGGTGGAAACCGGCACCCCCGGCTTCACCCGGGGCCGGCGGCTGGCCAAGGTCGGGCTGAAGGCCAACGACACCGCCGAGCTGTTCTTCGACGACTGCCGGGTGCCGGCGGAGAACCTCATCGGCACCGAGAACCACGGCTTCTACCACCTGATGGCCAACCTGCCCCGGGAACGGCTGAGCATCGCGGTCGCCGCGGTCGCCGCCGCGGAGAAGCTGCTCGCGCTCACCCTCGACTACGCCCGTACCCGGGAGGCGTTCGGCCGGCCGATCGGGAAGTTCCAGCACAACCGGTTCCTCCTGGCCGAGCTGGACACCGAGGTCACCATCGCGCGGACCTTCCTCAACCACTGCGTCACCGAGTTCAACGCCGGCCGGCTGTCGGTGACCGACGCGGCCAAGGCCAAGTGGTGGACCACCGAGTTGCAGAACCGGGTCGCCGACCGCTGCGTGCAACTGCACGGCGGCTACGGCTTCATGCTGGAGTACCCGGTGGCGAGGGCCTGGCTGGACGGTCGGGTGCAGACCATCTACGGCGGCACCACCGAGATCATGAAGGAGATCATCGGGCGCGGTCTGGGACTGTGACGAGACCAGGGAGACGATTCTGTTGAGCACTGACCTGACGACAACTGCGCCGGCACCGGCGCCGCCCGACGCCGCGTCGATCCAGCGGCGTACCCTGCGCCTGCTCTGCACCACCCAGGTCATGGGCGGGATCGGGGTCACCATCGGCTTCGCCGTCGGTGCGCTGCTCGCCGCCGAGATCGCCGGCGTCGCGGTGGCCGGTCTGGCGCAGAGCGCCGCCGTGATCGGTGCCGCGCTGCTCGCCATCCCGGTCACCCGGATCATCACCGGGCACGGCCGCCGCCCGGGCCTGGCCTTCGCGTACGCCGTCGGCGCCGTGGGCGGGGTGCTGGTCTTGCTGGCCGTGGTGACCCGGTGGGTGCCGCTGCTCTTCCTCGGCATGCTGCTCTTCGGCGGTGGGTCCGCGGCCAACCTCCAGGCCCGATACGCCGCGGTCGACCTCGCCGACCCGGCCCGTCGGGCCCGGCAGCTGTCACTGGTCGTCTGGGCCACCACCATCGGCGCGGTGGCCGCCCCGAACTTCGCCGCGCTCGCCGATCGCACCACCAGCGGCTGGGGACTGCCGGCGTTGTCCGGCCCGTTCGCGTTCAGCGCCGTCGCGTTCGTGCTCGCCGCCGGCGTACTGCTGGTGTGGTTGCGGCCCGACCCGCTGCTCACCGCGCGCCGGCTCGCGGCGGCCCGCTCCGGCGAGGCCGCACGGGGTGGCGGCCCGGTGGCGCCGGGTGGCGGCCCGGTGGCGGCCGAGCCGGTCGCGGCGCCGGCGCCGTCGGCCCGGCGCGGCGCGGGCCTGCGCGCCGCCTGGTCGGTGGTACGCGCCCGGCCGGCGGCCCGGCTCGGCATCGCCGCCGTGGCCATGGGCCACCTGGTGATGGTGGCGGTGATGGCGATGACCCCAGTGCACCTGCGGGAGTTCTACCCCGTCGAGGAGGTGCTGCCGGTGGTCGGGCTGGTGCTGAGCCTGCACATCGCCGGCATGTACGCGCTGGCGCCCGTGGTCGGCTGGCTCGCCGACCGGCTCGGCCGGCGCCCGGTCATCCTCGGCGGGATCGGCACGCTGCTGGCCGCCTGCGCGGTCGCCGGCACCGCCGGGCACCACACCCCTCGGCTCACCGTCGGGCTGGTGCTGCTCGGGCTCGGCTGGTCGGCGACCATGGTGGCCGGCTCCACCCTGCTGTCCGAGTCGGTGCCGGACCGGGTACGCCCCAGTGCGCAGGGCCTGTCCGACCTGGTCATGGGGCTGGCCGGAGCGCTGGCCGGCGCGGTCAGCGGGTTTGTCGTGCAGGTGGCGGGTTATCCCGTGCTGACCCTGCTCGCCGCGGTCGCGGTGACCCCCCTGCTGGCGCTAGCGTTGCGGCCGGTGCCGGTGGGCGCACCGGACGAGGAGGACTGACCGTGCGGCTGACCGACTTCTGGACGCGGCTGGAGGAGGCGTTCGGGCCCGGGTACGCGGCCAGCATCGCCAGCGACCAGGTGCTGACGCAGCTCGGCGGGCGGACCATCGAGCAGGCGCTCGCCGCCGGTGAGCAGACGCACGTGGTGTGGCGTGCGGTGGTCGCGGCCTACCCCGACCGGGTGCCCGCCCGGCTACGCTGAGCACCCGATTCGCTACTTCCGCGTGTCGCTTGCCGACTCGTACATCTGTTCGGCTATTGTCCACAGCGGGGTGCTCGTCCACAGGCCACGGCCCGTCGGCTGGTTTTCTGTCGGACCTAGCGCCTAGCGTGTCCCGCGTGACGCGAAGCTCAGGAAAGACGCCGGCGAAGGCAGGGGTGGCAACCATGGCGGCAGGGCCTGACCGGGAGAAGGCGCTCGACCTTGCTCTTGCTCAGATCGACAAGCAATTCGGCAAGGGATCGGTGATGCGGCTGGGGGAGCGGCCGGTCGTCCAGACCTCGGTCATTACGACCGGTTCCATCGCGCTCGACGTCGCGCTCGGCGTGGGCGGTCTGCCGCGCGGCCGGGTCGTCGAGGTCTACGGCCCGGAGAGCAGCGGTAAGACCACGGTCGCGCTGCACGCGGTGGCCAACGCCCAGCGGGCCGGCGGCATCGCCGCCTTCATCGACGCCGAGCACGCGCTCGACCCGGAGTACGCCAAGGCCCTCGGCGTCGACACCGACGCCCTGCTGGTCTCCCAGCCGGACACCGGCGAGCAGGCGCTGGAGATCGTCGACATGCTGGTCCGCTCCGGCGCGATCGACATCATCGTGATCGACTCGGTGGCCGCGCTGGTGCCGCGCGCCGAGATCGAGGGCGAGATGGGCGACAGCCACGTGGGTCTCCAGGCCCGGCTGATGAGCCAGGCGCTGCGGAAGATCACCGGTGTGCTCAACAACACCGGCACCACCGCGATCTTCATCAACCAGCTCCGCGAGAAGATCGGCGTCATGTTCGGCAGCCCCGAGACGACGACGGGTGGTCGGGCGCTGAAGTTCTACGCCTCGGTCCGGCTCGACGTGCGCCGCATCGAGAGCCTCAAGGACGGCACCGACGTGGTCGGTAACCGCACCCGGGTCAAGGTCGTGAAGAACAAGGTCGCCGCGCCGTTCAAGCAGGCCGAGTTCGACATCATGTACGGCAAGGGCATCTCCCGCGAGGGTTCGCTGATCGACGTCGGCGTCGAGCAGGCGATCATCCGCAAGTCCGGCGCCTGGTACACCTACGACGGTGATCAGCTCGGCCAGGGCAAGGAGAAGGCCCGCGAGTTCCTCCGCGAGAACCCGGACGTGGCTGCGGAGATCGAGAAGAAGATCCTGGAGAAGCTCGGCGTCGGGGTCGGCGCGGGCGACGCCGCCGGTGGGCCGGAGCTGCCGCCGGTCGACTTCTGATCCTGACCGGTGGCTGGACGACGCGCCCGCACGGGGCGGGGCTGGGATGCCAGTCCGCCCCGCGCGGGTGACACCACGCCGCGTCCCCGCCGGGGGCGCCCCGCCGCCGAGAGCGAGGCCGCGCCTCGCGGTGAGGCGGGATCGGGCCGGGAGGCGGCTCCGCCCCGGGACGAGGCGGAGGTGGCCCGGGAGATCTGCCTGCGGCAGCTCGCCGTCCGTCCGCGTACCCGTGCAGAGCTGGCCGGGGCGCTGGCCCGACGGGGCATCTCCGAGGAGGCCGCGACCGAGGTCCTCGACCGGTACGACGAGGTCGGCATCATCGACGACGCCGCGTTCGCCCGGGCCTGGGTGACCAGCCGGCACGCCGGTCGAGGGCTGGCCCGCCGGGCCCTCGCCAACGAACTGCGCCAGCGCGGGGTCGACGGCGACACCGCCAGCGAGGCGCTCGGCGAGCTGGACGAGACCACCGAGGCGGAGACCGCCCGCGCCCTGGTGGAGCGCAAGTTGCGTACCGCCCGAGGCGAGCCGGACGCGGTGTTCCGGCGGCTGGTCGGCATGCTGGCCCGCAAGGGCTACCCGCCGGGCGTGGCCATCCGGGCGGTGAAGGACGCCCTCGCGGCACAGAGCGCGGAGGCGGCCGAGTTCGCCGAGCAGATCGACGCCGACGCCCTCACCGCGGCCGAAACCGAAATCGACCGCTGATCGGGCCCAGGCTCTTTTCACCACGGTGGCACCCGTCCCACGGCGCCGCCGCTCCCGTCGATCATGAAGTAGGCGGAGTTTGATCTTCAAGCCCCGCCAGCTTCTTGATCAGCCGGATGGGAGGGGGTGGGGCGAGGGGTGAGCAGCGATGATGGTCGCTGCGGGCCTGGTCGAGGCGTCTTGTTTGTCCGCCGGCGCCCGGCTCTTCGTCGGCGCAGGGTGACCGGACAACTTCTCTCCGTCCGGGTGGTTTGATCATGACTTCTTGACCGGAGGCCGCCGGAGACCTAGCCTCGCCATAAAGGCTCACATTGCCCGACCAAGCGCAGGCTAAGCGCACAACATAGATCGCGTAACAGAACAGCATCACTTTGGCCGTACCGTCGGCCGTTGACGTCAGCTCCGGACAGGCCGGTCCGGTGCCGACGAGACATCGCACCCGGCCCGCCGACCGTCCCTCGGACGCCCGTCGGCGGAGGAAGCCATCCCACGGCCAGGCGCTCCGGTCGGGCGTCCAGAGCCGTAGGAGCGTGCCCACAGGCAGGCTTCTGCGGCGCGACGTTCAGGGGAGGCGCGCCATGTCGAGGCGGCACAGGTCCACCAGGTGGCCGGCATGAGCGGGGAATCGAGCGCGCCCGGCGCTACGGAATCCGGGGCCACCGACGACGGCGAGCAGCGTTCTGGAGCTGCGGCATGAGCGCCTTCGACGTCGTACTGCTGACCGCCGTGCTGGTGCTGACCCTGGTGGTGCTCGGCGCGGTGTTCTTCGGCCTCCGGGTGTTGCGCGGGCTCCAGGCGCGTCCGGCACCGGAGGATCCCGCCTACATCGCCGAGAAGGACCGCCAGGAACAGTCCCTGGCCGCGCTGCGTACCGCCGCCGACGAGGTCAACAGCACCATCGACGTGGCGAAGTCCGCCGCGGCGGCGGCCCGCACCGAGGCGGCGGCGGCCAAGGCGGAGGCGAAGGCCGCCCGGTCGGAGGCGCGCCGGGTGCTCGACGACGCTCGCGCCGAGGCGGACACCGTCCTCGAACGAGCCCACAAGCAGGCCGAGACGGACGCCGAGCAGCTGCGTACCGCGGCCCGGCGCAGCGGCGAGCGGGAGGTGGCGGTGCTCGCCGCGACCACCCGCGAGCAGGCCGCCGAGGCGGAGCGGCGGGCGGCCCGGATGGACGAGCGGGAGCGGCTGCACACCGAGGAGGTGGAGCGGCTCGCCGAGCGGGAGCGTCAGCTGACCGCGACGAGTGCCGCCCTCGCCGCCCGCGACACGGCGCTCGCTGCCCGCGAGGGCGAGCTGGCCGAGGCGGAGCAGCAGCGGCGTCGCGAGCTGGAGCGGGTCGCCGGGCTGACCGCCGACGCCGCGCGGGCCGAACTGGTCGAGGCGATCGAGACCCAGGCCAAGCGGGAGGCCGCGCTGCTGGTGCGGGACATCGAGTCCGACGCCCGGTCGACCGCCGAGCAGCGGGCCCGGCACATCGTGGTCGACGCCATCCAGCGGGTGGCCAGCGAGCAGACGGCCGAGAGTGTGGTCAGCGTGCTGCACCTGCCGGGCGACGAGATGAAGGGACGGATCATCGGCCGGGAGGGCCGCAACATCCGGGCCTTCGAGTCGGTCACCGGGGTCAACCTGATCATCGACGACACGCCCGAGGCGGTGCTGCTGTCCTGCTTCGATCCGGTGCGTCGGGAGGTCGGCCGGCTGACGTTGGAGAAGCTCGTGCTGGACGGCCGGATCCATCCGCACCGGATCGAGGAGGTGCACGAGCTGGCCCGGCAGGAGGTCGACCAGCTGTGCCGCCGGGCCGCCGAGGACGCCCTGGTCGAGGTGGGCATCACCGAGATCCACGACGAACTGGTCACGCTGCTGGGCCGGCTGCGCTACCGCACGTCGTACGGGCAGAACGTGCTCAAGCACCTGGTCGAGACCGCGCACATCGCCGGCATCATGGCCGCCGAGCTGCGCCTGGACGTGCCGTTGATCAAGCGGTCGGCGTTCCTGCACGACATCGGCAAGGCGCTCACCCACGAGGTGGAGGGCAGCCACGCCATCATCGGCGCCGACGTGGCCCGCAAGTACGGCGAGAGCGAGGACGTGGTGCACGCGATCGAGGCGCATCACAACGAGGTCCCGCCGCAGACCGTCGAGGCCGTGCTCACCCAGGCGTCCGACGCCTGTTCCGGGGGCCGGCCGGGGGCGCGGCGGGAGAGCCTTGAGGCGTACGTCAAGCGGCTGGAGCGGATCGAGGAGATCGCGGCCGGCAAGCTCGGCGTGGAGAAGGTCTTCGCCATGCAGGCGGGCCGGGAGATCCGGGTGATGGTCAAGCCCGACGACGTCGACGACATCGGCGCGGCGGTGCTGGCCCGCGACGTGGCCAAGCAGATCGAGGAGGAACTCACCTACCCCGGCCAGATCCGGGTCACGGTGGTCCGCGAATCCCGCGTCACCGAAATCGCCCGCTGAGGTGTAAGGAAGGGCCCCTTCTTAACGCCTCGTGCATAGCAAGGGCCCCTTCTTAACGCCGCGCGCCGGGGCGATCGCGGGTAGCGGCGGGCAACAGCGGGAACGCGCTGCGGCGCCGGCCAACCTGGCCGGCGCCGCAGCGTTGTTCAGTTCAGCCCTGCGGCTCCGTCACGCGCCCGCCGTCCCCGCAGTGGAGTCCATGACGACCGGCCCGGCCTGCTTCGGGATTCGGAAGGCGCGGCGCGCGGAGCGCCGGTCCAACCAGCCGGCGAACGCGGTGAGCAGCGAGTTGATGATGATGTAGATGACCGCCATCACGATCGCTGCGGCGATGATGTTGCCGTAGTTGGCAGAGAGGTCGTTGACGCCGCGCGCGAGCAGCTCGGGGTAGGCCACGATGTAGCCGAGCGCGGTGTCCTTGAGCAGTACCACCAACTGGCTGACGATGATCGGCAGCATGGCTCGGGCCGCCTGCGGGATCAGGACGATCCCCATGACCTGGGACTTGCGCATGCCGATCGCGTACGCCGCCTCGGACTGCCCGCCGGGCACGGCCCGGATACCGGCCCGGAACGCCTCGGCGAGCACCGACCCGTTGTAGAGGGTCAGGCCGATCACCACGGCCCAGAACGCGGGCACGGGGCCCTGGATGAGGAACGGCAGGCCGTAGAAGACGAAGAAGATCATCAGCAGCAGCGGTACGGCCCGGAAGAACTCCACCACCGCGCCGGCTGGGACGCTGATCCACCAGTGCTCGGAGAGTCGCCCGACCGCGAAGATGATGCCGAAGGCGAGCGAGAGCATCATGCCGACCCCGGCCGCCTTGAGCGTGGCCCAGAGGCCCGGCAGGATGAACTGCGTCCAGGTCTTCGGCTCGGCGAACGGCTTCCACAGCCACGCCTCCAGCTGGTTCGCCTGGTCGAACTTGGTGTAGATCCAGTAGACCAGCCCGAGCAGGGCGACGCCGAAGATCACGCTCAGGACGGCGTTGCGAACCTTGGCGCGTGGCCCCGGGTGGTCATAAAGGACGCTGCTGGTGCTCATCAGCGCTTCACCGCCAGACGGTTGGCCAGCCAGCCGAAGAAGTAGCCGGTGGGAATGAGGACCGCCGCGAAGGTGCCGGCGAAGACCAGGAAGATCGGGATGACCGCGTCACCGTTGAAGTTGATCAGATCCTTCATGATGGTGGAGGACTCCGCCAAACCGATGGTGCCGACGATGGTGGCGTTCTTGCAGAGCGCGATCAGGATGCTGCCGAACGGCGCGATCACCGCGCGCGCGGCCTGCGGCAGCACCACGATCCGCAGCGTCTGTGCGAAGGACAGCCCGATCGCCCGGGCCGCCTCGGCCTGCCCGGTCGGCACTGTGTTGATGCCCGAGCGCACCGCCTCGCAGACGAACGCGGCGGTGTAGGTGGACAGGCCGACCACGCCGAGCCAGTAGATGTTGCGGAAGAGGTCATCCGACAAGGTCAGCCCGAGGGTGACGAACAGACCGAAGTAGCAGAAGAAGATGACCAGGGTGAGCGGGGTGTTGCGGAAGATGTTGACCCAGGCTGCGCCGAAGCCGCGCAGTACGGGTACGGGGGAGACCCGCATCGCGGCCAGCAGCACGCCGAGCACCAGCGCGCAGACCGCGGACGCGCCGGTCAGCTTGAGGATCCAGAGAAAGCCCGACAGGTACGCGTCGAAGTTCTTTGGATCAGTGAATACGTGCATGCTTCGGCTCCCGGGGCACGTGATGGCGGCCGGTGACAGGCCGGAGCCGGCACCCCGATGGGATGCCGGCTCCGGTGCCGGTCAGGCTGCGCCGCAGTGGGTCAGCTTGGTGGTGTCCAGCTCGGGCGCGGGGGTGCCGCTCGCGCCCAGGGTGTTGTCCCAGGCGGCCTTGTAGCTGCCGTCCCCGGCAGCGGCCTTGAGGATCTCGTTGACCTTCTCGCAGCCGGTGGTGTCGTTCTTCTTCAGGCCGATGCCGTACGGCTCGTCCGAGAAGGTGCTGCCGACGACCTTGAACTTGCCGGCGTACTGGCTCTGCGCGGCGTAGCCGGCGAGGATGATGTCGTCGGTGGTCACCGCGTCGACCTGACCACCCTCCAGCAGCGGCAGGCACTTCGAGTACGCGTCGAACTGCTGCAGCTTGGCGTCCGGGTAGTTCTCCTGGATCCGCTTGGCCGGGGTCGAGCCGCTGACCGAGCAGACCGTCTTACCCGCCAGCTGGTCCGGGCCGGTGAGCGTCGAGTCCGCCTTGACCAGCAGGTCCTGGCCGGCGACGAAGTACGGGCCAGCGAAGTTGACCTTCTGCTTGCGCTCGTCGTTGATGGTGTAGGTGGCCACCACCAGGTCGACCGTGCCCTGCTCGATGAACGGCTCACGGTTGGCCGACACGGTGGTCTTCCACTCGATGTTGCCCTCGTCGACGCCGAGGCCCTTCGCGATGATCTTGCCGATCTCGATGTCGAAGCCCTCGTACTTGCTGCCGGTCTGCAGGCCCAGGCCCGGCTGGTCGGCCTTGACGCCGATGACCAGCTTCTTCTGGCTCTCGGCCTTGCCCACGATGCCGGTGGCGCCCGTGCCGGAGCCGCCCTCGTCGCTGTCCCCGCCGCAAGCGGCCATCGCGACCGCGAGGCCGGCAACGGCGGCAACAGCCGCCATGCGCTTCATTCGCATACTTGTTCTCCTTCTTCGACTGGAGTCTGCCGGGTCACGGCCGCTCCACTACGGACGCCTAGTGCGTGAGGATCTTGGAGAGGAAGTCCTTGGCGCGCTCGCTGCGCGGGTTGGCGAAGAACTCCGCCGGGGCCGCGTCCTCGACGAGCTTGCCGTCGGCCATGAAGATGACCCGGTTCGCGGCGTGCCGCGCGAACCCCATCTCGTGGGTGACCACGACCATCGTCATGCCGTCGCGGGCCAGCGAGGTCATCACGTCCAGCACCTCGCCGACCATCTCCGGGTCGAGCGCGCTGGTGGGCTCGTCGAAGAGCATCGCCTTGGGCTGCATGGCCAGCGCGCGGGCGATCGCGGCGCGCTGCTGCTGGCCGCCGGAGAGCTGTGCCGGGAACTTGCCGGCCTGGTTCGCGATGCCCACCCGGTCGAGCAGGGCCAGACCCCGCTCGCGGGCCGCCGCTGGCTTCTCCCTGCGTACCTTGACCGGACCGAGCGTGACGTTCTCGAGGATCGTCTTGTGCGCGAAGAGGTTGAACGACTGGAACACCATGCCGACCTCGCTGCGCAGCTTGGCCAGCGCCTTGCCCTCGGCCGGCAGCTCCTGCCCGTCGAAGGTGATGGTGCCGGAGTTGATCGGTTCCAGTCGGTTGATCGTGCGGCACAGGGTCGACTTGCCGGAGCCGGACGGGCCGATCACCACGACGACCTCGCCGCGGCCCACCGACAGTGAGACGTCGTCCAGCACGTGCAGCGGCCCGAACCACTTGTTGACCGAGTCCAGCACGATGAGCGGTTCGCCCGTCGCCACGTCGTCCACCGTCCCTCGTTGCCCATCGAGGGTCGGTCGACCCTCGGATAGCGGCCACTGTAGGCGGGGTGAAGTGGCGGAACACAACCCAGATGGTCACGGAGCGGTAACACCGTTTCCGGATCGGCCCCCCGCGTCCGAAATTGCCCGCTCCGGGTGGCGCTCACGGGAAGTGACGGAGATCATGTGGGGATGACCGAGCCCGTGCGCCTGACCCGGTACGCCCGCGGCGGCGGGTGCGCGTGCAAGATCCCACCCGGTGAGCTGGAGGCGATGGTGGCCGGCCTCGGCCCCGCCACCGACAGCGCCGACCTGCTGGTCGGGCTCGACCACGGCGACGACGCCGCGGTGGTCCGGCTGGACGAGCGGACCGGCGTGGTGACCACAGCGGACTTCTTCACCCCGGTGGTCGACGACGCGTACGACTGGGGGCGGATCGCCGCGGCCAACGCGCTGTCCGACGTGTACGCGATGGGCGGCCGCCCGCTGGTCGCGCTCAACCTGCTCTGCTGGCCGCGCGAGGTGCTGCCGCTGGAACTGGCCCGGGAGGTGCTGCGGGGCGGCCAGGCCGTGGCCGGCGCCGCCGGCTGTCTGCTGGCCGGCGGGCACAGCGTCGACGACGACGGCCCGAAGTACGGCCTGGCGGTCACCGGGCTGGTCCGGCCGGAGGAGCTGATCACCCTCGACGCCGGGCGGGCCGGGTTGCCGCTGTCGCTGACCAAGCCGCTCGGGGTCGGCGTGCTCAACACCCGGCACAAGAACACGGGCGAGAGCTTTCCCGAGGCGGTCGCGGCGATGACCACGCTGAACCGGGACGCGGCGGTGGCGGCGGTGGCGGCAGGGGTGCGCTGCGGTACCGACGTGACCGGGTTCGGCCTGCTCGGCCACGCCTCGAAGCTGGCCCGCGCCAGCCGGCTCACCGTGGCGATCGACATCGCCCGGGTGCCCTTGCTGGCCGGTGCCTGGGAAGCGGTCCGCGACGGGTACGTCAGCGGTGGCTCTCGCCGCAACCTGGAGTGGGTGACCCCGTGGACCGACTTCGGCCGGGCCGGGGACGCGGACCGGCTGTTGCTCGCCGACGCGCAGACCTCCGGGGGCCTGCTGGTGGCCGGGGAGTTGCCCGGCGCGCCGGTGATCGGTGAGCTGTTGCCGCGCAGCGAGCACCTGGTCGTGCTGCGCTGACCGCCGCCACCACGCCGCCCTGCGGCGAGCCGCTGCGCGGAATCAGCACCATACCCGATAAACTGTCATCTTCCCGCTACTCAGAGCGATGAGGTCCGGGGAAATTCTGCCCAGAATGGTCACAGACCGGTAACTTGCCCCCGGCTAGGGGCAAATGCACCCCACCATCGTCTGTAAGGCCCGATCCGGAGGCCGGTGGGACGAGCACAGCGAGGAGGCGGCGTGACCGAGCTGTGGAACTGGAGAATCGACCAGGTGCGACCGGTGGAGGTCTACCCGGCGCTGGCCGACGCGCTCGGTCGGGTGGTGATGCCACTGGCGGTGGCCGACCCGGCCCGGCTGCCGAAGTACGCGGTGGTCTGCGACGTATGGCAGGCGCCGGGCGAATTCGCCACGATCGTGGACTGCTACGGCGTGCCCGACGGGCTGCCCGAGTTGCCCACCATCGCGGCGCTGGCCCGGCTGCTCGACCGCAACTGCCTGCTGCGTGACGACACGCTCGACGAAACCCGGCACCTGTTGGTCGCCCCCGACGGCAGCATCCGCCCGGTGCACTTCGACGTGCGGGAGACCGACGACGGCGAGGTCCTGAGCGAGCGCCGGCTGTGCACCGAGGCCGACCCGCGCTGCCGGGGCTGGTCGCGCTGCCACCGATCCCGTTGGGCACCCGACTCGGTGAACCCGGCCCTCGCCGCCGCCTGAGGTGTTAAGAAGGGGCCCTTCCTCTACCGCAGGCGTTAACAAGGGGCCCTTCCTTACATCCGTCAGCTTGCGGGGGCGGGGCGGGGGGTGCCGCGTACCACCAGCTCGTCGAGCAGGGTGCTGGTGGCCGCCGCGACCGCGGCCACCGCGGCGTCGAACGCGGCGGCGTTGTGCGCCGCCGGCGCCCGGAATCCGGAGATCTTCCGGACGTACTGCAACGCCGCGGCCTGGACGTCCGCGTCGGTGACCTCCGGGGTGTACGGCTCACGCAGGGTCTTGATGCTTCGGCACACGGCTCCTCCTCATTCCGTCCGACCACTCGGTCCCGGATACGCTGTGCACGTCATGACTACCGCAGCGGCGGGCGGCCCGCGCACCTACCAGGTGCGAACCTACGGCTGCCAGATGAACGTCCACGACTCCGAGCGCATTTCCGGCCTGCTGGAGCAGGCCGGCTATATCCGCGCGGGCGAGGCCGACGACACCCCGGACGTGATGGTGTTCAACACCTGCGCGGTCCGGGAGAACGCCGACAACCGCCTCTACGGCAACCTCGGTCATCTGCGCCCGGTCAAGGACCGGCACCCGGGGATGCAGATCGCGGTCGGTGGCTGCCTGGCCCAGAAGGACCGCGGCGACATCGTCCGCAAGGCGCCCTGGGTCGACGTGGTCTTCGGCACGCACAACATCGGGTCGCTGCCGGTGCTGCTGGAGCGCGCCCGGCACAACGCCGCCGCCGAGGTGGAGATCCTCGAATCCCTCGACGTGTTCCCGTCCACCCTGCCGACCCGCCGCGAGTCGACGTACGCCGGCTGGGTGTCGATCTCGGTGGGCTGCAACAACACCTGCACCTTCTGCATCGTGCCGGCGCTGCGCGGCAAGGAGAAGGACCGCCGCCCCGGCGACATCCTGAGCGAGGTGCGGGCGCTGGTCGACGAGGGCGTGCTGGAGGTGACCCTGCTCGGGCAGAACGTCAACTCCTACGGCGTCGAGTTCGGCGACCGGTACGCCTTCAGCAAGCTGCTGCGCGCCTGCGGGGAGATCGACGGGCTGGAGCGGGTGCGGTTCACCAGCCCGCACCCGAAGGACTTCACCGACGACGTGATCGCGGCGATGGCCGAGACGCCGAACGTCTGCCACTCGCTGCACATGCCGTTGCAGTCCGGCTCCGACGACGTGCTGCGCGCGATGCGCCGGTCGTACCGGTCGGAGAAGTATCTGGGGATCATCGAGAAGGTCCGGACGGCGATGCCGGACGCGGCGATCACCACCGACATCATCGTCGGCTTCCCCGGCGAGACCGAGGCGGATTTCGAGCGCACCCTGGACGTGGTCCGCGCGGCCCGGTTCTCCTCGGCCTTCACCTTCCAGTACTCCAAGCGCCCGGGCACGCCGGCCGCGACCATGGACGGCCAGCTGCCCAAGCAAGTCGTGCAGGAGCGGTACGAGCGGCTGATCGCCTGCGTCGAGGAGATCACCTGGGCGGAGAACAAGAAGCTGGTCGGCGAGACCGTCGAGGTGCTGGTCGCCGTCGGCGAGGGCCGCAAGGACGAGCGCACCGGCCGGATGTCCGGCCGGGCCCGGGACGGCCGCCTGGTGCACTTCGCGACGGGGGCGAACGCGGGCTCGATCCGCCCCGGCGACATCGTGCACACCACGATCACCTACGCCGCCCCGCACCACCTCAACGCCGACGGTGAGCCGCTGTCGCACCGCCGCACCCGGGCCGGTGACGCGGCCGAGGCGGGGCGGTCGCCGCGTACCCCCGGGGTGTTGTTGGGGCTGCCCACGGTCGGCGCGCCGACCGTGGCGCCCGCGCCGACGAGCGGCTGCGCGGTCACCCACTGAGCCGGTCGGGGCCCGGCGGCCGGGCCCCGACCGACCCGCGCGGTCAGACCGAGATCCGACCGGCGCCCGCGCCGCCCGTCACGATCGACTTGACGTTGCTCGCGGTGTCCAGGGTGTACGAGTACGGGATGCCGGCCACGCTGCCGCCGGTCTGCCCGCCGCCCGAGTTGACGAAGTGGTTGTTGCGGGCCACCAGCGTGCCCGGGCCGGAGCTGCCCTCGCCCAGGTGGTACGGGTCGGGGGTGTTCTCGAAGTAGTTGCCCTCGACCAGTACGCCGGCGTTCATGGTCGACGCCACGCCGTAGCCACGGACGTTGCCGTAGTAGTTGTTGTAGACGTGCACCGGGTTGCCGAAGCGGACCCGGGGGTGGCGTTGGTTGCTGCCGTCGAACCAGTTGTGGTGGTAGGTCACCCGCAGCCGTCCGACGTCCTGGCTGGCGTTGTCGTCGCTGTGTCCGAGCAGCATCGACTTGTCGTGGCTGGACACCCGGTTCCAGGACACGGTGACGAAGTCGGAGCCGCGCTTGATGTCGACCGCGCCGTCGTAGCCGTTGCTGAAGGTGTTGTGGTCGATCCAGATGTTGGTGGCCGACTGCTCCACGTTGATCGCGTCGTCGTCCCAGTTCCGGAAGGTCAGGTTGCGGATGATCACGTTGCGGTCGCCGTTGATGGTGAAGCCGCAGCCGGCGATGGTCGCGCCCGCGTTGCCGAGGACGGTCTTGTTCGACCGGACCCGCAGCATCCCGGAGCAGGTGATGGTGCCGGAGACCCGGATCACCGCCGCGCTGGTGGAGCCGAGGGCGCTGGTCAACGCCGAGGCGGTGCTGACCGTGGTGCTGGCCGCGTTGCCGCCGCCGGTGGTGCCGCCGTTCTGGGTGGCCCAGCCGACCAGCCCGGTCTGGGCGGGCGGGTTGGTCGGCGGAGTGGTGCCGCCACCGAGCCGGATCAGTTGCCACTGCTGGTTGGCGCCGTCGAGGTCGGCGTACTGCGAGACCATGCCGCCGTCACCGGTGGACCACTGCCACACCTCGAGCGCCTTCTTGCTGTGCCGGTTGACGAACCGTACGTCGCCGTTGGCGGAGTCCTTGAGGGTCCAGTGCTGCTTGGTGTCGCTGCTGGCCGTGACCTGGGTGACCTGCACGCCGTCGTTCGAGTTCGGAACGGTGACGACCTTGCCCGAGTGCCGGTTGCGCAGCTGGTAGTAGCCGCTGCCCACGTCGACGAACTGGAACTGCTGGTTGTTGCCGTCGCCGGGGGTGAACTGCCGGATCTCGCCGCCGTCGGCGGTGGACCAGTTCCACAGGTCCATCGCCTTGCCGCTGTTCCGGTTCACGAACACGTAGTAGGCGCTGGTGTCGACGGTCGCGGCCGCGGCCGGGGCGACGGTCACCGCGACGAGCGCCGCGGGCAGCGCGACCGCCGTCGCGGCCAGTGCCGCCATCCGTCGGGTCAGGCGACGCTTGACGATTGCAAGCACGGTCCTTCTCCTCATCCTCGGGTACGTGGAACGGGTCGGATGGCGCGTCGGCGCGTCGCGGACCGGCTGCCGGCGCCGGCCCGGATGCGTCCGCGACGCGGGCTGCCGCGGCGGGGTGGATGGTGGTGCGACGCCGTGGCGCACGCCTGGATGCGTCATCCCGTGCGGTCGGCAGGTTTCGCCACAGCATCACGGGCTGCCGTGCCCAGCGGCAGCGATGCGATGGCGGTCGCAGGATGCGCCCTGCCGTCGGATGAACTGGTCGGAACGGCTCCCGTGCCGCACCCCGGAGGGTGGGCAAACGCTTTCCTCAGGTAACCACAGATAGGCGTCGATGTAAATGTCGTACGTTCACATCGCCGTGACCAGCGGCTGAGCGAACGGAAAAGCCCCCGGTCCCGCATCGGGGACCGGGGGCTCCGGACGTACGGCTCAGCCGGCCTGCTCGGCGAGCTGGAGGAACTGCCGCTTCGAGGCGAGCGCCTGCTCGGCCTCCTTGATCCGTCGGGTGTCCCCGGCGGCCTGGGCCCGGGCCAGCCGCTCCTCGGCCTCCGCCACCTGTGCCCGCATCTGGGCCAGCAGCGGGTTGTCCTCCCGGGTGGTCCGGCGCCAGGCCGAGTCCATCACCTCGCGGACCTTCTCGTCGATGACGCGCAGCCGGCGCTCCAGCCCGGCGGCCGCCTCGCGGGGCACCCGGCCGGCGTCGTGCCACTGCGCCTGGATATCCCGCAGCTTGGCCTGGGCGCTCTTGGGGTCGCCGTCGACGTCGAGGGCCTCGGCCTCGGCGAGCAGCGCCTGCTTGCGCTCCAGGTTGGCGCGCTGCTCGTTGTCGCGGGCGGAGAAGACCTCGCTACGCCGGGTGAAGAAGGCGTCCTGTGCGGCCCGGAACCGTTCCCACAGCCGCTGCTCGGCCTCCTTCGAGGCGCGGGGCGCGGCCTTCCACTGGTTCATCAGGTCCTTGAGCTGGTTGGCCGTCGCCGCCCACTCGGTGGAGTCCTTGATCTTCTCGGCCTCGGCGACCAACTCTTCCTTGACCGTCTGCGCCTGCTTGCGCTGGGAGTCCAGCGAGGCGAAGTGCGCACCCCGGCGCCGGGTGAAGCCGTCCCGGGCGGCGGCGAACCGCTTCCACAGCTCACCGTCGGTCTTCTTGTCGACCCCGCGGATGGCCTTCCACTCGTCGAGGATCTCCTTCAGCCGGTCGCCGGCGGTCTTCCAGCCGGTCGACTCGGCGGCCAGCTTCTCCGCCTCCTCGACCAGGGTGGTCTTGCGCGCCAGGGCCTCGCTGCGGGCGGCCTCCTTGGCGGCCCGGGCCTCGCCGGCCTTCTCCTCGGCCACCGTGGCGAGCTTGTCGAGCCGGGCGGCCAACGCGTCGATGTCGCCGACCACGTGCGCTTCGGCCAGCGAGGCGCGGATCCGCCGGACGGTGGCCAGGGAGTGGTTGGCGTCCGCCGCGCCCGAGTTGAGCCGGGCCTCAGTCAGATTCACCTCGGTCACAAGGTCGGCGAAGCGGCGTGCGAAGTGTGCCAGCCCCTCCTCCGGTGCTCCCGCCTGCCAGGATCCGACCACCCGCTCGCCCTCGGCGGTTTTCACGTAAACGGTGCCGTCCGCGTCCACCCGTCCGAAGGCAGTCCAGTCGCTCATGTGCCCATCCTCGTTCTCCCGGCGCCCAGGGAGCAGCCCCGGACGCCGCCACGGCGCAGCCAAGTTTCTCCGGGCATTGTCACAGGTGTGCCCCGGTCCGCGTCGAGCGCCTATCGCCGACCGTGACCATACGGTGTCCTAGCCCCTCGCCGGCATCATCCGGTACGGCGCGCCACCCTGAGCCGTACAGCGTACGGTACAATGTACGGCGAGGCGCCGGTGGGGCGCCGGCGAGGAGAAGCAGATGACCCAGTCCCGTAGCACCATCACGCCGCCGGCCGACCCGGGGTTCGCCCCCGCCCCCGACGACCTGGCCGCCCTGGACGAGTGGTTCCGTCAGTACGACGCGCTCGCCTCGGCCGGCGACGCGGAGGGCACCGCCGATCTCGCGATGTTCCCGCTCAACACCGTCACCGACGACGCCGCGGGCGAGGGCTCGGCGCGCCAGCTCACCCGCGCGGAGTACGTCGAGATGATGCGGGGCGTGCTCGGCGCGGGCGGCGACGTGACGATGGAGTCCCGCCGCACGCCGTACTTCCTCACCGCCAGCCTGGTTCTGGTCTTCACCGACGCCGAGTTCACCATCGACGGGGCGACCCAGCGGGTCCGTTACGCCGACCTGCTGGTCAAGTCCGGTGGGCAGTGGCGGTTCCAGACCATGATCCAGGGCGGCTGGGGCGGCCAGCCAGGCTGAGCCCCGTCCAGCGGCGGCAGCGCGCGCTCGAACGGTGGCGGACGCCGACGGCAGCGGGTCCGCGCTCGGGCCGGAGACGCCGGCGGACGCTGACGGCAGCGGGTCCGCGGTCGGGCTGAAGACGCCGGCGAGGGCGATCGGGCCGGTCGGGGCGATCCGCGGCGGCACCCGGTCCCGCCGTGCCGATACGGTTGCCGGACGCCACTGGTCGCCGCCGCCGTCTGCCCCCACCC
>NZ_POTY01000011.1 GCF_003236315.1 Micromonospora craterilacus
GGTCAGGGGGCGCGGTGCTGGGCGAGGGTGGCAAAGGCGGTCAGGGATTCGGGGTTGGCCAGGGCGCCCTTGGCCGCGGCCTGGTCGACGGGGGTGCCGGTGAGGATCTTCTTGACCGGGACCTCCAGCTTCTTCGCCGACAGGGTTCGCGGGACGGCGCGGACCTGATGGATCTCGTCGGGCACGTGCCGGGGAGACAGGGCGGTACGCAGCTCGCGGCAGATCTTCTTCCGCAGCTCGTCGTCCAGCGTCAGGCCCTCGGCGAGCACCACGAACAGCAGCAGCTCGCCGGCGCCGCCCTCGTCGTCCTCAAGGTGCACCACCACCGAGTCGACGACCTCGTCCAGCCCCTCCACCACCGAGTAGAACTCGGCGGTGCCCAGCCGTACGCCGCCCCGGTTGAGGGTGGCGTCGGAGCGGCCGGTGATCACACAACCGCCGCGCTCGTTGATGGTGATCCAGTCGCCGTGCCGCCACACCCCCGGGTAGACGTCGAAGTACGCCTCCCGGTAGCGAACCCCGTCCGGGTCGTTCCAGAAGCCCACCGGCATGCTCGGCATCGGCTCGGTGATCACCAGCTCGCCCAGCTGGCCGATGACGGGAGTGCCGTCGGGTGACCGGGCCTCCACCTTGGCGCCCAGCGCCCGGCAGGTGATCTCCCCGGCATGCACCGGCAGCAGCGGCACCCCGCCGACGAAGCCGGTGCACACGTCGGTGCCGCCGGACAGCGACTGAAGCTGGAGGTCCGTGCCGACCGTGTCGTACACCCAGGTGAAGCCCTCGGCGGGCAGCGGCGCACCGGTCGAGCCGACCCCACGCAGCGCGGACAGGTCGGCGATCTCCCGTGGCACCAGGCCCGCCTTGCGGCAGGCCAGCAGGAACGGTGCCGAGGTGCCGAAGTACGTGGTGCCGGTCTCCGCGGCCAGCCGCCACAGCGCACCCAGGTCGGGGTGGCCGGGGTTGCCGTCGAACAGCACGATCGCCGCGCCCACCGCCGGCCCGGAGACCAGGAAGTTCCACATCATCCAGCCGGTGGTGGTGAACCAGAAGAAGCGGTCGGCCGGGCCCAGGTCGTGGTGCAGGGCGAGCATCTTCAGGTGCTCCAGCAGGATGCCGCCGTGGCCGTGCACGATCGGCTTGGGCAGACCGGTGGTGCCCGAGGAGTAGAGCACGTACAGCGGGTGGTCGAACGGCACCGGGGTGAAGCCCAGCGGTTCGTCGGTCTCCGCCGCCAGGTCGGCCCAGGAGATCGCGCTTTCCGGCACCACCTGGTCGAGGTACGAGATGCTCACGGTGTGCCGCAGCGAGGGCAGCGCGGCCCGGATCGCGGCCACCTCGCCGCGCCGGTCCACCGGCTTGTCGCCGTAGCGGTAGCCGTCCACGGCCACCAGCACCTTCGGCTCGATCTGCTGCCACCGGTCGGTGACGCTGCGGGTGCCGAACTCCGGCGCGCAGGAGGAGAAGATCGCCCCGAGGCTCGCCGTGGCCAGCAGCAGCACGTACGTCTCGGGGATGTTCGGCGCGTACGCGGCCACCCGGTCGCCGGTGCCGACACCGAGCCGGCGCAGCCCGGCGGCCACCCGACGGACCTGCTCGCGCAGTTGCGCGGCGGTCAGCACCACCGGCGCGCGGGTCTGCGTGTGCGCGACGACCACCGGGTCGTCGTCACCCTTGCCGGGCATCCGCAGCACGTTCTCGGCGTAGTTGAGCGTGGCACCGGGGAACCAGCGGGCACCCGGCATGCCCCGCTCGGTCAGGGTGGCGGTCGGCGGGGTGTGCGCGACGACCTCGAAGTGGTCCCAGATCGAGCGCCAGAAGGTCTCCAGGTCGGTGACCGACCATTGCCACAGCGCGTCGTAGTCGGCGAACTCCAGCCCGCGGTGCTCGGCCAGCCAGCGCAGGTACGCCCCGATCCGCGACCGCTGGAGCACGTCCGCCGGCGGCGTCCACAGCACGTCAGTCACTGATCCACTCCTCCCCGGGCCCGGCACGACGCTGTGCGGTGGGCCGTGGCGCCATCTTGCCCTACCTCGAAGCGTAATTCTCCGCAGCCAACCCCGGCCGGCGCATGTGCCCGCCCCACACGCCCCACCCACCATCGGTGTGGGCGCCCGGCGAGGAGGGGCTCCTGGTCAACGCCCGGCGAAGTCAACCCGAGCACCGCCGCGGGCGGGGCCGTGACCGCGCGGCTCACTGCGCGCGGTGGGCCTGGATGGCGCGGCGGCGGGCCAGCCGGTGGGCCCGCCGGATCTCCGCCTCCCGCCAGCGACGTTCGTCCTCCAGGGTCTCGGGCAGCACCGGCCGCACCGGCCGTGGCGCCCCGCCCACCTCGACACCGACGAACACGAGGTACGCGGTGGCCACCCGCACCGGCGCGTCCTCGGCCGAGTCCCAGCGCTCGGCCATCACCCGTACGCCGACCTCCATCGAGGTCTGTCCGGTCCAGTTCACCTGGGCGTACGCGTGCACCAGGTCGCCCACCCGGACCGCCTCGGAGAAGACGATCTCGTCGATCGCGGCGGTGACCGCCGTACCGCCGCTGTGCCGGGCCGCCGCGGCCCCGGCGACATCGTCGACGAACTTCATCAGGACCCCGCCGTGCACGGTTCCGTAGAGATTCACGTCGACGGCGGTCATGATCCGGCTGAGGGTCACCCGGGAGTACGACGTCGGCTTGCCCGCGAGGGTGGCGGAGGGGTGCTCGGTCATGTCGAAAACGGTACGGTGCGCGGATGCGACATCTGTGGAGCCTCCTCGCCGGGCTGGTGGTGGCGCCGGTCACCTGGGTGCTTGTCACCCTCGGGCAGGACGGGTCGGCCAGCACCGTCAACCGGTGGGTGGAGATCGGCACTTCCAACACGGCCAACCTCATCGAACCGGCCGTCTACCTCGCTGTCGGCGGCATCGTGCTGGGGTTGCTCGGCACACTGCGCGTCTCACCGCTCGGTCCGCTGGTGGCCGGGCTGCTCCTGATCACCCCGTACGTCGGGCTGTTCGTGACGCCGTTCCGGGTGCGCGACCGCATCCCGGGCGGTTGGGAGTTCCTCGGCGACCCGCTACCCCTGCGGCTGCCGGTGGAGAACGGCACGCTCTTCCTGATCGGCCTGCTGCTGCTGATGGCGACGTTCAGCGGGCAGCGCTGGCGGCCCTGGCCGCGGCCGGTCACCGGACCGATGCCGGTGGCGGCGGAAACCCCGACGCAGGAACTGTCCCTGTCCGACTGGCCGCCGGCCGACCCGGCGGAACGGGAAACCTCCCCGCTGAGCCTGGGCTACCCCGACCCGGACCCGACGCCGACCGAGCCGCTGCCCCGGCGTACCGGCAGCGCCTCGCCCTGGTCGGCGCCGCCGGGCAGCCTGCCCCGGCGCGACGACGCCACCAACTGACCCGACGGAGCGATCGTCACCCGCCCGACACAGAGCGCCGGGCGGGTGACGATCGGGTGGGTGCAGACAGTGAGCGGCAGCCTCAGCCCTTGAGCAGTTGACGCGCCATCACGATGCGCTGCACCTGGTTGGTGCCCTCGTAGATCTGGGTGATCTTGGCGTCGCGCATCATCCGCTCGACCGGGTAGTCCCGGGTGTACCCGTAACCGCCGAGCAACTGCACCGCGTCGGTGGTGATCTCCATGGCGGCGTCCGAGGCGAAGCACTTGGCCGCCGCGCCGAAGTAGGTGAGGTCGGCGTCGCCCCGCTCGGACCGGCCGGCCGCGGCATACGTCAACTGCCGGGCCGCCTCCAGCTTCATGCCCATGTCGGCGAGCATGAACTGCACACCCTGGAACTCGGCGACCGCCTTGCCGAACTGCTTGCGTTCGGCGACGTACCCCTTGGCGTAGTCGAGCGCGCCCTGGCCGATGCCGACGGCCTGCGCGGCGATGGTGACCCGGGTGTGGTCCAGGGTCTTCATCGCGGTGCCGAAGCCGGTGCCCTCGGCGCCGATCATCCGGTCCGCCGGGATCCGCACGCCGTCCAGGTAGACCTCGCGGGTCGGTGAGCCCTTGATGCCGAGCTTCTTCTCCGGCGCGCCGAAGCTGACCCCCGGGTCGGACTTCTCGACCACGAAGGCGGAGATGCCCCGGGAGCGGGCGTCGGGGTCGGTCACCGCGAAGACGGTGTAGAACTCGGAGACGCCGGCGTTGGTGATCCACCGCTTGACGCCGTTGAGCACCCAGTGATCACCGTCACGCACCGCCCGGGTGGTCATCGACGCCGCGTCGCTGCCGGCCTCCGGCTCGGAGAGGCAGTACGAGAACATCCCCTCGCCGGCGGCGACCGGGGTCAGGTAGCGGCGCTTGAGCTCGTCCGAGCCGGCCAGCAGCAGCGGCATGGTGCCCAGCTTGTTCACCGCCGGGATGAGCGAGGACGAGGCGCAGGCCCGCGCCACCTCCTCGATCACGATCGCGGTGGCCAACGCGTCCGCTCCGGCGCCGCCGTACTCCGCCGGGATGTGCGGGGCGTGGAAGTCGGCGGCGCGCAACGCGTCGTACGACGCCTTCGGGAACTCACCGGTCTCATCCGCCTCAGCGGCGTGCGGTGCCACTTTCGCCGCACAGACCTCACGGACCGCGTCCCGGATCGCCTCATGCTCCTCGGGCAACCGATACACGTCGAACGACTGCTCTGCGGCCATGCCGGCCCCTCCCCTTCACCACTATCATGCGGAGTCTGTAGCGTCACCTGGGCGCCCAGCACGCAGACTGAAGGATAACGGCCACAGTTCAGGTGTTGTTACCGGCGCGTAGGCTCGGCCACTGGCGGAGCACCCACGCCGCTCGGCGATGATGGAAGACAGACAGAGAACAACTCTCACCGGTGCCCCGCCAGGCGCCGCAGCGGAACGCGACGCGACCACGCGGCGCCAGTGCGAGCGGAGAAGACAGGCGTGACCATCCCGTACCCGAACACCCAGCCGATGCCCGGCATCGCCGCGGTGACACCGCCCTCGGGTGCCGCCCGCCCCCGGGTGACCTTCCTGGGCACCGGCTACCTCGGCGCGACCTACGCGATCTGCTACGCCGAACTTGGTTACGAGGTACTTGGGTTCGACGTCGACGCGGACAAGATCGCCAAACTCAACGCCGGCAAGGTACCGATCCACGAGCCCGGCCTCGACGAGCTGCTCCGGCGCAACCTGGCCGCCGGCCGGCTGCGGTTCAGCACCGACATCGCCGAGACCGCCGACTTCGGTGACGTGCACTTCATCTGCGTCGGCACCCCGCAGCGCGCCGACGGGATGGGCGCCGACCTGTCGTACGTCGAGGCGTCGGTCACCAGCCTGGCCCAGCACCTGACCCGCAAGGCGCTGATCGTCGGCAAGTCCACCGTCCCGGTCGGCACCGCCGAGTGGGTGGAGCAGTTGGTCGGCAAGCACACCCCGGCCGACCTCGGCGTCGAGGTGGCCTGGAGCCCCGAGTTCCTCCAGGAGGGCTTCGCCGTCGACGACGTACTGCGCCCGAACCGGATCGTGGTCGGCGTCAAGAGCGAGTGGGCCAACGGCATGCTGTACGCGGCGCACAAGGGCGTGTTCGACCTGGCCGCCACCGAGGACCGCGAGGTGCCCCTGGTGGTCACCGACTTCGCCACCGCCGAGCTGGTCAAGGTGGCCGCGAACGCCTTCCTGGCCACCAAGATCTCGTTCATCAACGCGATGGCCGAGGTCTGCGAGGCCTCCGGCGGCGACGTCACCCAGCTGGCCCGGGCGATCGGGTACGACCCGCGGATCGGCAACCGCTTCCTCCAGGCCGGGCTCGGCTTCGGCGGCGCCTGCCTGCCCAAGGACATCCGCGCCTTCCAGGCCCGGGCCCAGGAGCTCGGTGCCGGCGAGGCACTGCGGTTCCTGCACGAGGTCGACCTGATCAACCTGCGTCGCCGCACCCGGGTCCTGCAACTCGCCGCCGACCTGCTCGGCCGGCGCTCCGGCCCGGCCGGCCCGGACCTGTCCGGCACCCGGATCGCGGTGCTCGGCGCGACTTTCAAGCCCAACACCGACGACGTCCGCGACGCGCCCGCCCTCGCCGTCGCGGCGCTGCTGCAAAAGGCCGGCGCCGACGTGCACGTCTACGACCCCCAGGGCATGGAGAACGCCCGCCGGGCGGTACCGGAGCTGACCTACGAGCCCGACATGACCGGGGCGGTGACCGACGCCGACCTGGTCTGCGTACTCACCGAGTGGGCGGATTTCCGTAACGCCGACCCGACCGTCCTCGGTGAGCTGGTCGCGGGTCGACGGGTGGTCGACGCCCGGAACTGCCTCGACTCAGCACTGTGGACGCAGGCCGGTTGGGAGTACCGGGGCCTGGGGCGGCCGTAGTCCTCGCGGTGACCCGCCGACAACTGTCGAATTCCTGGCCCGCATTGGGCATGCTGCGACAGTGGGAATCCACAGTGCGGGTGGAGGGGTGTCGTGGCGACCTTTCAGTGCTCCTCGTGCGGCCGGGAGTTCAAGCCGGCGGTGCGCTGCCCGCACTGCGGCGCCCACCAGCCACAGTGGGCCGAGCACCTGGCGGAGATCGAGAAGTCCATCGCGGAGATGAAGGCCCGCGAGGCCGCCATCGCCAGCGAGCAGCGGAAGCTCGCCGCCAAGATGC
Source organism: Micromonospora craterilacus (assembly GCF_003236315.1). Lineage (GTDB taxonomy): Bacteria > Actinomycetota > Actinomycetes > Mycobacteriales > Micromonosporaceae > Micromonospora > Micromonospora craterilacus. The sequence continues at coordinate 6,590 of NZ_POTY01000011.1, forward strand.
AGGCGGCGCTCTTCCAGCGGGACATCCTCGCGCACGCCGGCAACACCGGTGACGAGCGCAGCCGGCAGACCGCCCGCCCCCGCCGCGTGCTGCGGCGCCGACCGCCGCGCCGACCGCCGACCGACGGCGCGGCGCCACCCCGGGTGCCCCGACAGGGCGCCACCGCCGGTACGGAAGATCCGCCGCCGCCACCACCGGTCGCCCCGGTCTGGCTGGACGCGGACGACCCCGAGCACCCGCCGGAGGCGTCCTCGCGGGAGGTCCAGAACATCCCCCTGGGCCTCGGCGCGCTGCTGCTCGGCGTCGCCGCGGTGGTCTTCGCCGTGGTCGCGACCAGCTCGATGGACGCGCTGGCCCGCCTCGGCATCCTGCTGCTCGCGACCGTCCTCATGCTGCTCGCCCCGCCGGTGCTGGCCAAGCGGGGGCTGACCTCCACCGCCGAGACGATCGCCGCGGTGGGCCTGCTCCTGGTGCCGCTCGCCGGGTACGCGCTGTGGGCAGTGGACTGGATCGGCGACGACGCCTCCGGCGCGGTGTTCGCCGGGGTGATCTTCGCGGTCACCGCCGCCGTCTCCGCCGGGTACGCCGGCGGGACCCGGCTGCGCGCCCCCCGGTTCGCCACCGTGCTGGCCGCCCAGCCGGTGGTGCCGCTGCTGGCGTACGACCGGATCACCGGCCCGGCGGGCTGGGCACTGGTACTCACCGTGGTGGCCGTGCTCGACCTGTGGCTGGCCCGCTCCCCGGTCACGGTGGAGCAGCCGCTCGCCGGCGAAGTGACCCCGACCGCGTCGGGCCGGGCGAACACACCCCGGCAGCGGCAGGCCGATGGGCGGCCCGAGGGGGCACCGGAGGAGGCCGGCGAACTGCTCGACCCCACCGCCGACGCCCAGGCGGCCCCACCGACCCGGCCGGTGCCGGGGCTGCGGGAGCTGACCTGGGCGCTGCACGGCGTCGCGGTCACGGTCGGCCTCGCGTACGCGGTGACCGCTCTGCTGCGGACCACCACCGTGCCGGGCGCGACCGGCGCCGGCCTGGTGCTGCTGCTGGCCGCCACCGTCTGCCTGGCCGGGACGCTGCTGCTGCGGCGTCCCCCGCTGCCCGACATCGGCGCGGGCGTGCTCACCCTCGCCGTCATCGGCGCACTGGGCCGGATCGCCTCGGTGGCGCTGCCTGGCCGCTCGCTGCTGCTGATCGCGGCCGTCATCACGGTCACCGGCCTCGCGGTACGCGCGGTGCCGGAGTCGGCCCGGCGTGGGCCGCAGCTGGCCGCCGCCGTGGCGCTGACGGTCAGCGGGGTGGTGGTCGCCGGCAGCGCCCTGCGCGCCGGAATCGCCCCGGTACGGGCCGCCCTGCCGGCCTGGGCGGCGGACCTCGACCGGTATCTGGCCGAACTGGCCGCCGCGGTGGGACCGGCCGCCTGGCAGCTCGCCGCCAGTGCCTTCCTGCTGACCGTGGCCGCGGTGCTGGCGCTGCCGCCGGAAATCCGCCGCGAGTTCGCGGTGACCGGCGCCGCGCTGACCGCCCTCGCCGTACCGGCCTCGTTCGGGTTGGCCTGGACGTTGGCACCGTGGCCGATGGTGCTGACCGCGATCGGCATCGGGGCGCTCGGGCTGTCCGCCCGCACCACCCGGGCGGCGCTGGCCCACGCGGTGGCCGCCGCCAGCGTCGGGCTGGCCGGCGCGGGCGCCGCCCTGGCCCGCCCGGCGCTGACCGCCGCCGTGCTGGTCGCCCTCGTGCTGGCCGGCGCCCTGATCGCCGCCGCCCCCCGGATCCGGCTCGCCCCGGCCACCGCGGACATCGTCTCGGCCTGGGCCGCCGGCGGCGCCGCCTTCGCGCTGCCCGGGGCGGTGGCCGCCTTCGTCGCCGCCACTCTGCCCAGCGACGCCACGCCGACCCCGGGGAGCCTGCGCGAGGCGACCGTGCCGGTGCTGGCAGCCAGTTTCCTCGCGGTCTGCGCCACCCTCGGCTACGCCGCCGTCGTCCAGGTGTCCCAACGGCAGATCCCGGTGCCGCTCTCGGTGGGCACCGGCCTCGGCGCACTGGTGGTCGCCGCGGCCGGGTTCGGCGCACCGGGAGCCACCGTGGCCGACGCCTGGGTCGGTGCGCTGCTGCTGGTCTCCGCCGTACTGCTCTTCCTGGCTCCGTCGATCGATGCGGGCCGCCGCTCCGACCTGACCCTGGACGGTTCCGACCTGGCCGCCGCCGCGGTGACCGTCGCCCTGGTCGCCACCTTGCTGCGGATCGGTGCGGTGCTCGCGCCGGGCGGGCAACTCGCCGTCGCCGCCGCGCTGGTCCTGGTGGTCGCCGTCGCCGCGCGGGCGATGCCCGAACAGTCGCGGCGCGGGCCCGTCCTCGGTCTCGCGGTCGGTGGCGTGCTGATCGGCCTGCTGGCCGGCTGGATGGCCCTGCGGGGTGGCGTCGGCGTCCTGGCCACCCCCGGCCCGATCTGGCACGGCGACCTGAGCGGCTGGCCGGCCGCGCCGACCGGTGGCACGACCTGGCAGGGCCCGATCGCGCTGGTTCTGCTCGCGGTGGCCGCCGGCATCCTGCTGCCGCCACCCTGGCGCTACGACGTGTCCGGCGTGGCGGTCGTGCTGGCCACCATCGGCGCTCCCGCCGCGTTCAACCTGCCGTGGTGGTCGCCGGTCCTGATCGGCGGCATGGTCGCCACCGTCTCCGGGATGGCCGCTGTGGCCTCCGTCGATCCCCGGGCCGCGATGTCCCGGATCACGGTCGCCGGGGTGGTCGCGTTGCACGCGGCCGGCGCCGGCCTGGTCCGGCCGTGGACCACCGCGCTTGCCCTGGGCAGCATCGCGCTGATCGGCGCGGTGGTGGCGGCGCTGGCCCGCGCCACGGCCGAGCCGCTCGTCGAGGACATCCACAGCGAGGGAATGCCGCCGCATTTGGCGCAGATCGGCGGCGCGGGCCTGGGAGCGGCGTTGTTGGCGTTGCCGGGCGCCATGGCCACCCTGGCCGCCGAGTTCGGCCATTCGCCCCAGGTGGTGCTGACCGCCGGCCTGGCCGCGTCCAGCCTCGGCCTGGCCGCGGTGGCCGCCGCCCGCCGGCAGGTACCGCAGTACCTGCCCTGGGCGAGCGCCGGTGTGGTCGGCGGGGCGACGGTGACCGCGCTGGCCGCCGTACCCATCGGCCTGCCGGTCGGCGTCTATGCCGCTGCGGCGGCCCTGCTCGGAGTGCTCGCCGAACTGGTCCGGGGCGCGACCGAGCCGCCGGCTGGCGCGGCGCATCCGGTCCGCCGCTGGTCGGTGCTGCTGGACGGGGCACTCCGGCTGCCCGACGACGGTGCGCGGCGCCGGTGGCGGGTGAGCCCGGCCGCCGGCGCCCTGGCCGCCGCCGCGCTGCCGACCATCCTGGCGCTGGTCTCCCTCGCCCCGGCACTGCTGGCGGCGCTGGTCGACCCGCACCGCACGCTCCGGAGGATCTGGCAGGGGCCGCCACCGGAACTGCTCACCCCACCACCGGCCGCGGTCAACCCGACCCATGTGCTCACCGCGCTGCTGCTCACCGCGACGGCGGCACTGGCCGCCACCGGCTTCAGCGGCGGCCGGCGCTCCCGGGCGGTGCCGGTGGTGCTGCCCGGTGCCGCGGTGACCCTGTTGATCACTCCGGTCGCGCTCGGCGGCGGCTGGCCGGCGACCACCCTCTCGGCGCTGGCGGTGTTCACCATCTCGATGCTGGGGCTGGCCCTGACCCCGCCCCCGGCCATCGAGGAGCGGGCCCGCTCGTTGCGGCTGGCTCGGGTACTCGTCTTCGTGATCGGCCTGGCCGCCGGCGGGGCGGGCCTCGCCGGCAGCCTCGCCACCCGTGAGCTGACCCTGTTCACCCTCGGTGGCGCGGTCGGCGTCGGTGTGGTCGCCGCGCTGTACGGCACCACCTCGGCGGCGCGCATCCTCGGCTGGCTGTTCGCCTCGCTGATGGCGCAACTCTTCGTACTCACCGCCGGTCTGGTGGCCGGGCTCGCCGCGGTCTGGTCGGCGTTCGGGGTGCTCGCGGTCGGCGCGGCGTTGCAGGTCGTCGCCGCCACCCTGCCCCGGCTGCGCCGTCCCGAGGCACAGCGCGAGGCGGCGACAGTGGAATGGAGCGGGTACGCGGCCGCGCTGATCGCGCTGGCGCTGGCCTTCGACTCGCCTCGACACATCGCCGCGCTGCTGGCCGCCTGGGGCGCGGTCCTCGGTGTCGCGGCGGCCCGGCCCGGTCGCCGGCCGACCGAGCGGCGCATCCTGTTCTGGGCGGTGGTGGTCTGCGAGATCACCGCCTGGTGGATCCTGATGCGGGTCGCCCACGTGGCGCTGCCCGAGGCGTACACGCTGCCGTTCGCGGCGCTGGCGCTGCTGGTGGGCGTCCTGGAACTGCGCCAGCGGGCCGACCTGAGCAGTTGGGTGGCGTACGGGCCGGCGCTGGTGGCCGCCTTCGTACCCACCCTGGCGATCGTGCTGGCCACCGATTCGAGCACGCTACGTCAGGTCCTGCTGCTGCTCGGCGCCGTCGCCGTGCTGGTCTTCGGTTCGATGAGCCAGCAGCAGGCACCGGTGATCGTCGGTGCGGCGGTCACCGCCATCGCGGCGGTGCACGCGCTGTTCAGCCTCGGACCGTGGCTGGCGTTGATCCCGGTCGGCTTCCTGCTGCTGGTCCTCGGGGCCAGCAACGAACGCCGCCGCCGCGCTCAGGAACGCCTCCAGACCGCGCTACGCGGCATGCGGTGAACCGGAGGGTCACGGCGGCGTTCGTCGTGGTGGGGTAGAGGGCGCGGTACGCCGCCGGGTTCGGTGAGCCGGGGCGCGGTACGCCGCTGGCCGGCGGGGCGGCCGACCGGGTCAGGCCAGGGAGGCGCGCAGCGCCGCGTCCTTCTCGGCGACCAGCTGCTCCAGGTCGGCCTGGTACGCCGACATCCGGTCGAACAGGGCGGGGTCAGCGGTGCTCAGGATGCGGACGGCGAGCAGCCCGGCGTTACGCGCGTTGCCGATCGACACGGTGGCCACCGGCACGCCGGCCGGCATCTGCACGATGGACAGCAGCGAGTCCAGACCGTCGAGGTGCTTCAACGGCACCGGTACGCCGACCACCGGCAGCGGCGTGACCGAGGCGATCATGCCAGGCAGGTGTGCCGCCCCACCGGCACCGGCGATGATGACCTTCAGGCCCCGACCGGCGGCGGCCCGGCCATAGTCGATCATCTTGATCGGGGTGCGGTGCGCCGACACGACCTCCACCTCGTACGACACCTCGAACTCGGCGAGCACCTCGGCGGCGGCCTTCATGGTCGGCCAGTCCGAGTCACTGCCCATGATCACGCCAACGCTGCTCACGCGGATCCCTCCGTACCGTCGCGCAACCAGCGGGCCGCCCGGGCGGCCCGCCCGCGTACCTCGTCCAGGTCGTCGCCGAGCACCGTGACGTGCCCGATCTTGCGGCCGGGGCGGACCTGCTTGCCGTACAGGTGCACCCGGGCGGTCGGTTCGGCGGCGAAAAGGTGGTGCAGCCGCTCGTCGACCGGCATGCCGCCCGGCTCGCCGCCGAGCACGTTCGCCATCACCACCACCGGCGCGGTCAGCGAGGTGTCGCCCATCGGGTAGTCCAGCACCGCCCGCAGGTGCTGCTCGAACTGCGACGTCCGGGCGCCCTCGATGGTCCAGTGCCCGGAGTTGTGCGGGCGCATCGCCAGCTCGTTGACCACGATCCGGCTGCCACCGGGGCCGGCCGGGTCGGCCACCTCGAACAGCTCCACCGCCAGCAGGCCGACCACGCCGAGCGCGGTGGCCAGGTCGATGGCGAGCTGCTGCGCGGACACCGCCAGCTCCTCCGGCAGACCGGGGGCCGGGGCCAGCACCTCGACGCAGATCCCGTCCCGCTGCACCGTCTCCACCACCGGGTACACGGCCACCTGCCCGAACGGCGAGCGGGCCACCTGCACGGCCAGCTCCCGGCGCAGCGCCACCCGCTCCTCGACGATGAGCTTCGTACCGCCGGCGAGCAGCGTCTCCGCCAGCTCGGTGGCGTTGGCGGCGTCGGTGACCGGCCAGACGCCCCGGCCGTCGTACCCGCCACGGGCCGCCTTGAGCATCACCGGCCAGCCCACCTCGTCGCCGAAGGCCACCAGGTCGGCCGGGGACGCGACCGGGCGCCAGGCCGGGTTCGGCGCGCCGAGGGCACCGAGCCGTTCCCGCATCACCTGCTTGTCCTGGGCGTGCACCAGCGCGTCGGCCGGCGGGAACAGCTTCACCCCCTCGCCGGTCAGGGTGCGGATGTGCTCGGTCGGGACGTGCTCGTGGTCGAAGGTGACCACGTCGCAGCCCTTGGCGAAGGTACGCAGCGCGGCCAGGTCGGTGTGGTCGCCGTACTGGACGTCGGCGGCGACCAGGGCCGCCCCGTCGTCCGGGGTGAGCGCGAGCACGCGCAGCGACTGGCCGAGGGCGATCGCGGCCTGGTGGGTCATCCGGGCCAGCTGGCCGCCGCCCACCATGCCGACAACGGGCAGACCGGTTCGGGAATCCATAGCGCCGCCAGCCTATCCGGGCCGGCCGCGACGGCGACCGCCGGATCCGGCTCAGCCCAGCTGCGTCACCAGGTCGTCGACGCCGGCAACCGGTCGCTGGCAGACGAAACCCCGGCAGACGTACGCGGCGGGCTGTCCGTCGAGCAACGGCCGGCCGGCCAGCAGCGGCACTCCCGGCTGGTCCGGGTGGCCCGCCACGATCACCGCGCCGGGCGGGGCGTGCCGATACGCCGCCCCGACCAACGGATCACCGGCCGGGTCCCCGGTGGCCACCGCGATCTCGTACGGCCCGGAGAGCAGCGCCTCGCCCACGGTCGCCGCGTACCCGGTGAACCGGGCGTGCCGCCCGACGATCGGCGCGACGGTCGACAGCGCCGCCTCGGCGGCCTCCCGGTAGCGGTTCTCCCCGGTCAGCGCCGCGTACGTGACCAGGGCCGCGGCGATCGCGGACCGGCCGGACGGGGTCGCGTTGTCCGTCGGGTCGGCCGGCCGGGTGACCAGTTGCTCCGCGTCGTCGGCGGTGTCGTAGAAGGCTCCGCCGGGCGCGGCGAAGTGCGTCAGGGCGGCGTCGAGCAGTTGCCCCGCCAGTTCCAGCCACCGCCCCTCGCCGGTGACCTGGTGCATGGCGCAGAACGCCTCGGCCACGCAGCCGTAGTCCTCCAGCACCCCGGCCGGCTCGCCGACCCGGCCGTCCCGGGAGGCCCGGCGCAGCCGCCCGTCCACCACGTGCACCCGCGCCAGGTACTCGGCGGTGTCCCGCATCGCGCCGTCGGCGACGATGGTGACCCCTTCCAGCAGGTTGGCCTCCCCCTCGCTACCGATCCGGCCGGAGGTTTCGACGAGCCGGACGAACTCGGCGAGCGCGGTGACGGCCAGCCCGTTCCAGGCGGCCACCACCTTGTCGTCCCGGGCCGGCTGGGGTCGGGCATCCCGGGCGACCAGCAGCCTGCTCACGACGCCCTGCCAGCGCTCCCGCACGGCCGGGTCGGCGTCGTCGACGTCCCGGGCCAGCTTCAGCACGCTCATGCCCTCTTCGAAGGTGCCGGCCTCGGTGACCGCGAACAGGTCGGCGGCCCAGCGGCCGTCCTCCTCGCCCAGCGCCTCGACCAGCTGGGCCGGGGTCCAGGCGTAGGTGAGCCCCTCGATGCCCTCGGTGTCCGCGTCCAGCGCCGAGGCGAAGCCCTGGCCGGGCCGGTGCAGCTCGTCGGCGAGGAACCGGGCGATGTCCCGGGCCACCCGCAGCGCCAGCGCGTCGCCGGTGAGCCGCCACAGCTGGGTGTAGACCCGCAGCAGCAGCGCGTTGTCGTAGAGCATCTTCTCGAAGTGCGGCACCGTCCAGTGCGCGTCGACGGAGTAGCGGGCGAACCCGCCGGCCAGCTGGTCGTGGATCCCGCCCCGGGCCATCGCCTCGCAGGTGTGCCGGACGATCTCCAGGCTCCGCGCCGAGCCGGTGCGCTGGTGGTGGCGCAACAGGAAGAGCAGGTTCATGTGCGGCGGGAACTTGGGTGCGCCGCCGAACCCGCCGTTGGTCTCGTCGTACTCGCCGGCCAGCTGGTCGGCGGCGGTGTCGAGCAGTTCGGCGGTGAGCGGGGCGGTCGGACCACCCACGGCCTGGGCGCCGCCGATCGCCTCCACCACCGCGGCACCCTGGCGCAGCACGGCATCCCGCTGGTCCTGCCACGCGGTGCTGACCGACTGGAGCAACCGGACGAAGTTCGGGCGGGGGAAGTACGTCCCACAGAAGAACGGGACGCCGTCCGGGGTGGCGAAGACCGTCATCGGCCAGCCGCCCTGGCCGGTCATCGCCTGGGTGGCGGTCATGTAGACGGCGTCGACGTCGGGCCGCTCCTCACGGTCCACTTTGATCGACACGAAGCCCTCGTTCAGCAGCTTGCCGACGGTCTCGTCCTCGAACGACTCGTGCGCCATCACGTGGCACCAGTGGCAGGCCGAGTAGCCGACCGAGATGAGCACCGGCACGTCCCGCCGTTTCGCCTCGGCGAACGCCTCGTCGCACCAGGGCCACCAGTCCACCGGGTTGTCGGCGTGCTGGAGCAGGTAGGGGCTGGTGGCGTCCGCGAGTCGGTTCACCCGACGACCATATCCAGCCGGCCCCACGGCCGCCGGGCGGACGCCGGGTGCCGGGCGGCGGCTCAGGAGGCGCCGTCGGCGCGGAGCGGGAGGACGTTGGTGGGGGCCTGACGGGCCAGGGAGCCGAGGACGGCGCCGATCTTGTCGGCCGGCATCGGCTTGAAGAAGTGGTAACCCTGGGCGGCGGTGCAGCCCAGCTCGGCCAGCGCCGACCGCTGTGCGGCGGTCTCCACCCCCTCGGCCACCACCCGCAACCCCAGCTCGTGGGCCAACCCCACGGTGCTGCGCACGATCGCTGCCGCCTGCGGTGAATCCGCCATTCGGAGCACGAACGACCGGTCGACCTTCAGCTCGTCCACCGGGATCCGGGCGAGGAAGGCCAGCGAGGAGAACCCGGTGCCGAAGTCGTCGACCGCCAACTGCACGCCCATCGACCGCAATGTGCTCAGCACCTGGTCGATGACCTCCAGGTCGCTCATCACCACCGTCTCGGTGATCTCCAGGACCAGCCGGTCGGCCGGCACCTGGTGCCGGCGCAGCGCCTCGGCGATCTCCGCCGGCAACCGGTGGTCGAGCAGGCTGCGGGCGGAAAGGTTGACCGAGATGGGGATGTCCAGACCCTCCCGGGCCCAGCCGGCGGCGACCGTGAGCGCCTTGTCCAGCACGTAACGGGTGAACGGGCCGAGCTGATCGCTGTTCTCCACCGGCCGGATGAAATCGGCCGGACCCAGCCAGCCCCGGCGCGGGTGCCGCCAGCGGATCAACGCCTCCACGCCGGTCGGCGCTCCGGTGGTCAGGTCGACCGCCGGCTGCAACACCAGCACCAGCTGATCGTCGGCCTGCAACGCCTCCTGGAGCTCGGCGAGCAGGGCCAGCTGGTCGGTGCTGGCCGCATCTCGTGAGCCGTCGTACGTGGCCACGCTGCCACCGCCGGCCTTGGCCTGGTACATGGCGATGTCGGCCCGGCGCAGCAGCTCGGTCAGGTCGGCGGTGCCCGCCCCGGCCACCACCACACCGACGGAAACCTCGACGGACATCCGTACGCCGGCCACCTCGGCCGGCGCGGCCAGCCGCTCGGCGATGTCCCGAGCCTGGCGTAGCGCGTACGCCGTCGGGGCGGTGCGGTCGTCCACCACCGGGACGGACGTCAGCAGCAGGGCGAACTCGTCGCCGCCGAGCCGGGCCAGCAGGTCACCGGAGCGGCCCAGGGTGCCGAGCCGGTTGGCGGTCAGCCGCAGCAGCTGATCGCCGGCAGCGTGCCCGAGCGTGTCGTTGACCTCCTTGAACTGGTCGATGTCCAGCAGCAGCAGGGCGACGGGATGGTCGTGGGCGAGCTGCCGCAGCGCCTGGTCACCCCGGCTGAGCATGGCCGCCCGGTTGGCCAGGCCGGTCAGCGAATCGTGCACCGCCTCGTACGACGAACGCGCGGTGACCAGCCGCAGCTCCCGGTGGGTCGCCGCGTCGTGCAGGGCGGCGGCCAGCGCGTCGGCGAAGGCGGCGAGAGCGTCCCGTTCCCGCCCGCTGGGCGGTGCCGTGCGGGGGAACCGCACCCGCAGCCGGCCGACCCGCGTGTCGCTCACCGACAGGTCGCGGACCAGCTCCTCCGGGGCGGGCTCGTCATCCTCCGGGGGCGCGATCTCCCGGTCGACCACCTGGCCGCCGGGGTCGGCCCGGTAGCGGCGCCACCGTCCGTCGCCCCGGACCACCTCCACGTCGGCGACCTCCGCCTCGAACAGCGTCAGGGCGCCGGTGACGCCCGCCGTGGCCACACCGCGCTCGTCGAGCTGGTTGAGCGCGGCCGTCGCCTCGGCGAACGACCGCCAGGTACGCCGCTCACGCTCGTCGCGCAGCCGCTGCCGGTAGGTCTGTTGGAGCAGCCACAGCGGGACGGGGAGCAGCAGCAGCCATCGGGGGTCGCTCTCGATCAGCACTACCACGAGCAGGCCGAGCACCACGTTGCCGACGAACATCAGCAGCTTGCCCCGCAGCGCGGCGAGCAGCGGGCGGCCGATCGGCATGCCGTGCCGCAGCGCCAGCATGACCCCGCCCAGCCATGCGCCGGCCAGCAGGTAGGTAACCGCTCCGGCGGCGACCGCGAGCGCGAGGGCCGGGGTCGGGGTGGCCAGCATCGGCTGGCCCAGGGCGGTGGTGACCGACACCGCGAGCGCGGTGGCGGCGGTCTGCGCGCCGGCGATGCGGACGACGTCCCAGGTCGACCGGCCCTCGTCCACCACGGACAGCGCCGTCCAGGCCAGCGCGACACCGATCAGTGCCGCGGCGGGCAGCCAACCGGGCGGGACCAGGTAGAGGCTGACGACCAGCGCGGCCTCGCCCCAGGTGATGCTGACCACGCCGGCTGCGGCCCGGAACCGCAGCCGGGCCAGCTGCGACAGGGCGAACGCGGCGACCGCGATGCCGAACCGGGCCAGGCCGCCGAGCGGATCGTCGGCCGGCAGCCGCACCGGCAGACTCAGCCCGACCACGGCGGCGATCAGCGCGGTGCTGACGACGGCGGCCGTGAGCAGGTGAACCCGGAGTGGCGTACCACGGCCTGGGGGCCGGTCGAGCGAATGACCAGCCCTGCCGGAGGTCACCGACCTCCTCCCGCCGACCGGGGACAGGACACGCGGAGGGCGAACCCGACTGCGGTCGTCATCGGCGCCCCCTCCCGCGCACGGCTCGGGAGACTTCTGGTCCCCCGGCGGAAGGCTAAGCCAAACCGGATGGTCGCAACAGGGGGCGACCATCCGGTTCGACGTGAATCATGCCCCGATCAGGTGTCGCGGCGCTGCTCGCGCCCGTTGGCAACCTCTACGGATGAATCCCTCATCACGGTCCCATCTGTCGGATCAGCGACCGTCAGGTCCGCGTTGCCCGCCTCGGCGGCAGGCTCCTGACCGGGGAACCGGTCGGGCAGCCGGCGCAACCGGGCGTTCATGTTGCGGATCAACAGCACGGTGGCGGTGCCGAGGACCAGGATGAGGAACAGGCCCATCGGACCGGCCAGGCCACCCGTGCGGGTGTCCCCGAAGTTGTTCTGGGCGAGCACCTGGGCAGCGGTCAGCATGGCGTTCCTCCTGAGTGCGGTGTGCGACCAGGGTAGCCCGCCGCCGGATCAGCGGGCATGAGCCGTCTCGCGTACGCCGGCGAACAGGTCGGACTCGGGCAGCGGGCTGTCGACCATCGACCGGACCAGCTGGAAATCCTCCGTGGGCCAGGCCTGCTGCTGCAACTCCATCGGCACCTGGAACCAGAAGCCGTCCGGGTCCACCTGGGTGGCGTGGGCACGCAGCGCGTCGTCGCGGACCGGGAAGTATTCGGCGCACTCCACCCGGGTGGTGATCCGGGGGCCCTTGTCCGGCCGGTCCTCCCAGCGGGTCAGCCACTCCGCGTACGGCGACTCGATGCCGGTGGCCAGGATGGCCTCGTGCAGCGCCAGGATCTTGCCCTTGGAGAAGCCGATGTCGTAGTAGAGCTTCAGCGGCTGCCACGGCTCACCCAGCTCGGGGTAGCGCTCCGCGTCGCCGGCCGCCTCGAAGGCCGCCACGCTGACCTTGTGGCACATGATGTGGTCGGGGTGCGGGTAACCGCCCTCCTCGTCGTACGTGGTGACGACGTGCGGGCGGAACTCGCGCATCAGGCGCACCAGCGGGCCGGCGGCCACCGCGACGTCCTGCAGGGCGAAGCAGCCCTCGGGCAGCGGGGGCAGCGGGTCGCCCTCGGGCAGGCCGGAGTCGACGAAGCCCAGCCACGCCTGCTCGATGCCGAGGATGGCCCGCGCGGCGTCCATCTCCGCCCGCCGGATGTCGGCGATGTTGGCCCACACGTCGGGCCGGTCGAGCTTGGGGTTGAGCACGCTGCCGCGCTCCCCACCGGTGCACGTCACGACCAGCACGTCCACCCCCTCGGCGACGTACTTCGCCGTGGTCGCGGCGCCCTTGCTCGACTCGTCGTCGGGGTGCGCGTGGACGGCCATGAGTCGAAGTTGTTCTGCCAAAGTTGGCGCTCCTCGTCTCTGCCCACCGGGGCACCCGCCCCTGGGCCAACCGTTGACCTGCCGGAATTCTCCCTGTCGCGGTACCGGCCCGGGCCGGCCTGTCATATTTGACACCAGCCATATCTGGCACCGAGTCGGGCAGGGATGACGGACCTCTGCCATTCTTGCCGATGCCGCCGACAACAACGCCAGGGAGATACCCGCCGGTGACCGAGACGCACGCCACACTTCCATCGGACACGCCGGTGTTCCCGTCCGGCCGGTACGGCCGCCGCCGCACGCCCGGTCGCCGCCGGCCGGTGCTGACCGCGCTGCTGGCGGTCGCCGTGGTCGCGGCGCTCACCGTCATCTCGGTCCGGCTCTACCGGCAGTACGGCGACCCGGCCTACGACGTCCAGGTGATCTCCTACAGCGACATCACGGACACCCAGGTGGTGGTCGACTTCCGGGTGAACCTGCCGGACGGCGGGTCGGCGGTGTGCGTGCTGCGCGCCCGGGACCACGCCGGCGCCGAGGTGGCCCGCGAGGAGGTGCCGGTGACCGGCGAAGCGGGGCAGCGGCACCTCACCGTCCGGCACCGTCTCGCCACCAGCGCCCGGCCGTTCATCGGTGAGGTCGTCCGCTGCCGACCGCCCGCCTGAGGCCGCCCGCCGCGACCCGCCGACCCGGCCGCTGGCCGGCGCCGAGGTGACTGTCGAGGGGTGGCCCTGACCGTGCTTCCTCGGCGCACAGGACGTGATCGCCGACACTCCTTGTCGCACCGCACTGGTAACTTAAGGGTTCACCTGTCAGCCAGCACGCACAACGGAGGAGGACCGCCTGTGTCCAATGGCAACGAGGCGCCCGCCACCTGGCTGTCCCAGGACGCGTACGACCGCCTGAAGGCCGAGCTCGACGAGTTGATCGCCAATCGGCCGATCATCGCCGCTGAGATCAACGCCCGGCGCGAGGAAGGCGACCTGCGCGAGAACGGCGGCTACCACGCCGCCCGCGAGGAGCAGGGCAAGGCCGAGGGGCGCATCCTCTACCTGAAGGAGCTGCTCCGCACGGCCCAGGTCGGCGAGGCGCCGACCGTCGACGCCGTGGCGCCCGGGATGGTCGTGACGATCTACTTCGACGACGACGCCGACGACACAGAGACCTTCCTGCTCGGCTCACGCGAGATCGCCTCGACCACCGACCTCACGGTCTACAGCCCCGAGTCGGCCCTCGGCCAGGCGATCCTGGGCGGCAAGGCCGGTCAGGCCTGCACCTACACCGCGCCCAGCGGCGCGGACATCAAGGTGACCGTGGTCAGCTTCGAGCCGTTCTCCGGCTGAGGCACGCCGCCGGCGCGACGCGATCCGCAGCCGGCCGCCCCCATTCGTGCAGAGGCGTGACACCGGACGGTGTCACGCCTCTGGCGCGATGGTCACCTGGTAACCGCTGGCCCGCAGGGCACTGATCAGCATGTCGGAGTGCTCGACGCCCCGGGTCTCCACCGACAGCGCCACCTCGACCTCGCCGAGGCGCAGGTGCGGGTTGGCCCGCTGGTGCTCCACGTCCACCACGTTGGCCCGCTGCTCGGCGATCTCGCTCAACAGCGAGGCGAGCTGCCCGGGGCGGTCCGAGCAGCGCACGGTGACCCGCAGGTAGCGGCCGGCCGCGGCCAGGCCGTGTTCGATCACCCGCAGCATCAGCAGCGGGTCGATGTTGCCGCCGGAGAGCACGGCCACCAGCGGGGTCTCCACCTCGACCACGCCGGCCAGCACCGCCGCCACGCCGACCGCACCGGCCGGCTCCACCACCTGCTTGCCGCGCTCCAGCAGCATGAGCAGCGCCCGCGAGATGTCCTCCTCGGTGACGGTGACGATCTCGTCGACGAGCTTGCGGACATGGGTGAAGGTGATGTCGCCGGGGCGGCCGACCGCGATGCCGTCGGCGATGGTGGCGAAGGCGGGCAGCCGTACCGGCTCGCCGGCCACCAGTGACGGCGGGAAGGCCGCCGCGCTCGCCGCCTGCACTCCGATCACCCGGACGTCCGGCCGGAGCGCCTTGGCCGCCACCGCCATGCCGGAGATCAGCCCGCCCCCGCCGACCCCGGTGACGATCGTCTTCACCTCGGGGCACTGCTCCAGGATCTCCAGCGCCACCGTGCCCTGCCCGGCGATCACATCCTGGTGGTCGAACGGGTGGATCAGCACCGCCCCGGTGCGTTCGGCGAACGTCTGCGCCGCCACCAGGGACTCGTCCACCGTGGCTCCGACCAGCTCGACCTGGGCGCCGTACCCCTTGGTGGCCGCCACCTTGGGCAGCGGCGCGTTCACCGGCATGAAGACGGTGGCGTGGGTGCCGACCAGCCCGGCGGCGAGCGCCACCCCCTGCGCGTGGTTGCCGGCGCTCGCCGCGACCACGCCCCGGGCGCGTTCCTGCGCCGACAGCCGCGAGATCCGCACGTACGCGCCGCGCACCTTGTACGACCCCGCCCGTTGGAGGTTCTCGCACTTGAGCCAGGCCGGGCCGCCGAGCGCGGCGCTGAGCGGGCGGGAGGGCTCCAGCGGGGTGATGCGGATGACGCCGGCGAGCAGCTCCCTCGCGGCCCGCACGTCGTCCAGGCTGACCAGTTCCGTCATGCCCCGATCGTGCCACCCGCCCCGCCGGACTCGGCCGGCGGCGGGGTGCCCGTCGGGCCGCCCGTGCTCGGCGCCGCCCCGGCCGGGCTGGCTGGCGCGGCCACGGTCATGCCGGGCACGATCGGGCCGGCGGGCATCCCGCGCGCGATCCGGGCGGTCTGCGCGGCGGAGATCCGGTGGATCAGCACGATAAGCGACCCCCCGGCCACCACACAGGCCAGCGTGGGCACGAGGTACGCCCCGGCCGACGAGGCGTAGTAGTCGACGTACGCCTCGAAGTCGGCCTCGGTCTCCGGTGGATACGGCAGAGCCTCGTACTCCGCGACGGAGCTGGTGAGTCGATCCGTGAACAGGTACGCCAGCCAGGCCGCCCACCAGACCCTGACCAGCCACGGGGTGCTCAGCCGCCAGAGGCTGTCCCGGGCGATGTTGGCCACCACCCGGTAGGGCACCACGACGTTGACGAACGGCACCAGCCACCCGGCGATCGCCCATCCGTCGGAGAGGGTCGGCCCGGCGCCCGGGAAGGCGTTCAGGTTCATCCGGGCCCGCCAGCTCCAGACGATGACGAGCACGACGGCCACCAGGAACGCCGCGCCGTGCGCCACCCCTGCCGTGAGTTCCAGCAGGCCAGTAATCAGCAGGAACTGGTCGCCGTCGGCCCCGGCCGCCGCCCGGTGCGCGACCAGTGCGTTGACCGGTTGGATCGCCAGCGTCAACAGGAGTGCCAGGGTGGTCGCGCCCACGGCGACCGCGGCGGCCCGACCGATACCGTGGACCGGCCGGACCCGGGCACCGGGGTACAGCGCGGGAGAACCGACCGGCGTGCGGCAGATCGGACATTCCATGGTGCGTACGTCGACGTCGGCGTCGCAGGTGTGGCAGCGCATGACCCTGGGTCCTCCCGGTACGTGGCACCGGGAGCGTAGAGGGTCAAGCGCTGGCCGGCGACCCCGTTCCGACGCGCGGGTAACCCGGGGCGTGCCGCGGCCACGGGGCCTCCATCTCGAACTGGCCGGCGACGCCGAGTAGCAGCAGTTCCGAGCCGGGCGGGCCGACCAACTGCACGGCTAGCGGCAGCCCGTCCGGGCGGCGGCCCACCGGCACCACCAGCGCCGGCAGGCCGGCGATGTTCCACGGTGCCGCGTACGGGGCGTACCGGATGTTGGCCAGCATGTTGGCCTGCCAGGACCGGGTCGACCAGTTGGTGGCCGGCGGCGGCACGGTCGCCAGGGCCGGGGTGAGCAGTAGGTCCACCGAGTGGTCGGCGAAGAATCCGATCGACCGTTCGCGCCAGGCGAGCCGGTCGGCCTCCCGGACGTACCCGCGCCGCCACGCCCATTCGCCGAGCGCGACGTGCCGGCGGCTGCGGCGTTGCAGGCTGCGCCGGTCGATCCCGACGGCGCGCACGTCCGCGGCGGCGGCCGCGAACCAGGTGGCGATGCCCTGCAACCCCAGGGCGGTCGGGTAGACGGGGTCGGCCGGCACGGTGTCGTGCCCGGCCGCGGCGAGCAGCCGGCCGGCGGCGGCGACCGCGTCCCGGTTCGGCGCGTCGGGCGACACGCCGCGCACCGGGGACCGCAGCGACACGCCGACCCGCAGCCGCTGCGGCGGGACGAGCTTCTCCTGGGCGCGGCCGGCGAGCACCTGGAAGCCGACGGCCGCGTCGGCGACCGTGGTGGTGAGCACGCCGTGCTCGGTCAACCCGAACCAGTCCTCCGCGCCGAGCTGGCAGGGCACCACTCCCCGCCCCGGCTTCAGGCCGACCAGGCCGCAGCAGGCGGCCGGGATGCGGATCGAACCGAGTCCGTCGTTGCCGTGGGCGATCGGCACCAGCCCCGCGGCCACCGCCGCCGCCGCGCCGCCCGACGAGCCGCCCGGGGTACGCCCCCGGTCCCAGGGGTTGCGGGTGATCGCCGTGTCGTCGTCGGTCACCCCCCAGAGGCCCAGCTCGGGCATCCGGGTGACACCGAGGATCACCGCGCCGGCACCGCGCAGCCGGCGGACCACCTCGTGGTCGGCCTCCGCCACCGCGGTACGCACCGCGGCGGAACCGTTCCAGGTGGGCATGCCGGCCACCGGGGTGTTCTCCTTGACCGCGACCGGCACCCCGGCCAGCGGCAGGTTGGCCAGGTCCTCCTGCTCGTCGACCTTCTCCGCCTCGGTGACCGCCGCCCCGCCGCGTACCGTGCGGAACGCGGCGAGGTCGACGTCGGCCTGCGCGACGTGGTCGAGGTGGTCGGCCAGAACCTGGGTGGCGGAGACGTCCCCCCGCCGTACGCCCCGGGCGATCTGTTTGGCGGTCGCCCCGACCCAGGTCGGCATGATGTCCTGCACGGCCATCCTCCCCAGCCAGCGGTCAGCCCAGCGCCTGCTCCAGATCGGCGAGCAGGTCTTCGACCGTCTCGATGCCGACAGACAGTCGCACGAGATCGCCGGGAACTTCAAGCGGCGAGCCGGCAGCACTCGCGTGTGTCATCCGGCCCGGGTGCTCGATCAGGGATTCCACCCCACCGAGCGACTCGGCGAGCACGAAAAGCTTGGCCCGGTTGCAGATCTCGACGGCGTGGTCCTCCCCGCCTGCGGCCCGGAACGAGATCATCCCGCCGAACCGGCGCATCTGCTTCGCCGCCACCTCGTGCCCGGGGTGCGAGGGCAGCCCCGGGTAGAGCACCTGACCGACCTTGGCGTGCCCGTCCAGGTACGCGGCGATCCGCTCGGCGTTGTCGCAGTGCCGATCCATCCGTACACCGAGGGTCTTGATGCCGCGCAGGGTCAGCCAGGCGTCGAACGGCCCGTTGACCGCGCCCATCGCGTTCTGGTGGTAGCGCAGCTGCTCGCCGAGTGCGGCGTCGGCCGCCACCAGCGCACCACCGACCACGTCGGAGTGCCCGCCGATGTACTTGGTGGTGGAGTGCACCACCACGTCCGCGCCGAGCGCGATCGGCTGCTGCAGGTACGGCGAGGCGAAGGTGTTGTCGACCACCAGCAGCGCTCCGGCGTCGTGCGCGACGGCGGCGAGGGTGGCGATGTCGGCGATGCCGAGCAGCGGGTTCGTCGGCGTCTCCACCCACACCACCTTGGTGACGCCGGGGCGGATCGCGGCCCGCACAGCGTCCGGGTCGGAGACCTTCGCCGGGGTGTACGCCAGGCCCCACCGCTCGGCCACCTTCGCGAAGAGCCGGTACGTGCCGCCGTACGCGTCGTCCGGGATGACCACGTGATCACCAGGGGCGCAGACGGTACGCAGCAGGGTGTCCTCGGCGGCCAGGCCGCTGGCGAAGGCCAGCCCGACCGGCCCGCCCTCCAGGGCGGCCAGGCACTCCTGGAGCGCGTCCCGGGTCGGGTTGCCGGAGCGGCTGTACTCGTAGCCGAGCCGGGGCGCGCCGACCGCGTCCTGGGCGTACGTGCTGGTCTGGTAGATCGGTGGGATCACCGCGCCGGTGCGGGCCTCGGGGTCCTGGCCGGCGTGGATGGCGAGCGTCTCGAAGCCGTGGTTCATTCCGCAGACGTTAGTCCTCCCGCCCCGTCCCAGCGTATGGAACCCGGCGCGGTTCGCCTCCGACGTCCTGTCGGACCGTTGGGCGATACTGGCCGGGTGACCCCGACCGAGACGCTGCCATCCCGCCTGATCGGCGTAGCCGACCGCATCCCGGCCTCGCTCGACCTGCTGGCAGGTCCCGATCATGGTCGCGTCGCCCTGCCCGTACGACTGGCCTGGTCCGGCCTGACCGAGTTCGACGTCGGCGACGCCCGACAGCGTCTGACGCTTTACCGCACGCTCCTGGATTGCGGCCAGCGTGAGGACATCATCCGCTATGTCAACGCCCTCCTGCTGCGCGCCGACTGGCCCCGGATCCGGCGGCTGACTTCCCGCCGCCTGGTTGCCGTCTGGGAGCGGCAGCTTCCCGAGTTGGCCGCATGACATGGAGGAACTACACCGACGGTTGCTGCGCATCGGCTTCGACGCCGGCGAGGATCTCGGCTTGGTCCTCGCGGGTGGTTACGCCCTGTCGGCACACGAGCTGACCAGTAGGCCCTCTCGGGACATCGACTTCGCAACGGCGACCGCCATGCCGCTGCCGGCGGTGGCCGAACGGCTCGCCGACGCCTACGTCGCCGGCGGCTTCGCCGCACGCATCATCGAGGCCACCCCGCGAATGGCGCGACTCGTGATCTCCGCGGAGGCGACCGAATGTGAAGTCGATCTCCTGAAGGAAGCGATCGGGCCTCCCGCGCAACTCAGCATCGGTCCTGTCCTCGCGCTCGAGGATGCGGTCGGGCTGAAGGTGCGAGCCCTGCACGAACGCGCAGCGCACCGGGACTACATCGACATCTGCGCCGCCAACGGCCGACTGAACCGGCACGAGCTGGAGTCGCTGGGCGCACAGCACACCATCGGTTTCTCCTTGGCGGAGTTGGCCGACCGGCTTGGTGGCGTCCGCGAACTTGATGACGAGACTTTCATGGCCTACGGGCTCAGCGAGGGCGACGTCGAGGCGCTGTGCGGGTGGGCGCTCGCCTGGGAGGCGGACATCCGGTCTCGGCTGGCGAACGGGGAGACCGGCCCGGTCGGCGTCGCAGGAGACGAGTGGGAGGCCTACCTCGATCCGGCGTAAGCCTGAGGCGGGCCGCCGGCCAGGGTTCGCCGGCCGGCATTAGCCTGGGCCGATGGCGGGGTGCGTGTTCTGCGGGATCGTGGCGGGCGAGGTGCCGGCGTTCCGGGTCGTCGATGAACCGGACGGGGTGGCGTTCCTGGACACCCGGCCGGTGTTCAAGGGGCACCTGCTGGTGGTGCCCCGCACACACCTGGTCACCCTCGCCGACCTGCCGCCGGAGTCCGTCGCCGGATACTTCGGCCTGGTCCGGCGGCTCGCCACGGCGGTGGAGGCCGGTCTGGGCGCGGGTGGCACGTTCGTGGCGATGAACAACAAGGTGTCCCAGTCGGTGCCGCACCTGCACACCCACGTGGTGCCGCGGACGAAGGGCGACGGGCTGCGCGGTTTCTTCTGGCCGCGTACCCGCTACGCGGACGACGCCGACGCCACCTCCTACGCGGACCGTATCCGAATCGCCCTCGGGGTGTGAGCGGGCCTGAGCGGACGCGGGGCGGGTAAGGAAGTGAGGTCCGCCGGTGTTGCAGGCGGGGAAGGGTACGAAAGGAGTTCCACCGTGTTCCTCCGCCGCATGAAGGCCGAGATGATCTCCCCCGACCGGGCCCTGCCCGGCCGCCCGATCGCGATGCCGGTCGCCGACCGGCACGAGGTGCTCGGGACCCCGCTGAAGGGTCCGTTCCCCGAGGGCTCGCAGGTCGCCGTGTTCGGCATGGGGTGTTTCTGGGGCGCCGAGCGGCTGTTCTGGACGCTGCCAGGAGTGTTCACCACCTCGGTCGGTTACGCGGGTGGTTACACCCCGAACCCGACCTACGAGGAGGTCTGCTCCGGCGAAACCGGGCACGCCGAGGTGGTCCAGGTGGTCTACGACCCCACGAAGATCAGCTACGAGGACCTGCTCAAGGTCTTCTGGGAGAACCACGACCCGACCCAGGGCATGCGCCAGGGCAACGACGTGGGTACCCAGTACCGGTCGACGATCTACGTCACCACCGACGAGCAGCTGGCCACCGCGCAGGCGTCCCGGGACGCGTTCGCGCCGATCGTGGCCCGCGCCGGCAAGGGTGAGATCACTACGGAGATCGGTCGGCTGGGTGACTACTTCCTGGCCGAGGACTATCACCAGCAGTACCTCGCGCCGACGAAGAACCCGAACGGCTACTGCAACCACGGCCCGAACGGGCTGAGCTGCCCGGTCGGCGTCGCCCGCACTGCCGGCTGACCACGTTCACGGGGAGGGCCCGCAGCATGGTGCTGCGGGCCCCTTCGGCACACCGCCACTACCTCGCCAGGCGCTCCCCCGCCGGTGTTGCGATGGCTACCCGCCGTAGATGACCGTCAGCGCGAACAGGAGCCAGGCGAGCGTCGTGACGCTCAGGAACACGATGTCGAACGCGATCTGGTGTTTCCGTCGCACCACCGCCAGCGCATGGTCGGTAAGGCCCCCGCATAACGACGCGACCACAGCCGCCACGCCGAGTAGGGCAACACCTGCCGCAACGACATCGCCCACCGGGTTCGGAATCGCCATCAGGGGAAGCGTGAGGACCAACAGCACCGCACCGAAGACGAACAGCAGAGCGAACATCAGTCGCGCGACGAGCGACTCCCATTCGCCCTCTGTCTCCTCGGTCGCCACCCGCCGCTCCGACGCGATCTTCTCCAGCCAGAGCGAATAGCCGGAGGAGAGGCTCCAATTGTCGGCGGCGCGCTTCCGCATCACGGACTCGATCGATCGCGCAACCCAGCCCGCCATGGTGAGGGGAAGCGGGAGCCGCGCCCCCTCACCACCGGCGCTTTTCACCAGAACCGCCGCGTCCTTCGATAGCTTCGAATCTCGTCGTACGTCCCTCTCGCAATGTTGAAGGAACTATACCCTCGGTCGATTCGATCAGCTCGCATGGTGTATCTCCGGTGGAAACCCCGGTGCGCGGCGGCGGCCTTCTGCCTCTTTCGCTTGTTGACCGCACCCTTTCCGGGCACGCCCTTCGGTGCGCGACTGATTGCCTTCGCTTTTCGTGCCTTGTTGTAGAACTTGAATGCCTTTCCGGCGCCGAAGGTGGCCGAGCCGGCGATATCCCACCACCCGGATCGGTCCCCGCGTGACACCTTGTAGATGCCGCGACCGAGGGAGATGGCAGCAGAGACGGCTGCGCAGGCACCACATCCGAACAGTCCCGCCACCGCCAGCACCGTCGCGGTCCGGTCGAAGATCTTGCCCCAACTGATCTTGCCGTCGAGGTCGAAGCAGTTGAGGGGGTCGCCGGAGCAGTAGTCGTACGGGTTGGCGTTGCCGCCGTAGACGGGGTCGACCTGGAGGAATCGGCCGGTGACGGGGTTGTAGAGGCGTACCCCCATCAGGATGATGCCGGACGGGGTGTCGGCGGCGCGTTGTTTGCCGCCGAGCCAGCCGTACCGTTGGGTACCGACATCGGCGGCGTTGCGTGGGACGCCGTACTCGGTGGTTTCGTTGGTACGGGAGAGTCCCTCGTCGTCACCGTCGATCGCTGCGACCAGATCGCCGTGCAGGTTGGCGATCTGCCAGTCGACCTGCCCACTCTCGCTGTCGTAGCTGCCCGCCATCCCGGAGATGCCGGTGACCGGGCGGGTGAACAGTTCGGCCGTCTCCTGCGTCCACGACGGGCTGTCCCCGTCGCCGTCGTAGTGATGCACCGACTGCACCGCGGTGCCGGTGGAGTTGTCGGTCCAGGAGCGGATCCGCTCTCCGGTCACATCGAGGGTGTAGTCGGTGGTCCGGCCGCCCTGCGTGATCGTGTCGACCAGATCGGTCGAGTGGTACGTGACCGTCACGTTCCCGCTCGATGAACTGGCGCTGTCGACCGCCGGCACCGTGGTCGTCCGGCCGAGGGCGTCATAGGTGTAGCCGGTGGTGTTCACCCGGTCGGCGGTGTCGTACGTCCAGGTCCGGGACGCCGCCGCCGCCGTGCTCTGGCAGGCACCGTCGCCGCCGGGTGCGTACTCGGTGACGGAGGTGCGATTCGACGAGGTGCTGAACCCGTAGGACCGGGTGGTGCACTGGCCGCCGATGGTGTCCCGGACCGAGGTGAGCCGGCCCGCCCTGTCGTAGCTGTAGGTCTGCCCCGACAGAGTGGACGCCCGGTCGCGCCCTTGGGCGTGCGCCGACTCGACCACTGACTCGGTGTAGAGGGTGCAGTCGGCGACGGCGCAGCCCGGCTTGACGTAGGTGAGGCCAGTCTGGTTGCCGGTCTCGTCGGTGGCGGTGGTGACCTGTACGCCGTTGGGCCAGGTCTCCGTGGTCAGGTTTCCGTCGGCGTCGTAGCTGCCGCTGAAGGTGCCGGCCTGGGTGTCGGTGACGGAGGTGGGTAGGCCGCGTCGTTCGGTGCCGCCGTCATAGGTGTAGGTGCGGGTGGCTTTGCCGTCGTTGCTGGTCGCCACCCGGCCGAGCAGGTCGTACGTGGTCGTGGAGCTGATCCCGTCGGCGTCGGTGTAGGAGGTCTGCCGGCCGAGGCTGTCGTAGCCCTGCTCCACCTGCGCGGTCGCCAGCCCACCGACCACCTGCTGGGTACGGACCAGCCGCCCGGTGGCCGGCTGGTAGACATTGCGGGTGATCGGTACCGCCGTGCCGAGCCCCGACGCCGCGGCCACGCTGATCTCGTACGCCCGGCCGGCGCTGTCGTAGGTCGTGGTGGTGGTCCGCAGCGTTGCGGCGTTGGTCTTCTCGGTGACCACCCGGGTCTGCTGGTGCATGTCGTAGGTGGTCACCGTGACCGGCAGTTCCGGCCCGGAGGCCGCCTGTCCGCCCGGCTGCACCCGGCAGGGCAGGTTCGCCCATTCCGGCCGCAGGTCGCATTCGGGGTAGCCGGAGCCGGAGGTGGCTCGGTAGTAGACGGTCCGGCGGGTGGCCGGGGTGGTGGTGCTGGTGCCGCCGGCCGGCGTGGTCGTGGCGGTGACCAGGCCGGTGATCGGGTCGTAGGTGGTGCGGGTGGTCAGGGCGAGACCACTCGGATCCACGGTCACCGCGGTCGGCTGGCGCAGGCCCCAGTCGTAGGTGATGGTGCTGGTGCGGATGTCGTGGTCGCTTTCCACGCCGCCCGCGTCCCAGATCCGCACGCCGACGTCCTGCTTGGTGATCAGGTTGTACGGCCCGCCGGTGTTGGGTGCACCCTGGTCGTAGGTGTTCATCGTGTGCTTGCGCCCACGCACCACCACGCCGCTGTCCAACATCACGTCGTGTTCCGGTTCGAGGGTGCTGGTGAGTCGCTGCCCATCGGCGGAGTAGATGTTGAGCGTGGATCGGCTGCGGGCCAGCATGCTCTCCGCCGCCGCGTTGTCAGACGCACTGGCGTTGAGGGCGCGGGCCCGGTTCCCGGCGGTGAGCGTGCGGACGGTGTTGCCGAACTGGTCGTACCAGGTGGCGTTGAGGTGCCCGCCCGGCGTGGCGGTGTTGACCTGCCGGGCGTTGGCGTCCAGGTAGGTGACCGTGGCCCGCTCGTACGACGAGGGCAGTGCTCCGGTGGCCGGGTTACCGGTGGGCACCTGGTTCGCCGGGAAGACCGCGGTCGCGTCGACGGGCGCCTCGGGCTGCGCCCACCGGTTGGTCTGCGTCGGCGACAGGTCGTACGGCGCACCCGCACCGGAGACCGGCACCTGGTAGACCAACGTCTGGGTGGCGGTGCCGGCGCTCAGTGCGGTGCGGGTCACCTTGTGCAGCCGACCAACACCCGGGTCACCCGGGACGGTGGTGTAGCTCAGCTGCCATGGCTCCTCCGCCACCGGCTTGACCGCGCTGAGGATCCCGTCGGTGGTGTAGTCGTAGGTTTCCCGCAGCTGACGCGTGGTGCCGGCGTCGTTCCAGTCCAGCCTCGGGTCCCAGGTCGCGCGCAGCCGGCCGGCGTTGTCGTACGCGTACCGGGCAATCGGCACGGCACGCATGGCCGGGGTCGGCAGGTCCGGGTCCCAGGCGGTGAACGCGATCTCCTTCACCCGGCCGGTGTAGTCACCCCACGCCGACTCGGCCGTGCCGGTCGCGGTCGTCGTGGTGGCGTAGGTGAAGGTCAGCGCGCGGCAGCCCCGGGTCAGCGTGGCGCAGTTGACCCCGTCCGCCACCGGCGCGAGCATCCGGACCGGACGGACCACCTCCTTGCCGGCGACGGTGGCCCTCTCCCAGCCCAACGTGGTGGTCTGGTTGTTGCCAGGCACCATCACCGAGGTCGGGAAGTATTTCCCCGCCGCCGTGCCGGCCACCCTCGTGAAGGTGACGTTGTTGCCGTCTTCGTCGATCAACGAGTACGAGTCACTGCCGCTGGCATAGGACAGCCGCAGGAACTCCATCCCGATTTCCGGGTCGAAGGCGGTCGCCGTGCGCTTGGTGAATCCGATCGTGTCGCCCTCCGGCAGCCCGACCTGCACCAGCGACCCGTACACGGTCAGCGACGTGTAGGGAGATTCCGCCTCCTCCACCACCGTGCCGGAGACCCAGCCGGGCCCGAACATGTTCGCCGCGTCCGACTGCCCGGCCCGCCGCGAGTTGTACGACCGGGTCACCGTCAGGTCGCTGCCGTACGAGTCGACCGACACGTCGGTGTCCGAGAGGCTGTAGTTGCCGGTGATCAGGTTGACCGAGCCCGGGCCGATCTCCTGGGACGCCGCCGACGCCTGATCCCGGTCAAACGTGATCTTCACCGCGCTGGACGTGCCGCCCGTGCCGCCGGTGAACGTGCCCCGCAGCTGCAACGGACCGTTGCGCGGAATCGACTCCGCGTCCGCAGCGGCGAGGGTGGCCTCGACGTCCCAGTTCAACTTGGCGAAGTTGCCACCGCCGGTGGTGGGGAGCGGCCAGGTCACCGCGCCGCCACCGGCGGCGACCGTGACGTGCCCGGCCGGGATGTTCACCCACGCGTCGGCGTCACCACGCCGCCACTGGTACGTCACCCCGGTCGCCGCCGCCTGGCCGATACCGGTGATCGCGGTCTTCGCCGCGGTGAGGTCGCCTTCCTTCGGTGCCGTCACCGCCCCGGAGCCGACGTTGAACGTGTAGCTGCGGATCGCCGACTGGTTGCCCGCCCGGTCCCGCGACCGCACGTACAACGTCTGCGGACCATCCGCCGTCGGCGTGATCGACACCGTCGCGTTCGCCCCCAGGCTCGGCGCGTTCACCGTCTGGTTCGGCGGGTTCACGTTGAGCCCGTACTCGTACGCCGCCACGTCGCTCACGCCGGAGGCACCGAAGGTGAAGCTGCCCGCCGTCCCCACCGCACCGGCCCACTGACCGGCCGGGTACGCCGTCGACGACACCGTCGGCATCGCCGACGGCTCCACCGTGTCGATGATCATCGCGCAGTAGCCGGTCCACGGGCCGTTCGCGCTGCCGTCGTTGCCGCGGACCCGCCACGAGTAGGTGCCGCCCTCGGCGAACGCTCCGGCCGGCACCGTGGTCGCCAGCCAGGAACCCGAGGCGCCGGGGCCGACGGTGGTGCCGCCGATCCGGGTGCCGCCGCCGGTCAGCCACTCGAACTCGGCCCGCACCTGCGAGCCCTCCGCGTCGGTGATCTGCGCCCGCAGCTGCGGTGTCTTCGTGTTCACGTACGGCGTGCTGGTACCCGTCGCGCACGGCAGCGACGGCACGGTCGCCCGCGCCGTGGCCGTGGGCGGCGTCTGGTAGGTCAGCGTCACGTACGGGTCGTTCGCGCCCTCCATCGAGTGGAACCTCTTCCACCCGAAGTTGTCCGTCTCCGAGGCGGCCCGCAGCCCGATGTTGACGGTGCTACAGCAGGTGACGCCGTTGGCGTGGTCGGCGAAGGCGGTCGTGACCGACGCGTTGACCCGACCGGCGGCGCACGAGGAGTTGTAGCCCTTGGTCGCGGTGGTGTAGCCCAACCGCTTCACCCACGTCGGCTGGTTCGTCCACCGGGCGGAGGTGTTGACGTAGCCGGTCTGCCAGGTCTCCCACTGCCGCGCCGTGCACGACCAGGAGTGGTGGTTCCACAGGTACAGCGTCGCCGCCTGGACCTGCTTGCCCTGCAGCCACTCCATGCTGTGGAAACTGAGGAACGAGCGAGCCTTCGTCGTGCCGCCGTCATAGGTGCCGACCTTCAACTCGGTCGCCGCGGACTGGTCGCTGGTGAAGCCGACCTGCACGAACGCGTCGTAGTTCGGCTTGAGCGTCACGGCGGGGTCGATGGTCACCGGGAAGGTGGTCGCCTTGTCGGTCAACCACGCCTCGTCCGGGGTGAGGGTCACCGCCAGGCGGCCCGCCTTGGCCGCGCCGACCTTCTTACCGACCCGGGTCTGCCGCAGCCGCTCGCCGGACTTCGCATCGACCCGCGCGTCCCACATCAGCGGTTCCGGTGACACACCGACGGTCTCGCCGGCGGCGTCACGGATCTCGAAGCCGCCCCGGTCGTCCGCCACCGCCTTGAGGCCCTTGCCGCGCAGCGGCAGGGCGATGCTGCGTACCTGCGCGACCGCGGCCCGGTTCTTGACCACCAGGAACTGCTCGAAACCGGTCCGGGTCGCCTCGACGACCAGGTCCACCCCGGGGCGCACCTCGGGATAGGTGGCCCGGACGCCGTCCACCTCCGGCTCCGGGAGTTCTCCGGACCAACCCAGGGAGAGCTGGTCGCTGTCCCGGCCGACCGTGACGAGGTCGTGCTCACCGGAGCCGGCAGCGCCGGAGAGCCGTAGTCCGCTCGGGTGGACCTTCGCCCGGACCGAACCGTCCGGCTGCTTGGCCAGGTTGAAGTCGACCGCCTGCCACTCGCCGGCATCGTCGCGCACCCGTACCGGACCGAGGTGGACCTCTGCCTCCACCCGACCGTCCGGTAGCGCCCAGAACTCCGAGGTCTCGGAGGTCATCTCGCCGATGCGTACCTTCTTGCCGGTCAGCCGCGCCGTGTGAATCGCGGCGGCCTCGTCCGGCCGTTCCAGCGTCTGCGGTGCCGCCGGTGCTGGCGCGGGCTCCGACGGGGGCGCCGCCTGCGCCGGCCGGGCAACGGCCCAGTCCGCCATGGTCGCGGCGAGCACGACAGCCAGTCCGGCACCTATCCACCGCTGCGCTGTGCGCCGTGCCTGGCCTGACTCTCGTTCGTGCGAAGGCATAGTCGTAGAACTACGCACTGATCCTCCCCCGTGGTGACAGCGTGTGGTCAGACCGTATGAGCAGCGAGACGTCGACACATCCCTATATCCACTACGGAAGATCGACCGTTCGGCCCTTGCCAGGCGGCGAACGGCGACGCTCTGGACACCGCGCGCACCTACCGGCTACCGGGCCGCGATCCGGATAGCGGCATTCGTCACATTGCGGGGGCGGCACCGATCGGTACGAGCGCACTGACGTCGACACGAAACGCCCGGAATCCCCGGTGCCGTTTCGCCAACTTGATCGCGGGGGCGGGGATTCTAGCAATGCTGTTACACGACCGTCATAGTCTCAACAGGCGAATCGCAACAACCTCTGGCAGCATGGGCTGGCATGTGCGGACTGGCTGGAGAGTTCCGACGGGACGCGACGCGTGCCGACGTCGCCACGGTGGAACGGATGGCCACCACGATGTGCGACCGGGGGCCCGACGGCAGCGGAGTGTGGGCCCAGGGGCCGGTGGCCCTCGGTCACCGGCGGCTGAAAATCATTGACCTGTCGGCCGCCAGCGGCCAGCCCATCGTGGACTCCGCCGCCGGCCTGACCGGCGTCTTCAACGGCTGCATCTACAACTACCGTGAGCTGCGCGCCGAGTTGCAGGCCAAGGGCCACCACTTCTTCTCCAGCGGGGACAGCGAGGTCGTCGTCAAGGCGTACGCCGAGTGGGGGCTCGACTTCGTCGACCACCTGGTCGGCATGTTCGCCGTGGCGATCAGCGAGCGGGACACCGGCCGCCTGGTGCTCGCCCGGGACCGGCTCGGCATCAAGCCGCTCTACCTCGCCGAGTCGCCCGACGTGGTGCGGTTCGCCAGCACGCTGCCCGCGCTGCTCGCCGGTGGCGGCGTGGACACCACCATCGACCCGGTGGCGCTGGCCCACTACCTCAGCTTCCACAGCATCGTGCCGCCGCCCCGCACCATCCTGCGTGGCGTCACCAAGCTGCCACCGGCGACCGTCCGGGTCTACGAGCCCGACGGTCGCACCCATGAGCGGGTCTACTGGGACCCACCGTTCCTCCGCCGGCCCGAGCACACCGGATGGTCCGAGAAGGACTGGCAGGATGCCCTGCTGGAGTCGCTGACCACCGCCGTACGTCGGCGGATGGTCGCCGACGTGCCGGTCGGCGTGCTGCTCTCCGGCGGCCTGGACTCCAGCCTGGTGGTCGCCCTACTCGCCGGTGAGGGGCAGCGCGGGCTGTCCACCTTCTCCATCGGCTTCGACGCCGTCGGCGGCCGGGAGGGCGACGAGTTCCGCTACTCCGACGTGGTCGCCAAGACCTTCGACACCGACCACCACCAGATCCGGGTCGCCGCGCAGGATCTGGTGCCCCCGCTGGAGGCCGCCGTCGCGGCCATGAGCGAACCCATGGTCAGCCACGACTGCGTGGCGTTCTACCTGCTCAGCCAGGAGGTGTCGCGGCACGTCAAGGTGGTGCAGTCCGGCCAGGGCGCCGACGAGATCCTGGCCGGCTACCACTGGTACCCGCCGCTGCACCGGATCGACCGTGAGCAGGCCCTCGACACGTACGCCCAGGCGTTCTTCGACCGCGACGCGGCCGGGCTGGCCCGGGTGCTCAACCCCGACTGGCTCGCCGATGGCGACCCGGCGCGGGCGTTCGTCGCCGGGCACCTGGCCCGGCCCGGCGCGCAGACCGCGGTCGACGCCGGCCTGCGCCTCGACACGCAGATCATGCTCACCGACGACCCGGTCAAGCGGGTCGACAACATGACCATGGCGCACGGGCTGGAAGCCCGGGTGCCCTTCCTGGATCACGAGTTCGTGGAGCTGGCCGCCGCCTGCCCGCCGGAGCTGAAGCTGGCCCAGGGCGGCAAGGGTGTGCTCAAGGAGATCGGCCGCCGGGTGTTGCCGCACGAGGTGATCGACCGACCCAAGGGCTACTTCCCGGTGCCGGGCCTCACCCACCTGGAGGGCAAGCTCCTCGACCGGGTACGCGACGCGCTGTCCGCGCCCGAGGCCCGCCGCCGCGACCTGTTCCGCGCCGATTACGTCAACGCCCTGCTCGACGCGCCCAACGCCGAACTGACCCCGTTGAACGGAAACAAGCTGTGGCAACTCGGACTCCTGGAAATGTGGCTCCAGAGCCACGGAATCGACTGACCGTGACCGACACCCTGGCAACGGGGGTGGCCCGGACCGACCGGGGTCGGGGCGCGGGACGGCGGTACGAGCGGGTCGGGCCGGGCGGTGATCCGGTCGCCCCGGGCGGTGATCCGGTCGCCGCGGGCGGCGGTCCGGACGCCGGGGAGGACGAACGCCCGAACGGCGGCGAGGGGATCGTCCTCGACTGCGGTTGGGGCCGGCTGGTCTTCGGGCAGACCTTCACCGACCAGGCCGCCGTCGCCGACGTGCTGCGCTCCGAGGCGGCCGGCGCCCGGGACATCTGCATCTACCTGCGCGACCCGCACGTACTGGTCTCCCGGCTGCCCGACGAGCTGTTCATCGACCCGTCGCTGACCTACCGGCTGCCGCTCGGCGACACCCGGGGCGGCCCGCGGCAGGCCACCGGGACCGCCGAGGAGGCCGGCACCGCCGACACACCGGCGCCGATCGACGGCCGGCCGGAACTGCCCGGGGTACGCATCCGCCGGCTGCGCGACGCCGCCGACGCAGACGCGGTCAACCGGATCTACGCGGCCAACGGCATGGTCACCGCGCCGGTCGAGGTGCTGGTCGACAACGCCGCCACCGATCGCTTCCTGCACCTGGTTGCGGAGGCGACGACCGGCGAGATCGTTGGCACCATCACCGGCGTCGATCACGTGGCGGTCTTCGACGACCCGGACCGGGGGGCCAGTCTCTGGTGCCTGACCGTCGACTTCAACCAGGCGCCGCCCGGCACCGGCCAGGCGCTGATCACCGAGCTGGCCGCCCGGCTGGTCGCCCGGGGCCGGGCGTACGTCGACCTGTCCGTGCTCGCCGAGAACGCCGGGGCGATCCGGCTCTATGAGCGGCTCGGCTTCTACCGCACCGCCACGCTCTGCGTGAAGCGCAAGAACCCGATCAACGAGCGGCTGTTCCTGCCGGCCATGCCGGTCGGCTACGACGGGCTCAACCCGTACGCCAAGATCGTCGCCGACGAGGCGATGCGGCGGGGCATCCGGGTGGAGGTGACCGATCCGGAGTGGGGCGAGCTGCGGCTGACCAGTGGCGGCCGGACGATCCTCACCCGGGAGTCGCTGTCCGAGTTGACCTCGGCGGTGGCGATGAGCCGCTGCGACGACAAGCGGGTCACCCGCCGGATCCTGACCGAGGCCGGCCTGTCGGTGCCGGGCGGGCGTACCGCCACCGGTGACTCGGCCGACGCGGAGTTCCTGGCCGAGGTGGGCCAGCTGGTGGTCAAGCCGGCGCGTGGCGAGCAGGGCAACGGCATCACCGTGGGGGTCGGCACCACCGAGGCGCTGGCCGCCGCCGTCGAACTGGCCGCCCGGTTCTGCCCCGACGTGCTGCTCGAAGAGCTGTGCACCGGGGAGGATCTGCGGGTCGTGGTGATCGACCACGAGGTGGTGGCCGCCGCGGTACGCCGGCCCGCCTCGATCACCGGCGACGGCGTGCACGACATCGCCGAGCTGATCGAGCGGCAGAGCCGCCGCCGGGCCGCCGCCACCGGTGGCGAGTCCCGCATCCCGCTGGACGACATGACCCGGGACGTGGTCGCCGAGGCCGGGTACGAACTGCCCGACGTGCTGCCCGAGGGGCAGGTGCTCGCCGTACGGCGGACCGCCAACCTGCACACCGGCGGCACCATCCACGACGTCACGGGCGAGCTGCACCCGGTGATCGCCGAGGCGTGCGTGGCCGCCAGCCGGGCGCTGGACATCCCGGTCACCGGGCTCGACCTGCTGGTTCCGGCACCGGACCGACCCGACCACGTCTTCATCGAGGCCAACGAGCGGCCCGGGCTGGCCAACCACGAACCGCAGCCCACGGCCGAGCGTTTCGTGGATCTGCTCTTCCCCGGGACGCGGGCACCGCAACGGCTGTGGACCCCGGCGGGTGCGGCACCATCTGGTGCATGACCGTACGCAAGACCACTCCGCTGCCGATCGACCTGGACTACCTGCGCCAGGTGCTGGTCGAGCTGCTGGACATCCCGAGCCCGTCCGGGCGCACCGACCACGTGCAGCAGTACGTGGGCGAGCGGCTCTCCGCGCTCGGCATCCCGTCCACGCTGACCCGTCGGGGCGCGCTCAGCGCCTGCCTGCCCGGCCCTCGGGAGACCGGGGCGGACCGGGCGATCGTGGTGCACACCGACACCATCGGCGGGATGGTCAAGCGGCTGAAGGAGAACGGCCGGCTGGAGCTGAAGCCGATCGGTACGCACAGCGCCCGGTTCGCCGAGGGGGCCCACGTACGGATCTTCACCGATGACCTGGAGCGAGTGATCACCGGCCAGGTGCTGCCGCTCAAGGCCAGCGGGCACCGCTACAACGAGGGGGTCGATCTCCAGGGCATCGGCTGGGAGCAGGTCGAGGTACGCGTCGACGAGCCGGTGGACGACATCGCCGGCCTGCGGGCGCTCGGCATCGACGCGGGCGACTTCGTGGCGTTCCTGCCCAACCCGACGGTCACGCCCAGCGGGTACGTCAAGTCCCGGCACCTGGACGACAAGGCCGGGGTGGCCGCGGTGCTCGCCGCGATGAAGGCGATGGTCGACGCGGGGGTGAAGCCGGTGGTCACCGCGCACCTGCTGGTCACCGTGACCGAGGAGATCGGCCACGGCGCGTCGCACGGTCTCGACCCGGACGTCGCCGAGATCGTCTCGGTGGACGCGGCGGTGGTCGCGCCCGGGCAGCAGTCCCGGGAGCATGCCGCCACCCTGGCGATGGGTGACGGGGTGGGGCCGTTCGACTACCACCTCACCCGGAACCTGGCGGCGATCGCCCGCGAGCACGACGTGGACCTGGTCCGGGACGTCTTCGACTACTACCGCTCGGACGTGGCGGCGGCGGTGGAGGCGGGGGCGCATGCCCGGGTGGCGCTGCTCGGCTTCGGCGTAGACGCCACCCACGGCCACGAGCGCACCCACCTCGACGGGCTGCGCCACCTGGCCCAGTTGCTCTGCCTCTACCTACAGAGCGACCTGGTGTTCCCCGAGTGGGACGCCGAGCCGGAGGGCGACCTGGCCGACTTCCCGTCGCTGGCGGTCCAGCCGGCCAGCGCGGACGGCCCCCGGGAGGGCCCGATCGGTATCGCCCAGGCGTCCTGACCGTCGCTCCCGTGCGCGCCGGGTCGGCCCCACCGCCGGCCCGGCGCGGCGGCGCACCGTCCGACGGGCTGCGGGCGGTGGCTGGCGGGGCGCCGGCCGGCAGCCGGCACCCCGCAGCCGACCCTTACCGGTCCGTCCCCTTCGCCTCGTTGAGGAGCGCGACGAGCGCCTCGGTCACGCGCAGCACTGCGTCCCGGGCCGCAGGGTCACCGGTGATCAGGGCATCCGCCTTGTCGGCCAGGTGCCCCAGCAGGACGATCGCGGGACGATCGCGGCCGTCGACACCCGCCCGCTCGGCAGGCCCGAGGCGGACCTCGAGCTGCGCCCCGACGCGCTCGGTGATCCGGCCGGCGGCGACGTACTCGCCGATGAGTTCGCGGATGTCGGAGTACCAGGCGGGGTCACGGGTGAACGCCCGCGGGAGGTAGCCGGCACGGACGTTGGCCATGGTCACCGCCACGGTCTCGTCGACGTACGACGACACGGTCGGGTAGAGCGCGGCGAGCTGAGCGTCGGACAGCGGCACCGAGCTGCCGTCGAGGAAGCAGAAGCCCGGCCCGGTGTTGCTGCCGCTGTTGATCCGCAGCGGCACCTCGTGCTGGGCGAGCCGGATGCCGCCGAGCGCGAGCCCGAGTTCGTCACGGGCAACGGTGTTGCCCGTCATCTGGATCTTCGGCGCGATCGGCGGCTGCACGCCGTGGGCAATCCAGTTGGCGGTGTGGTCGTACACCGCGTTCTGCACCATGTGCTGCGGCACCCGCGACAGCGCCGGCAGCGCGCAGGTCTGCGGCTCACCCGGGTATCCGCCGGGGTAGCTGCCGATGTCCCGCTTCCGCAACGGGCCGTAGTCGGTGATGAGCTTCCAGTCCCCGTGCGATGCGCCGGCCACCTCCCAGGAGCGGAGGACCGGCGAGTCGGCCTGCGCCCGGGCCGCCGCGGGAAGGATCCCGCTGGACACGTCCCCCTCGGAGTTGATCCGGAACACCGGGCGGGTGAGGTCGGTACGCAGGACCCCGCCGCCGCCGTGCAGGACGACCCCGTCGACGACGTTGGCCAGCGGCTGAACGCCGTTGTAGTAGTTCGCGAGGCGCCCGGCCGACTGCGAGTGACCGGTCGCGATCACGTACTGGGGCGACAGTCGGCCGAGCGGGGCGACGCCGGTCGGGCTGCGTACCGCCTTCACCGCCTGGCTGAAGATGTCGTACGAGAGGCTGTCGTCGTTGATCGTCCCGCCCACGGTGACGTCCAACGTGCCGTAGCGGGTCGGGCTCCAGGCCAGCAGGCCCGTCGGGGAGTGCAGCCCGGCCCGCTGGGCGGAGACGCCGACCCACGCGTACCCCTCCCGGATCAGGTGCTCGTGCGACTGGAACCAGTCGACCTCCTGGTCCCACTGGTTGCTGACGTTGTTCCACTCGGCGATCACCACGCCGTTGAACGCCTTGGGGGTGAGCGGCCGGCGGACCACGATCCGGGTGGCGTACGGGTGGTCGGCGCTGGTCACCACCGCCGTGTCGGTACCCCGCGTCGCGTAACGGGTCGCCGTGCCCGAGATGAAGAACTCCTGCTCGACGTAGCCGAGCGCGGCGAGGTTGAGGTCGGTCGCGAGGAACGGGTACCCACGGCTGGGATGCCCGACCTGGGAGGTCCGGGCGATCGGCCCGGCGACCACCGGGTCGGCGACGCGTTCACCGGTCGCAGTGGAGGGACGGGCTGCTCCCGGGCCGCGGTCGACGGCGGCGGCGGGCGGGGCGAGGGACACGGTCAACGTGCCGGCCAGGCCCAGTGCGAGCAGGAACCGAGGGGCATGTCGGCGGAACGTGGGCAGGACAGACAAGGTTCACCTCACGATGGGGAGCGACTGGTGAGACGTCTGTTGGCGGTGGGGAGGCCGTTACCGTTCTGCCGCACACCGTAACGGTCGAATCAGGCGAAAGATAGGGCGCGAGCGTCGCATCTTTTGCTGATTCCTACGAAAGTCACCCATGGTGCCTGTGATCGAAATCCGTTGCCCGGCCGGGGCCGACTGGATAGCGTGGCGGTACACGGGAAAGGAGGTGGTCCAGACTTGTATAGCAATCGGACTCGTGAGGTGGCTGTCCGCTAGCCGCTGTCCTCGACAGTGATCCGACCCTGCGGGGGCGGACAGTAAGAATCGTCGAGACCGTGTGGCAGCGGTGCGGCGAAACCACGACAGCCACCCGACCCCCGGGGTGCCGGCCCAGTCCAGTCGGCCCGCGTCAGCGCGGAAGCCCCGGGGGTCGCTTCATGTCCGGCTACGCCGGACCGGCCGCGCCAGCCCTGGAGGTCGTTGTGTCCATGCGCGAGCTGGTGGTGCTCGGGACGGCCAGCCAGGCCCCCACCCGGGTCCGGAACCACAACGGGTACGTGCTGCGCTGGGACGACGAGGTGATCCTCTTCGACCCGGGCGAGGGCAGCCAGCGGCAACTGCTGCACACCACGGTCACCGCCACCGACCTGACCCGGATCTGCGTCACCCACTTCCACGGCGACCACTGCCTCGGCCTGCCCGGCATCATCCAGCGGCTGTCCCTGGACCGGGTGCCGCACCCGGTGCCGGTGCACTTCCCCGCCGCCGGTGCGGACTACTTCACCCGACTTCGGCACGCCAGCTCCTTCCACGAGACCGCCGAGCTGGCCGTGGCGCCGATCGAGGCGGACGGGCAGCGGATCGCGCTGCGCTGCGGCACGCTGGAGGCTCGCCGGCTTCGGCACCCGATCGACACGTACGGCTATCGGCTGGTGGAACCGGACGGGTGCCGGATGCTGCCGGAGAAGCTGGCCGCGTACGGCATCGCCGGGCCGGCGGTCGGCGAGTTGCAGCGCGTCGGCCACCTCGACCTCGGCGGGCGCCGGGTCACCCGGGAGGAGGTGAGCGTGCACCGGCCGGGGCAACGATTCGCCTTCGTGATGGACACCGGCCTCTGCGACGGGGTGTACGCGCTGGCCGAGCACGCCGACCTGCTGGTGATCGAGGCGACCTTCCTGGAGTCGGAGGCCGCGCTCGCCGCCGAGGTCGGGCACCTGACGGCCGGCCAGGCCGCCCGGGTGGCGGCCGAGTCGGGGGTACGCCGGCTCGTGCTCACCCACTTCTCCCAGCGGTACGCCGACCCGGCCCGGTTCGCCGAGGAGGCCCGCCGGCACTTCGACGGCGAACTGGTGATCGCCGAGGACCTGACCACGGTGCAGGTCCCGCCCCGGCGGGTACCCTCGGCCGGGTGACCGTCACGCTGCGTTCCGCGACCGCCGGCGACCTGATGGCGGTGGGGCAGCTCCACCAGCGGTCCCGGGTCGCCGCGTACTCGTCGTTCCTGCCGCCGGAGGCGCTGGCCAACCCGACCCCGGAGGCCATGGGCGCCTACTGGGCGGAGCGGTGGTCCTGGGAGCGCGACAGCCATCGGATGATCCTGGCCGTGCGGGGCGACGCCCTGGCCGGGTTCAGCTACCTCGGCCCGGACGACGAGGACGAACCGGACACTGGGCTGCTCTGCGCTATTCACCTGGCCCCGGCCGAGCGCGGTCGGGGCATCGGCCGGGCACTGATGGTCGACGCGCTGGCCGCCATGCGGGCGCGAGGCTGGCGTCGCGCGGCGCTCTGGGTACTGCGCGAGAACAACGTCGCCCGCGGCTTCTACGAGCGCGGCGGCTGGTCGCCGACCGGCGTGGAACGTGTCGACGTGATCGGCACCGCGCAGACTCCGCAACTGCGCTACGCCCGCCCGCTCTGACCCGCCCGGCGCGCATTGGATCCGGAATCATGCTCAATCCGGGATCCAGTGGCTTCCTCCGCCCGCTGATGCCACTCGATCCGAGATCGAGCGTGATCATCACAAGGTTCGCGGGATGGGCGGACAGTTTGCCGCGCTGGTGCGCGCACTGTGCGTCGAGGCCCCTTGTCGCGAGAGTAGGGATGCCGGACGAGGCCGGCATCCCTACTCTGCGGGTCCGGTCAGCCGGTCGCGCAGGTCGCGGTGGGTGTGGTGTTGTTGCCGTTCTTGTACAGGGTGATACCGAAGTTGTTGCCGTTACCGTTCGGGCGCGCCGTGAGAGTGCCGCTGCTGCCGCTGACCGAAGCGTTCCAGCTGTTCTGCAGGCTCTGGCTGCCGTTCGTACGGATGCTGACGACCCAGTTGTTGGTGCCGCTGACCGAGAAGGTCACGTTGAAGCGGTCGTTCCAATCTTCGGCGCGGTTGACGCTGACCGTGCAGCCACCGCTACCCGGCGGCGGCGTGGTGGGGTTGGAGCCACCTCCGCTGCTGCCCACCGTGATGTTGGAGCTTCCGCTGCTCTGATATCCCTCGGTGGCCATGATCTGGTAGTAGTGGTTGCCGAGGTTCATGCCGCGGCTGGCCCACGCGTCGAAGTGGTTGCCCGCGGTGATGGTGCCGCCCACCCGCTTCGACGTCCGGACGCTCCAGTACTGGTAGAAGGTCGCGGTGCCGTCGATGGAGGGCTGGTTCACCCGCTGCGTGCGGTAGATGTCGTACGTGCCGCCGTCGGTGTTGACCGTGCCCATGGAATTCGCACCCGGGGGACGCCAACTGCCCCAGCTGTCGACGATGTAGTACTCGACGAGCGGGCTCCTCGTCCACCCGTAGAGGGTCAGGTACGAGTTGCCGTTCGGGCTGAAGGTGCCCGAGTAGGTCACGGCCCGACGCGTGCCGGGATTCCAGCCCTTGCCGGCGACGAAGTTGTTGACGTTGCTCCACTGGACGCTGTACTGGCCGCCGTTGCCCATGGTCATGGAGACATTGCCACTGTCTTTCCAGAAGGAATAGAAGTAGCCGTTGTGGTTTCCTTCGGAGTTCGAGGTCACCGTCTGGGCGTAGGCGGGGCTGGATCCGATCGCGGCGACACCGGTCGTCACCAGCACCGCGGCGCAGGCGCCGGCGATCAGCATCCGGAGACGCCTGCGCCTGCGGCTTGTCGGTTGGGCGGGGATGTTGTTCATGTGCGGGCTTCCTCCTCCTGACGGCTGGCGGGGGGCCAGCAGCGCGTACGACCCGGCGAGGTTCCGGTGGCCAGGTGCCAGCCGCCGGACGTTGCCGGCATCGCACTACGCGGTGGTGGTGGGACCGGTCGTCCTTTCCGGCACGACCGGAGGAATGGGTCGCGGTGGGGTGGCCATCGAGCAGTTATCGAGCTGCTTCGATGGCGACAGTATTGGTCCGACCCAGTCGCACTGTCAACAACTTCCGGAAACTCCACGGAAGCCTGGTCGTAACAACCGGCCGCCGCTTATTGTCGTCAAGCCTGGCTATTTGGCCACGTCTGCCTGACGAATCCTCGGGCGCGGGTCATCGGAGTCCGGGTTGAGGTAACCAAGATCCCGAGCAGGAAACACCGAAAGTTTCGGAGGCTTCCGGCGCACCGATGGTGCACCACGCGCACCGCCGATGCACCACGGCGTGACGGCGTGGCCCGACCCGGCGGGGATGCAGACGACGACGGCCGGGCGAGGTCGCCCGGCCGTCGCTCGGTAGGTCAGCGGGCGCCGAGGTGGGCGAGCAGGTCCTGGCGGGTGAGTACGCCCTTGGGCTTGCCGTCGATCAGCACCAACGCGGCGTCGGACTTCTCCAACAGGTTCACCGCCTCGCTGACCGGCTGGCCACCACCGATCATCGGCAGCGGCGCGGCCATGTGCCGCTCGATGGTGTCGTGCAGCTGGGCCTGGCCGGTGAACAAGGCGTCCAGCAGGTCCTTCTCGGCGATCGAGCCGGCCACCTCGCCGGTGACCACCGGCGGCTCGGCCTTGAGCACCGGCAGCTGGGAGACGCCGTACTCGCGCATGTAGTCGACCGCGTCGCGGACCGTCTCGGTCGGGTGTACGTGCACCAGCTCGGGCAGCCCACCCGGCTTGCTGGCCAGCGCCTCGGCCACCGTCGGCTCGGAGCCGGAGTTGTCGAGGAACCCGTAGCGGGCCATCCAGTTGTCGTTGAAGATCTTGGAGAGGTAGCCCCGGCCACCGTCCGGCAGCAGCACCACGACCACGTCGTCCGGGCCGGCCGAGCGGGCCACCTCCAGCGCCGCCACCGCCGCCATGCCGCAGGAGCCGCCGACCAGCAGCCCCTCCTCACGGGCCAGCCGCCGGGTCATCTCGAAGGACTGCTTGTCCGAGACCTCGATGATCTCGTCGGCCAGGCCCCGGTCGTACGTCTCCGGCCAGAAGTCCTCGCCGACGCCCTCGACCAGGTACGGCCGACCGGTGCCGCCGGAGTAGACCGAGCCCTCCGGATCCGCGCCGATGACCTTGACCTTGCCGTCCGACGCCTCCTTCAGATAGCGCCCGATACCGGAGATGGTGCCGCCGGTGCCCACCCCGGCGACGAAGTGGGTGATCCGGCCCTCGGTCTGCTTCCACAGCTCCGGACCGGTCGTCTCGTAGTGCGAGCGCGGGTTCGCCGGGTTGGCGTACTGGTTGGGCTTCCAGGCGCCGGGGATCTCCCGGGCCAGCCGGTCGGAGACGTTGTAGTACGAACGGGGGTCCTCCGGCGCGACGGCGGTCGGGCAGACCACCACCTCCGCGCCGTACGCCCGCAGCACGTCCTGCTTGTCCTGGCTGACCTTGTCCGGGCAGACGAAGACGCACTTGTAGCCCTTGAGCTGGGCCACCAGGGCCAGCCCGACGCCGGTGTTGCCGCTGGTCGGCTCGACGATGGTGCCACCCGGCCGGAGGATCCCGGCGGCCTCGGCGTCCTCCACCATGCGCAGCGCGATCCGGTCCTTCACCGACCCGCCGGGGTTGAGGTACTCCACCTTCGCCAGAACGGTCGCCTGGATGCCCTCGGCGACGTTGCGCAGCCGCACCAGCGGGGTGTTGCCGATCATCTCGACGACGTTGTCGTAGTACTGCACCGCGTTGTGCCCTTCTCCTCCGGCGCCGGCGCCGCAGGCCGGGGCGGGTGATTCCGTGAAATTCCCGCGCCCAGGGTACGTCGGGTCAGGGCACCACGTGGCCGGGGATCACGGAGCTGCGACGTGCCTCCCACTCCAGGAACCGTTCGGTCTCGGCGAGCACCGCGCCGGCCAGCCAGGTGACCATCACCGCGTCGTCGATCAGCCCGAACACGGTGAGGAACATTTCCGGGACCGCGTCGATCGGGGAGACGATGTACGCCGTCGCCGCCGTCATCATGGCCAGCCGGAGGCCGCCGTCGTACTGCCCTCGGGCGGTGGCCGCGATCATCCGGGGCAGCGCGCCGACCCGCTTGCCGATCGTCGGGCCGCCGCGGGCACCGGCCGTCAGCGCCCGCGCCAGCGCCACGAACGCCGCACCCCGCTTCAACGTCTTAGCCATCGTCGTGCTCCTCTCCACGTGCAGCGTGACGAACCGACGCAACACTGCCCATCCAAGTACCCAGAGCGGTCGTTTTCCAGGCACCGGGGTGCCGTCACGACGACAGCGGCCCGTCGGATTGGCGCGCTAGTGTCGCGGTATGGGGGTGGCTGGTTCCGTCGTACCGGATCGTCCACGCTGGCAGCGCGCCTGGCGGGTGGCCCGCCTGGCGGCGATCGGCACGGGCGCCACCGTGGCGGCCGCAGCGGCGACCACGGGCGTGCTCCTCGGACAGGCCCGCCAGGCCCGGCGCATCATCCCGATGGCCGAGGCGCCGCCACCACGATGCGACGGAGTCTACGGCGCGAAGTTTCCCGGCCCCGCGGTCACCATGGTCGTCCTCGGCGACTCCTCGGCCGCCGGGTACGGCGTGCACCGGCGCCGGGAGACACCCGGCGCGCTGCTGGCCACCGGCCTGTCCCGCCGGCTCCAGCGCCCCGTCCGGCTGCACCGCTTCGCCGTGGTGGGCGCCATCTCGGCCGGCCTCAGATTCCAGGTCGAGGCGGCCCTTGAGTGCGATCCCGACGTCGCGGTCATCCTGATCGGCGCCAACGACGTGACCAACCGCACCCCGCCCGCCCTGGCCATCCGCTACCTCGTCGAAGGGGTGCGCGCACTACGCGCGGCCGGCGCGGAGGTGGTCGTCGGCACCTGCCCCGACCTGGGCGCGATCCGCCCCATCCAGCCGCCGCTGCGGTGGCTGGCCCGCCGGTGGAGCCGGCAGCTCGCCGCCGCCCAGACCATCGCCGTCGTCTCGGCCGGTGGCTGGACGGTCTCCCTCGGCGACCTGCTCGGTCCACGGTTCGCCGCGGAGCCCGGGCGGATGTTCGCCTGGGACCGGTTCCACCCCTCGGCCGAGGGCTACGCCGCGGCCGCCGCCGCCCTGCTGCCCACGGTGCTGTCCGCCTTGGGGTACGGCGCCGAACGCAGGCCTACGCTCACGCGCGCGGAAGGCGTACGGTCGTTGCCGAAGGCCGCTCAGGAGGCGGCTCGGCACCCGGGGACGGAGGTCAGCGGTACGCGGGTCCGCGGCAGCGAGGGCGGTCCGGCCGGCCGCTGGGCACAGCTGCGCCGCCGGGGGCTCTTCGGTGTCGGCGCGGCGCCGCAGTCCGCCTCCGCCATCGACTCACCCGCAGTGGAGGGACTCACATGACCAGCCTGTCGCCTGGTGCCCGGGCCGCGGCGCGGTTGGCCCGCACCGCGGCGGTCTCCCTGCTCGCCGGCACGCTCGGCGGCGCGGCCGTGCTCGCCGGCCAGGCCGTGATGGCCCGCAACCGCCGGTACGCCCAGCCCGAGCTGGGCCTCGCGCTGCGGGCAACCGTCGGCCGGGCCGACGCCCCGCCGGTGCGCCTGGTGCTGCTCGGCGATTCCTCCGCGCTCGGCGTCGGGGTGGACCGCCTCGGCGACACCATCGGCGGGCAACTGGCCGAGCTGCTCGCCGAGGGGCCGGCCGGGCGGCAGGTGCACCTGTCCAGCGTCGGTGTCTCCGGTTCCCGCTCCACCGACCTGGCCACTCAGGTGGCCCGGGCGTTGCTCGGCGAGCGGCCGGACGTGGCGGTCATCCTGGTCGGTGCGAACGACGCCACCAGCCTGCGGCGGCCGGCCGATGCCGCCGCGTACCTCGGCGCGGCCGTGCACCGTTTGCGGCAGGCCGGCGTCGAGGTGGTGGTCGGCACCTGTCCGGACCTCGGCGCGGTACGGGCGATCGCGCCGCCGCTGCGCCAGGTGGTCGGCTGGGTCGGTCGCCGGGTCGGTCGAGCCCAGACGAGCGCGGTGCTCGACGCCGGCGGGACAGTGGTCGACCTGGCCACCGAGACGGGCCCGGTGTTCCGGGCCGACGCCGGCACCTTCTGCCACGACGGCTACCACCCCTCGGCCGACGGCTACCGGGTCTGGGCCCACGCCCTGCTGCCGGCGGTGGCCGCCGCCGCAGCGGTCACCCCCCGACGCTGACTCTCCGGCCGGCGGTGAGCGCCGGCACTCGGTGTTCGGGTGGGCGGCAGAGGGTGACATTTCCCGGCGGCCGGACAACTTCCGCCGCAAGTTACCGGGGCGTTAACGTTGGCCCATGCCGATTGAGTCGTCCCGCGACGCCGTCATCGTCGCCACCGCCCGCTCCCCCATCGGCCGGGCCCACAAGGGGTCCCTCCGCGACCTCCGTCCGGACGACCTGGCCGCCACCATCGTGCGTGCCGCCCTGGACAAGGTTCCCCAGCTCGATCCGCAGCAGATCGACGACCTCTACCTCGGGTGCGGCCTGCCCGGCGGCGAGCAGGGCTTCAACATGGCCCGCGTGGTCGCCGTACTGATGGGCCTCGACGGCCTGCCCGGTGCCACGCTCACCCGCTACTGCGCCTCCTCGTTGCAGACCACCCGGATGGCGATGCACGCGATCCGGGCCGGCGAGGGCGACGTCTTCGTCTCCGCCGGGGTCGAGGCCGTCTCCCGGTACGCCCGGGGCAACTCCGACGTCCTGCCGCCCGAGGCACAGGCCGTGGTGGGTCGCTGGGAGAACCCCCGGTTCGCCGAGGCACGCGAGCGGTCCAAGGTCCGCGCCGAGGCCGGCGCACCGGTCTGGACCGATCCGCGCGAGAAGGAGGCGCTGCCCAACGTCTACCTGGCCATGGGGCAGACCGCCGAGAACCTCGCCCAGGTGTACGACGTGACCCGCGCCGACATGGATGCCTTCGGCGTACGCAGCCAGAACCTGGCCGAGAAGGCGATCGCCGACGGCTTCTGGGCCCGCGAGATCACCCCGGTCAGCACGCCGGACGGCACGCTGGTGAGCGCCGACGACGGTCCGCGTCCGGGGGTGACCCTGGAGGCGGTCTCCACACTGAAGCCGGTCTTCCGCCCCGACGGCCGGATCACCGCCGGCAACTGCTGCCCGCTCAACGACGGGGCCGCCGCCGTGGTCGTGATGAGCGCCCAGCGGGCTGAGGAGTTGGGGATCACCCCGCTGGCCCGGATCGTCTCCACGGGCGTCACCGCGTTGTCGCCGGAGATCATGGGGCTCGGCCCGGTGGAGGCGAGCCGGCAGGCGCTCAAGCGGGCCGGGATGACCATCGACGACGTCGACCTCGTCGAGATCAACGAGGCGTTCGCCGCCCAGGTGATCCCGTCGTACCGCCAGCTCGGCATCCCCGAGGAGAAGCTGAACGTGATGGGCGGTGCGATCGCCGTCGGCCACCCCTTCGGCATGACCGGTGCCCGGATCACCGGCACGCTGCTCAACGCCCTGCAGTGGCACGACAAGACCATCGGCCTGGAGACCATGTGCGTCGGCGGCGGGCAGGGCATGGCGATGGTCCTCGAACGCCTCAGCTGAGCGATCTGGGCGGGCCGGCCGGCACCGCCACCAGGTTCGGGTCGGCGCTCCGAGCAGGTTCGGGTCGGCGCTCCTAGAGCGCGGTCCGGGTCGCGGCCACCTCGGTGGCGGCCCGGGCCAGGACCTCGTCGGGCGGGCCGGCGGCGAGCAGGTCGGTCGCGACCACCCGGAGCTGGTCGGGCAGGGCCAGGTCGTTGTCGAGCCGGGGTACGCTGCGCCGCGGCTCGCCCTCCGCGTCGGCGGTGAGGTTGGCGATCTCCTGCACCAGCCGGTGCACCAGATCCCCTCGGGAAACGTTGCCGGCCGACGCGATGGCCGACCACCGCGGCTGCTGCCAGTGCCCCACCTGCCGCACCAGCAGTTCCACTCCCCGCCCCAGTTCCACGCCCCGCACCTCGTCGCCACCCACGCCCGCACTCTACGCACCGCCACCCCGCCGCCGTCGATCATGCAGTTTCGGTCGCCCAAAAACCCCTTTTGGACCGTTATGCCGCGACCAGAATCGCATGATCGACGGGGCGGAGCGGGGCGGGG
>NZ_POTY01000120.1 GCF_003236315.1 Micromonospora craterilacus
GCGCATACCCGGCCAGCCCGCCGCCGAAGAAGAAGTCCAGCGTCGGGAAGATCGTGCTGATCGTCCTCGCGGTGGTCCTGGTGCTCTGCGCGGGCGGTGCCACCGCGGTGTGGTTCGCGGTCAAGGACACCGTCGGCGAGACGGTGGACGCGGCCCGGACCCGGGTGGTCGCTCCGGACACCCTGGCCGGCCGACCGAAGGCCACCGACCCCGAGTCGCAGCAGGTCTCGGAAGGAATGGTGCGCGAGATGAAGGCCACGGCGCCGAACGCGACCGGCGCGGTCGGGGCCTTCTACGGTGACCCGGCCGATGACGACCTCATCATGATCGTGGCCGTGTCCGGGCTGATGGGCGACCCGCAGAAGGAACTCGACACGACGATCCAGGATCTCTCGGGCGACCTGTCGCTCAGCAACATGGCGGCGGTCGACCCGGGTCCGCTTGGCGGCGAGGCGAGCTGCGGCGACGGTAAGGCCGACGTACCGGTAGGCGTCTGCGCCTGGGCGGACCGCGGCAGCGTCGGCATGTTCGTGATGTACGCCGCGTCTCGCGCCGACGCTGAGGCCGAGTTCCTCACCATCCGCAGCCAGATCGAGCAGCGCG
Organism: Micromonospora craterilacus; assembly: GCF_003236315.1. Taxonomy (GTDB): domain Bacteria; phylum Actinomycetota; class Actinomycetes; order Mycobacteriales; family Micromonosporaceae; genus Micromonospora; species Micromonospora craterilacus. The sequence continues at coordinate 604 of NZ_POTY01000120.1, forward strand.
ACTGAGCCCATGACCGGGATCGGGTCCCCTGCCGCGGCGGCAGGGGACCCGATCCGTGGTGACGTGCGTCAGGCCGGGTGCTGAGCCCCCGCAGCCCTTTCGGCGGCGCTGCGCACAACGCAGAACTCGTTGCCCTCGGGGTCGGCGAGCACCACCCAGCCGGCGCCGTCCGGTCTGGTGTGGTCGGCAACGTGGCGGGCACCGATGCCGATCAGCCGTTGGACCTCCTCGTTTCGGGTCCGGTCGGTGGGCTCCAGGTCGAGGTGCAGGCGGTTCTTCACCGTCTTGCCCTCGGGCACCGCCAGGAAGAGCACCTCCGGGCCCCCCGGAGGCAGCAGCATGGCCTCCGAGTCACCCGGGAAGTCGTCCGGCTGGCGGGGGCACTCGAACACCTCGGCCCAGAAGCCGGCCAGGGCGTACGTGTCGTGACAGTCGATACCGATGTTGTGGATCCGTGCGCTCATGTCGTCCTTCTTGGTCGCCGGCGTCCGAGCCACCGCCCGAGCGGCACGCCGAACCCCCGTCCGGCAGGGCCGGGAGCGGCAGGATGGTGGACGGACGTCGGGGCAGTCAAAACTGACGTGCTGGGTCCGCTGAGGCGCGGGAGTGTCCTCCCGCTGGAGATGCCCCGGGTGAATGAGCGATCAGCCGGCGAGACGGGGCGCGGACAGCATGACGTTGAACATCGACGCACCCCCCTCCTGGATCGGGCTGACCTCAGGATCTTTGCACCGCCGCGGCACCGGCCGCAACCCCGGACGGCGGCCTCAGCGGCCGGGGTCCGGTGCCGGCGTTGGACGCGGCATCAACGCGGGGCTGGTTCGCGACGGCGGCTGGCAGTCGCGAGCAGCACCTTCCGCAGGGGCGCCGTCTCCGTCAGTACCTGGCGCTGCACCAGCCGCAGCGCCGGGCCGGGCTCCACTCCCAGCTCCTCCACCAGCCGATCGCGGGTACGGCGGTAGACGGCCAGCGCATCCGCCCGCTGTCCGGACCGGTCGAGCGCGACCATCAACTGCCCGATCAGTCGCTCCCGCAGCGGGTGGTGCGCCGCCAGGCTGAGCAGCTCACCGATGAGCCTGGCATGGTGACCGAGGCGTAGTTCGGCGTCGATCCGGTCCTCGATCGCGGCCAGTCTCAGTTCCCGCAGCCGGGGCCCTTCGGTGTATCGGATCATGGCGGGGCCGAGATCGGCCAGGGCCGGGCCGCGCCACAGGGCGAGCGCCGTCCGCAACGCTGTGGCCGCCGCGGCCGGATCGAGGGCCAACCGGGTCCGGGCGTAGGCAACGCCCTGCTCGAAGCGGTGCAGGTCGAGCGCATCAGGGGTGATCCTCAGCAGGTAGCCGGAGGAGTTGGTCTGCAACACGGGTTCGGGCAGTACCCGCCTGATCCGCGAGATGTAGGTCCGGATCGTCCGGAGGGAGCTGGGAGGCGAGTCATGCCCCCAGATCCGGTCGGCCAGCGACTCCACGCTGACCGTTCGGTTGGCGGACAGGAGCAGGACGGCGAGCACGGCACGTTGCTTGGCCGCGCCCAGGGTGAATGACCGGGTGCCGTGCCCGATCTCCAGCGGCCCGAGAAGACGGAAGTCCACTTTGGTGAGGCAAGCAGGCGGTCTGGTCGTCCGGCAAGATCCCGGCGGGAACCGGACGATCACAGACATCGACGGACGGCCTTTGCCGGACCCTGCGCCGGGCAGCTCGGTAATAAGATCGTGATCCACAAGAGAGTAGTTGCGCCGGCACTGACCGTGGCGGCTGGGACAGCGTCGGCAGGCGACTGGAGGCGGCGGGTGGGCTCGGCGGGGGGATTGGACACAGGAACGCGCCAGCTGGGTAACGGACCGCCGGACCCGACGATTGCCGGGGACCCCGCGCAATTGGTGGCCCAGCTCCACCGGCTGCGGGCCTGGGCGGGGCAACCTTCGCTGCGGGTCCTGAGGGAACTGGCCGGGACCCGTTCGGGGCCGGGCGGCCGTCGATTGGAGGCCCTGCCCAGCAGCACCACCCACGAGGTGCTCGCCGGCAAGCGACTGCCCCGACTGCCTCGACTGGAGTTTGTCGAGTCGTTCGTGCGGGCCTGTCTGCGGGCCCGACGTCGGCCGGAACACGAGATCGAAACCGAGGTCGAGCGTTGGCGGCAGGCGTGGCGCGCACTGACCGCGACCCCGACGCCCCGCGAGGACGGCGCCGGCGACGATGGTGTTCCCGCCTCGACCACCGGTGTCGACGGAGCCGTGCCGGACCCCGATCGGTCAGCCGGGCCACCGGCGCCGCAGACACCGGTGCCGCCACTGCCGATGTTGCGCGCACCGGTGCTGTCGCCGCCACCGCGACGGCCAGCCGGACCGGCGGTGCCGGGGTCAACGAGCCGCTGGCGGCTGCTCGCCACGACCGCGCTGGTCTTCTTTCTGGTGGGCGGGGCCGCCGGTGTGACCGGTGCCGGGATGCTCCACGACGGCCAGCAGTCGCCGTCCAGGGGCCAAACCGACCGTGGTGACTTCGGTGGTCCGCCCAGCGGTACCGTCCTCAGCGCCCCGACGGCCCGGTGCGCGGCCGCCCGGCAACCCGCCGGCACCGAGCTGGTCGGCGACCGCGGCTTCACCACCGGAACCAGCGGTCCCTGGGACCTGAGCGCGGCGACCGTGGACGTCTCCGCTGGGCAGGACCGGATGTGGGCCCGGGTGCTGGGCGGCACGGCCAATTCCTGGGACGCGATCCTCATGTACCGGGGCATCCGGCTGGTCGAGGGACGGCGCTACACGCTCTCGTTCGACATTCTCACCAGCGCCCCGACCCAGGTCCGGGTCACCGTGCAGGAGAACCGACCGCCCGAGTACCCGGCGGCGCTGATGCGTGACCTCGACGCCGATCTGACCCCCTGCCACCAGCAGTTTTCCTTCGCCGCAGAGTGGAGCACCGGGCAGGGGGAGATCACCTTTCAGCTCGGCGGCCATCCCGAGACCTACCACGTCATGCTGGCCAACCTCTCCCTCATCGAGGAGGAGGCAGCGGTCTCGAACCCAATCGGGTAGCTACTCCCTGTAACGGCAACGCTATCGATGTGATGTTGAGGCGGGCCATGCTGACGCCGGTAGATGCCGGTTCCTCACCTGTGGGAGTTCTCAGTGGTCCGTTCTCCGTTGTCCGCGTTGTCACCACCGGGTCCCCGACCCAGACGGTTCGCCCGCCTGCTGGCCGGCACCGTGCTCGCCACGGTGGTGGGAAGCACCCTGGCGGCACCCGCCCAACCGGCGGCTGCTTCGCCCCTGGCGGAGCTGATCACCAACGGCACCTTCAGTACCGGCTCCACGGCGTCTTGGTGGAACAGCCAGCACACCAGTTTCCAGGTCGTCGCCGGGCAGCTCTGCGTCAATGTGGCCGGCGGTACGACCAACGTGTACGACGCGTTGGTCGGCCAGAGCGGCATCACCCTGACCAATGGGAAGGCGTACGCCCTCGCCTTCGACGTCTCGGCGAGCGCACCGGTCCACATCCGGACCCGGGTGCAGCTCGAAGCCGCCCCACAGACGCCCACCCTCGACCAGGGCGTCCAAGCCGACGCCGGCCTGCGCCGCATCTCGGTCCCGTTCACCTCCTCGATCGGCACCTCCAGCGGGCAGGTGGTCTTTCAACTCGGCGGTCGCCCGCAGGCGGTGACCGTGTGCCTGGACAACATCTCCCTGATCGAGACGGAGCTGGTCGGCAACGGCACCTTCAACAGCACCACCGCGCCCTGGTGGCGTAGCAACACCGCGACCCAACTCGGCGTGGACGGCCAACGGCTTCGGGTCAGCGCGGGCAGCGCCACGGCCCAGCCCTGGGACGACATCGTCGGTCTGAGCGGCCTGACGCTGCGGGCTGGTCGCTCCTACCGCATACAGTTCGACGCCTCGGCCAGCGCCGCGCGTAGCGTCCAGGCGATCGTGCAGCGGGAGGCCGCCCCGTACACCGCGCCGTTCAGTCGCGGCATCAACCTCACCACCACCTCCCAGCACTTCTCGTTCACCTTCACCTCGCCGCTGGCCGCCAACGACGCGCAGGTGATCTTCAACCTTGGCGGCGGTCCCGCTTTCACCGCCTGGCTCGACAACGTCTCACTTGTCGAACTGACCGCGGCCCCGTTCGATCCGGTGCGCTACTGGAACGGCGTGCTGCTCGACGCGTACCGGGCCGCGACCGGCACCGCAGCCGGTCCGACCGTGCTCAGCCGAGCCGGCGCGATGATGCACGGCGCGATCTACGACGCGGCTACCTCGGTGGTGCCGACCGGCCAGCCGTACCTGGTCCGGGTGCCGGTCACCGCGGACGCCGTCGCCCCGTCCCTGGAAGCGGCGATCAACAAGGCGGCGCACAGCACGCTGGTGGCGGCGTTCCCGGGCCGTAGTTTCACCGCGAACCTGAACCACGCCACCGCCCAGCTTCCGACCGGCACCAGCCAGCTCCAACTCGACCGGGGCGCCTCGATCGGCGCGCAGGCAGCCGACGCCATGATCCAGGCCCGGAGCAACGACGGTTCCGCCAACAACACGCCGTACCAGTTGGACAACGTTCCCGGCTCGTGGCGGCCAACGGACTCCCGGCCGGCGCTGGCGCCGAACTGGGGTCTGGTCACGCCGTTCGCGATGACCTCGGGCGCGCAGTTCCGCCCGCCGGCACCGCTGGGCGCCACCTCCTACGCGGATCTGCTCAGCAAGCCTGAGTACGGTGTCCAGCTCAACGAGGTCAAGGAGCTGGGCGCGAGGAACTCGACCACCCGTACCGCCACACAGACCCAGATCGCCCACTTCTGGGCCAACGACCTGGACGGCACGTACAAGCCGCCGGGGCAGTTGCTGGACCACACCACGATCCTGTCGGTGCAGCGTGGCCTGACCGTCATGGAGAACGCCCGGCTCTACGGGCTGGTGGGGCTGGCACTCGGGGACGCCGGCATCGTCGCCCGGGACGGAAAGTTCCTGACCAACATCGACCTGTGGCGGCCGGAGACCGCGATCCAGCGCGCCCACGAGGACGGGCGGCCGGAAACCGTCGCGGACGCCAACTGGCGACCGTTGTCCAAGGACCTCGCCGGGGTCAGCTTCTCCCCGCCGTTCCCGGCGTACGCCTCCGGACACGCCACCTTCGGCGGGGCCTGGGCGGGGATCATGCGGCTCTACTTCGGCACCGACAACCTGGCCTTCACCGCCACCACCGATGACCCCTACGCGTCGGGGGTCACCCGAAGCTTCACCAGCTTCAGCCAGGCGGCGATCGAGAACGGGATAAGCCGGATCTACCTCGGGGTGCACTTCCGGATCGACGCCGACGCCGGTGTCGCCTCCGGCAACGCGCTGGCGGAGTACATCTTCGCCAACCGGCTTCGCCCGTAGCCGGCTCCGCCCCGTTCTCCTCGATGTTGTTCTGGGTACGGCTGCGGCCGTACCCAGAACGCGGTTCGCGGCCTCACCGACCCAGGTCCGGCGCCGGCGCGGCATCCGCCGCCGGCAGGGTCACCGTCACCTCCAGGCCGCCGCCGGGCTGCGCGACGGCGGCCACCGTGCCGCCGTGCGCGTCGCACACCGCCCGGACGATGGACAGGCCCAGGCCCGATCCGCGCGCCCCGGTCCGTTCCCGGCCGCCCCGCCGGAACGGCTCGAACAGCCCCGGCACGTCGGCCGGGTCCACCTCGAAGCCGGTGTTGCCCACCACCAGCCAGGACCGCTGCCCGTCCGAGCCGGTCCGCACCCAGAGCCGGCCGTGCAGGTGGTTGTAGCGGACCGCGTTCTCGATCAGGTTGCCGGCCAGCCGGTCCAGCAGACCGGGATCGCCGACGACCGGCGCCGGTTCCAGTGAGGTCTGCACGTCCAGCTTGATCCGCTCCACCTCCCGGCGTACCGCGGACAGCGCGTTGACGGTGCCGGCGGCCAGGTCGCACTCGGTGCGCCGGCCGAGCCGGCGCCCCGTCTGCGCCTCGCTGCGTGCCAACACCAGCAGCGCGTCGACCAGGCTGTTGGCCCGCTCGGACGCGTCGCGCACCACGGTCGCCATCCGGCGGTACTCGGCCGTGTCCGCCTCGTCGTCGCTGAGCGTCACGTCGATCTCGGTCCGCATCACCGCCAGCGGCGTACGCAGCTCGTGCGAGGCGTTGGCGACGAACCGCTTCTGTGCCTCGAAGGCGGCGGCGATCCGGTCCAGCATCGCGTCGAAGGTGTCGGCCAGCTCGGCCACCTCGTCGTCCGCGCCGGAGTAGCCGATCCGCTGGTCCAGCGTGGTCTCGCCGAGTCGCCGCGCGGTGGCGGTGACCTGGTGCAGCGGCCGCAGCGCCCGGCCGGCGACCGCATACGCCCCGACCACGCCGACCACCCCGATCGCCAGCAGCGCAGCGAGCCCCTTGGCCAGCAGCTCCCCCGAGGCCGAGTCGACCAGCTGCCGCTGCCACGCCTCCGCGTCCAGCGAGCGCCCGTCGGCCAGCAACACCGTGGTGCCGGGCAGCAACTCGTCGGTGGGCCGCAGCGCGTCCCGGACCAGCAGCCAGGCCAGCAGCACCAGGATCGCACCGGCCCCGACCAGCAGGACGCCGTTGAGCAGGGTCAGCCGCAGCCGCAGCGTCGGGCGCAGGCGCAGGCTGGGCCGGCGCCGCAGGACCGCCATCACGCCGGCACCTCGGCCGTACGGTAGCCGGCGCCCACCACCGTCTCGATCAGCGGAGGATCGCCGAGCTTGCGACGCAGGGTCATCACGGTGACCCGGACGATGGTGGTGAACGGGTCGGTGTTGGCGTCCCAGACCCGCTCCAGCAGCTCCTCGCTGGACACCACCGCACCGCGCGCCTTGAGCAGCTCGCAGAGCACGCCGAACTCCTTGTTGGTCAGCTCCACCGGCGCGCCGCCGCGGGTGGCCGTACGGCGGGCCGGATCGACCACCAGGTCGGCCAGCTCCAGCACCGGTGGGGCCGCCGGGGTGGCTCGCCGCCCCAGCGCCTGCACCCGCGCGACCAGCTCGTCGAAGGCGAACGGCTTGGGCAGGTAGTCGTCCGCGCCGAGCTGCAACCCCTCGACCCGGTCGGCGACCGTCCCGCTGGCGGTCAGCATCAGCACCCGGGTCAACGCGCCGGACGCGGCCAGCTCGGCGCAGATCTGGTCGCCGTGCATGCCGGGCAGGTCCCGGTCGAGCACCACCACGTCGTAGCGGGTGACGAAGGCCATCTCGTGGCCGCTGTCGCCGTCGTACGCGACGTCCACCGCCATCCCGCGTTTGCGCAGCCCCCGCGCGATCGCGTCGGCGAGGTTCCGCTCGTCCTCGACCACCAGTACCCGCATGTGCAGCCCCTCCTCGCCCGCGACCACCCGACAACCTAGTGTCAGTGGCCAAGCCGCCGTACCACCCCGGCCGGGGTTGCCGGAAACCTTCGACAGGAGCGATGCTCCCGGCAGGAAGCGACGGGAGCCGGGACGTGACCACACCGGGGCGGAACCTCGCCCATTAGGGCTTTCGCTTCCCCGCCGAGCTAATCAGCCGCGCAGCTGCCACACCCCGAAGGACCCGTCGTCCCGGCGGCAGGCGATCAGGTCGTACCCGTACTGGCAGTCGCCGGTGACGCCGACCAGCACGTCGACGCCGTGTGGCCGCGCTTCGGCCGGGTCGAGTCGGGCCAGTAGCAGGCCCACGTCGGGCAGCGTGCGCACCCCGAGCAGTTGCGGAAGCTCCTCGTAGCTGGCGACCAGATCCCAGAGGCCGTAGTCGGTCAACTGTTCCCCAGTCGCCACATCGACGAGGATCACCCCCAGGGTGCTGCGCCGGCTGGTGATCGCCAGAGCGCGCCCGTTCCCGGCCAGCAGGACATCGACGACCTCGGTGTTACCCCGGACGGCCCCGGTGTCCGGGTCCAGGAGGCCCGTGCCGCCGCTGCTGCTCCGGGCGCAGAGCAGGTCGCCGCACCCGGTGACATAGTCGGCCAGCGGCATCGTCGCCTGCCAGCGTCGGACCAGCCCGTCCACGTCGTACGCGGTGACGGTCTGCGAGTTGCGGATCACCACCACCAGGTCGCCGATCACCGACACCCTCCGATAGCCGACCGGTTCGTCGTCGAGCGCGGGCAGGCGGTGCCGGACCGCTCCCGTCGCCGGGTCCAGCACCTCGACCGCGCCGGCGGTGGTGGACACCACGATGGCGTCGATCATGCCCTCGCGCTCGTGGTAGTCCGCCCAGGCGCCCGCCGGCAACCACGTCGACCACAGTTCACGCCCACTGGCCAGCTCGACCGCCGCCAGCGTGACCTGCTCCTCCACGGTGAACGTCCGCAGCAGCACGCGTCCCGATGCGTCGAGCGTCGCGAACCCGGGCGCCCGCCAGCGCTGCTGCCCGGTGTGGATGTCGAACAGCCTGGTCTCGGTGGTGTCGATCGGTGCGACCGCGCGTTCCCGGGCCGTGGAGACCAGCACGCCGAGGTCGTCGACGGACTCCGCCCAGAGGACCGTGTGGCCGTCCGGCACGGGCACCCGCCACAGTGCGGCGAGTCGCTGTGGCGTGACGGTGGCGTGCTCCGGACGGGGGTACGCGACCAGTTCCTGGGTGCCGTCGGTCACCCCCGGTGCCGGGGTGATGGCGAAGATCTGACTCTCGGTCAGGATCAGCTCGGACGCCAGCCCGCCGGGCAGCGTCGCGTGCACCCGAGCAGCCGGCGGCGCGGCCCGGGCCAGGGTCAGCAGCACGACCAGCGCCACCACACCGGCCCCCAACCGGCGGGTACTCGGCGGGCGCCGCCGGCGCCGCGGCTCCGGGTCGGTGGGCTCGGTCAGCTCACCGAGGTCGATCAACGTCACGCTCGTCCTTCCCCGTCGCGCAGCTGCCACACCCCGAGGGACCCGTCCTCCCGCCGGCAGGCGATCAGGCCGTACCCGTACTGGCAGCCGTCGACGGCACCGGCCAGCACGTCCACGCGGCGCGGCTGCGGCTCGGCCGGATCGAACCGGGCCAGCACCAGGCCCACCTCGGGCACCACGCGAACCCCAAGCAGCTGCGGCCGGTACGCGTAGCTGTTGACCAGAGCCCAGGTGCCGTAGTCCGTCAGTTTCTTCCCCGTCGCCGCGTCGACGGCGACCACATCCAGGCCGCTGCCCGTGCCGATGACCGCCAGGGCATGTCCGGTCGCGACCAGCACGATGTCGACCTCGTCGGTGCTGCTCCACCCGGCGGCCCCGGTGTCCGGGTCGAGGAGGTGCGCGCCGCCGCCGCTGCTGCTCCGGGCGCAGAGCAGGTCGCCGCACCCGGTGACATAGTCGGTCAGCGGCATCGTCGCCTGCCAGCGTTGGACCAGCCCGTCCAGGTCGTACGCGGTGATGCGCCGCGAGTTACGGATCACCAGCAGCAGGTCGCCGACCACCGACCCGCTCTGATAGCCGGCCAGGTCGTCGAGCGCGGGGAGGCGGTGTCGACGCGCCCCGGTCGCCGCGTCCAGCACCTCGATGTCGCCCGCTGTCGTGGACACCACGACGGCGTCGATCACGCCGTCGCGCTCGGCGTATTCCATCCAGGCCGCCGGCACCGACGTCGACCACAGTTCGCGGCCGGTGGCCAGTTCGACCGCCGCCAGCGTGGTCGGCTCCTCCACGGCGAACGTCCGCAGCAGCACGCGTCCCGACGCGTCGACCGTCGCGATCCCGGGCGCCCGCCAGCGTTGCTGCCCGGTGCGGACGTCCAGCAGAACGGTCTCGGCGGTGTTGGTCGGCCCGACCACCCGTGTCCGGGCCGTGGAGACCAGTACCCCGAGGTCGTCGACGGACTCCGCCCGGATGATCCGCCGACCTGTCGGCACGGGCACCCGCCACAGGGGAACGAGCCGCTGCGGCGTGACGGTGGCGCGCACCGGCCGGGGGTACGCGACCAGTTCCTGGGTGCCGTCGGTCACCCCCGGCACCGGGGTGACCACGAAAATGTGACCCTCCGTGAGGATCAGATCGGACGCCGAGTTGCCGGGCAGCGTCGCGTGCACCCGAACGGCCGGCGGCGCGGCCCCGGCCAGGGTCAGCAGCACGACCAACGCCACCACACCGGCCCCCCACCGGCGGGTGCTCGGCGGCCGCCGCCGGCGCGGCAACTCCAGGTCGGTCGGCTCGGCCAGCTCACCGAGGTCGATCAACGTCACGCTCGTTCTCCCCCGCCGCGCAGCTGCCACACCCCGAAGGACCCGTCCTCCCGCCGGCAGGCGATCAGGCCGTACCCGTACTGGCAGCCGTCGACGGCACCGGCCAGCACGTCCACGCGACGCGGCTGCGGCTCGGCCGGATCGAACCGGGCCAGCACCAGGCCCACCTCGGGCACCACGCGTGTCCCAAGCAGCTGCGGCGACTCGCCGTACGGGGAGACGAGAGCCCAGGCACCGTAGTCGGTCAGCACTCCCCCGGTCGTCACGTCGAGCGCGACCAGCTCCAAGTTGTTGCTTCTTCTGGATGCCACGGCCCGCACGTCCCCCACCAGCAGGACGTCGACGTCCTCGGTGCTGCGCCACTCGACGGCCCCGGTCTCCGGGTCGAGGACATCCACAGCGTCGCCGGATCCCACGCAGATCATTGCTCCGCACCGGTTGGCGTAGTCGGCGCGCGGCACGGTGGTCTGCCAGCGTTGGGCCAGCCCGTCGACGCTGTAGGCGGTGATGGTCCCCGCATCGCGGATCACCAACACCAGGTCACCGGCCAGCCACGTCTGCGGGTCTCCGGCCGGGCCGCCGGGCCGGGGAAGGCGGTGTCGGACCGCGCCGGTCTCCGGATCCCGCACCTCCACGTCGCCGGCGACCGTGAACACCACCACGGCGTCGGTCATGCTGTCCCACTGCTGGTAGTTCAGCGGGGCGAAGGCCAGCTTCGCCGACCACAGTTCACGGCCGCTGGCCACCTCGACCGAGCGCACCGTGACCTGCTCGTCCTCCGCGAACGTGCGCAACAGTGCCCGGCCCGAGCCGTCGAGCGTCGCGAACCCGGGCGCCCGCCAACGCTGCTGCCCGGTGCGGATGTCCAGCAGCACCGTCTCGAGATTGTCCGAGCGCTCCGGCACGACCATGGAGAGCAGCACTCCGCCGTCGGCGACCGGCATCGCCCGGGAGATGTGGTTGGCGGGCGGCACGGGCACCCGCCACAGTGGGGCGAGCCGCTGCGGCATGACGGTGGCGTGCTCCGGCCGGGGGTAGGCGACCAGTTCCTGGGCACCGCCGGTCACACCGGGCATCGGCGTTACGGCGAAGATGTAACCCTCCGTGAGGATCAGATCGGACGCCAGGCTGCCGGGCAGCGTCGCGTGCACCCGAGCAGCCGGCGGCGCGGCACCGGCCAGGGTCAGCAGCACGACCAACGCCACCACACCGGCCCCCCACCGACGGGTGCTCGGCGGCCGCCGCCGACGCGGCAACTCCAGGTCGGTGGGCTCGGCCAGCTCACCGAGGTCGATCAACGTCACGGTCGTCCTTTCCCGCCGCGCAGCCGGCGCGCGCGGCGCCCACCCGGTGAGCTGTCAGTCGCGCAGCTGCCACAGCCCGAAGTCGCCGTTCTGACGGCGGCAGGCGATCAGGTCGTCCCGATACTGGCAGTTACCGACCGCACCGGGCAGCATGTCGATGCGCCGTGGCTGCGCCTGCGTCAGGTCGAGCCGAGCCAGCACCGCACCGACCTTGGGGATGGAACGCGTCCCGAGCAGGTACGGGGCATGATCGACCTCGTCGACCAGGTCCCAGGTGCCGTGGTCGACGGCGATCCGTCCCGTCCCCGCGTCGATGGTCGTCACCTTCGCCACCGGGATGGCCCGGTAATCGGCCGCCAGGGCACGCCGGTCGTCGGCGCGCAGGAGGTAGACGTCGTCGACGCTCCACAGGACGGCTCCGGTCGCCGGATCGAGCACGTGCGTGGCACGGTCGATGTCGCGCGCACAGAGCAGGGCGCCACACTGGTCAACCGATTCGATCGGCGAGCCTGCCGTCCGCCAGCGTCGGACCAGTCCGTCGATGTCGTAGGCGACCACACCCTGCGAGTTGTCCGCCAGAACCAGGTCACCGATCACCCACACCCGCCGGTAACCGCCCGGTTCGTCGCTGGTGGCCCGGACACGGTCCCGCAACGCGCCGGTTTCCGGGTCCAGCACCTCGATGTCGCCGGTCACCGTCGAGATCACGACAGCGTCGATCGTCGCGTCCCGCTGGTGATAGGTCACCCAGGTCGCCTTCGATGACACCGACCACAGTTCGCGACCACCGGCCAACTCGACCGCGGCGAATGTGATCGGCACCTCCGCATCGTACGTTCGCAGCTGCACCCGGCCCGACGCGTCGAGCGTCGCGAATCCGGGTTTCCGCCAGCGGAGCTGACCGGTCCGGCTGTCCAGCAGCAGGGTCTCAGACCCGACGCGCTCCCGAAAAAGGGAGAGCACCAGCCCGAAGTCGTCCACGCGTTCGGCCGTCTCGACCCGGTCAAACGGCCCCATGGGCATCCGCCACAGTGGAGTGAGCTGGTGCGGCGAGCCGGCGGCCCGCTCCGGCCTCCGGTAGGCGAGCAACTCCTGGCTACCGTAGGTGGCCCCGGGTACCGGCACGACGGTGAGGATCTGGTCTCCGGTGAGGTACACCCGGGCGGCCAGCGAGGACGGCAGGATCGCCTGCATCCGGGGACCTGCCGGCGCAGCACCGGCCAGGGTCAGCAGCACGACCAGCGCCACCAGCACCAGGGCCGTCGGCGAGTTGCCGAAGCGGCGCCGGCGGCGCGACGGCTCCGGGTCGGTCGGCTCGGTCCGCTCACCGAGTTCGATCAACGTCACGGTCGTCCTCCCCCGCCGCGCACCCCTCACGGCCGTCGGGGTGCTCCGCCGCGCGCCTGTACGATGGCCCGTCGTGGCTGTGCCGGTGGTAGATCCCTCGCTGAATCCCGTCTCCGAGACCGCCGAGGCGGAAGCAACGACACCACGTCGCCGACGCGGCCCGGCGCGCGCCGACGTGTTGGCCATCGGAGCTTACGTGCTGCTCGGTGTCGTCGTCTGCCTCAACTACTGGGGGGACGTGCAGAACCGGGTGTCGTCCCACCTGCCGACCGACCACAGCTGGTTCGAGTGGCTCTTCTCGCACGGTGCGTACTCGCTGCGCCACCTGGAGAACCCGCTGTTCAGCACGCAGCAGAACGCCCCGGACGGGGTGAACATGATGGCCAACACCTCGCTACTCGGGGTGACTCTGCCGCTGGCCCCGCTGACCATGCTGCTCGGCCCCCAGGTGGTGTACGCGCTCTACCTGGGCGGCGCGCTGGCGGCCACCGCCGGCACCTCGTACTGGATGCTGTCGCGGCACCTGGTGCGCTCCCGCGCCGCGGCCTTCGTCGGCGGCGGGTTCCTCGGCTTCGCCCCCGGCATCGTGCACCACGCCAACGGTCAGCCCAACTTCGTCTCCAACTTCCTGCTCCCGCTGATCGTGGTGCGGGTGTTCCGGCTGACCGAACCCGGCCGGTGGCGGCGCAACGGCCTGGTGCTGGGCCTGCTGGTGGCGTACCAGATCTTCATCAACGAGGAGATGCTGCTGCTCACGGCGATGGCCTGCCTGGTCGTCGTGATCACGTACGCGCTGCTGCGACCGCGCGCCGCGCGAGCCCGCGCCGGCACGTTCGCGGCCGGGCTCGGCGTCGGCGGCGGGCTGGCCCTGCTGCTCACCGCCTACCCGATCTGGTTCCAGTTCAACGGTCCGCAGTCCTACCGGGGCCTGCAGGGCGGGGTTTTCCACAGCTGGGGCGAGGACATCGTCGCCTTCGTCACCTTCGCCCGGGACACGCTCGCCGGTGACGAGGCGGTCGAGTTGACCATCGGGCGGACCGAGCAGAACACCTGGTTCGGCTGGCCGCTGGTGCTGCTGTCGGTGGTGGCGCTGGCGCTGCTGGTGCGCCGCTCACTGGTCGCCCGGATCCTCGCCGTACTGGTGGTGCTCTTCTCGGTCGCCTCACTCGGCCCGGAGATCCGGTTCAACGGCGAGCTGACCGGGATCGCCGGCCCGTGGTCGTACATTCCCGGGGACCTGCCGCTGGTCGAGATGATGATGCCGACCCGGCTGACCCTGGTGACCACCGCCGCGCTCGGCGTGCTGCTCGCGCTGGCCTGGGACGCGGTGGCCGGCAACGGCCGCCCGCCCGTGCCGGCGCAGCGCACCCCCGGGATGACGGCGCCCACCACCCGGCCGCGCCCCCGCTGGCAGCAGGCGACCGGGTACGCCGCGATCGCGCTCGCCGTACTGCCGCTGATCCCCCGCCCGCTACCGGCCGAGCCGGTCGACCCGCCGCCGGCCTTCATCACCTCCGGCGCCTGGCAGCCGTACGTGCCGGCGGGCCGGACGCTGGTGCCGGTGCCCATCCCCAGCAACGTGCACGGGTTGTCCACGCTGCGCTGGAGCGCGCTGACCCAGCACGAGTTCCGGATCCCGGCCGGCTACTTCATCGGCCCGAACCTGGACGGCCAGGGTGTCTTCGGCGCGCCGAACCGGCCCACCAGCACGCTCATCTACCGCACCATGGACGCCGGGGAACTGCCCGAGCTGACCGACGAGAACCGCCGCGAGGCGCTGGCGGACCTGCGCTTCTGGCGGGCCTCGGTGGTGGTCCTCGGCGCCCACCCCCGGGAGGCGGTGCTGCGCGACCTGCTGACCGCCCTGCTCGGCCCGCCCGAGCGGGTCGACGACGTCTGGCTCTGGGACGTCCGGGACCGGGTGTAGGGCGTCAGCCGACGAGGGGCCGGACGTCCCAGACGAGGGCGTCGCCGATCTCCTGGGGCGGGCCGAGCAGCGCCTCGACGGCGCGCCGCATCGGGTCGCCGTGCTGCAGTCCACCCTGGACCACCACGGCCGCCCGCCAGTGCCGCAGGTCCGCCACCGCCTGACGGCGGTCCGCGTCGGTGATCGGCGGCACCTCGCCGGTGTCCGCCACCCGCCGCAGCAGCACCGAGGTGGGCCGGTCCGGGGCACCCCAGCGGGCCGCCGGGTCGTCCGGCGCACGGGGGCCGATGAAGAAGCCGCCCGGCGCGGTGAAGGCCAGCCCGGTCCGGGCCGACCAGAGCATCCCCGGGCTGCGGCCCGCGTTGGTGACCGGCGGCACCGGCACCAGCGTCCGGCCCGCCGGCACGTACGCCCGCCAGGTCCCGTCGGCGACGAACGCCGGCACCGGCCCGGTCGGCACGGTGCGGATCGGGGTTGGGGTCAGCGGCAGCAGGGCGGCGGCCACCGCACCGGCCCAGAGCAGCCGCACCGGCACCGCCCGGGGCCCGGTGCCGGGGCCACCCGCCGGCACACCGTTCACCGGGGCCGGTCGCCCGGCGGCCGGCGACCTGCCGCCCGCCCGTCGGCCGAGGCCGGCGTCCGGCCGGCCCACCTGCCGGATCCGGTCGATCGACAGCGCCACCAGGATGCCCAGCACCGGTACGCAGACCAGCGAGAACCGGGCCGGCACCACGTGGTCGAGCAGCGGCAGACCGGCGACCAGCCGGTACGGCCCCGGCAGGTCGGTGAACGCGCCGTCGAGGCGTACCCGGGCCCCGAGGGAGAGCAACGCGAACAGCACCCCGCAGGCGGCCAGCGCGCGCACCAGCGGGCGCCGCCACAGCCAGATCGTGACGATCACGGCGAGCACCAGCAGCCCCGGCCCGAAGAACGAGTTCTCCTCCGTCGGGTTGGGTGCCAGCCCCGGCAGACGGTTGTCGCCGAACACGGTCTGCCGGGCCGAGGCGGTGAACGACGCCGCGTCCAGCTGGTAGCCGTACGCGTGGAACGGCATCCCGCGGTAGTGCCCGGGGCCGAAGAACTGGAACCACAGCGGGTACGCCAGCAGCACTCCCGCCACCGCCGCCCCGACCACGATCCGGCCGGCCGTCGCCCGGGCGAGCCGGCCGGCGGCAGCCCGGTCGGCCAGCGCGTACCCGAGGACGAAGACGCCGGCGGCCAGCGCCACGAAGAGCAGCACCTCCTCGCCGAGGAAGACCTGGTACGTCACCGCCAGGCCGAGCAGGACGCCGGACCGCCACACCCGGCCGCCCGGTGCGGGGCGGAACACCAACGCCAGGATCACCGGCACCAGGAACTGGGCGGCCATGTGCAGATGGGTTCCGGCCTGGGCCACCATGCCGGGCGCGAAGCCGCAGACCAGCCCGCCGACTGCGGCGGCCCGCCGGGAGTCGACCAGGCGGCGACGCAGCAGCACGTACCAGGCGGTGGCAGTGCCGGCGAGGCAGCCGACCACCGCCACCACGAAAGCCACCTGTGTGCCGAACAGCAGCGTGACCGGGGCCAGCGGGACGCCCAGCCCGAGCACCGACGTGTTGGCCATCAGGTTCACCCCGCCGGGGGCGTTCAACGCGTCGCTCCACAGCGGATTCTCCAGCCCGACCACGGCACGCGCCGCCCGGGCCAGCATCCACTCGAAGAGGATCTGGTCGCCGGCCTGATGGAACAGCCGGTCCGGGCGACCCCACTGCCGGCTGGTCAGCCACAGCGCCAGCGCGAGATACCCACCCACCACCGCCACGTCACCGGTGCGGTCGGGCAGCTGGCGACGACGGGCGACGGCCTCGGCCGGCCGCTCCGCCGTGCCGGCCAGCATCTACGACGAGCGGTCGGTCAGCGACCGCACATCCCACACCCAGACGTCCAGCTCGTGGCGGGCCGGGCCGACCAACTGCTCGACGGTCTGCCGCAGCGGCTCGGAGTGCGGCTGGCTGACCGGCAGCACCAGGACCGCTGCCCGCCAGTGCCGCAGCTCGTCGAGCGACCGGCGCCGCTGGCGATCGTTCAGTTCCGGCGTCCGGCCGGTCGTCGCGACCTCCTCCAGCAGCCGCCCGATGCCGCTCGGCCGGCCGCCGAACCGGCCCGGATCGCCGGTGTTGCCGTTGCGCGGAGCGAGGAAGTAACCGCCGGGAATCTTGAAGTCGAGGTTGGTCGCGGCGGCCCAACGCATACCGTTGGTGTTGCCCATGCTCGGCACCGGGATCGGCACCAGCGTCTGGTCCGGTTCGACGTAGGCCCGCCAGCGGTCGGAGGTGATGAACTCCGGCACCGGCGGCCGGGAGGTCATCGGCAACGGCATGGGCGTGATCGGCAGCAGCGCGAGGATCAGACCGCCGGCGGTCAGCGTACGCAGGGTCCGCCGGTCCAGCGGCAACGTGCGACTGCGCTCGACGGCCAGGGCCAGCAGGATCGCCACGACCACACTGGTGATCATGCCGAACCGGGTCGGTACCACCGCGTCGAGCAGCGGCAGCCGGACCAGCCACTCCCACGGGCCGACGATCAGTTCCCGGTCCCACCAGGTGATCTGCTCGCCGAGGGAGAGGATGGTGTAGAACGCGGCGGTCGCGGCGAGCGCCCGGACCAGCACCTCCCGCCGGAGCCAGAGCACGATGCCGACGGCGATCAGCGCCAGGCTCCACCCGAAGAAGGCGTTCTCCTCGGAGTAGTTCGGGGCGAGGTTGACGTTCGCCCGCTGGTTGCCGCCGATGGTCGGCGAGCCGGGGGCGAAGTAGGCGGCGATGTCGTTGCCGTAGTCCCGAACGGCGTCGCTGAGCCCGTGGTACGCCATCGGCCCGGCGAACTGGATGTACAGCGGGTACGCCAGCAGCGCGCCGGCGATCACCGCGCAGGTGGCCACCGCCTTGCCCAGCGGTCGCCAGGCCGCCGACCAGAGCGCGGGGCGCTGCACCACGACCGCGATCAGGAAGATTCCGCAGGCCATCGCGGTGAAGAGCAGGATCTCCTCGTTGATGAACGCCTGCGCGGTGACCAGCAGGGCCAGCAGCGCACCGTCCCGGTACGGCCGGGCGGACCGGGTGATGACCATCACCCGCCAGACGATGAACGGCAGCAGGAACTGGCTGATGATGTTCGGGTGCCAGCTGGCGTGCGACAGCATCGCCGGGGAGAAGCCGCAGAACCAGCCACCCACCACGGCGGCCAGCGGGTTGCTCACCACGTGCCGGGACAGCACGTGGTACCACGCCGTGGCGGTGCCGGCGAGGGCGAGCGTGACCAGCAGCACGAAGGTGACCGCAGGCCCGAACAGCAGGGTCACCGGCACCATCGGGATGCCCAGCGCGAGGATGGCCGTGTTGGCCATCAGGTTGACCCCGTCTGGGTAGTTGAACTGCTCGGTGAAGAACGGGAACTCACCGTGCAGCACCACCCGTACCGAGTGGGCGAGGAAGAACTGCACCTGCGCCGGGTCGCTGCTGTAGAGCGAGGCCACCCGCCCGGCCGGGTCCGCCCAGATCTGGCTGGTCACCCAGACCGCGACGAGCAGGAACCCGCCGAAGACCGCGAGATCCTGCCGGCGGCGCGTCCACCGGAACCGGCGCCATGGCGAAGGGGCGGATGCTGCGGATTCCCGCCCGTCTCCGGCCGCACCGGCGTCCACGGTCGAGCCGGCCTCCACGGTCGGGGCCGCAGTCGGGCCGGCGTCCACGGTCGGGGCCGTGGCCGGGCCGGCGTCCACAGTCGGGGCCGCGGTCGGGCCGGCGTCCACGGCGGTGTCCCGCGTGCCCTTACCCAGGGTGACGGGTTCGGACGGCGAGCCCGCGGCGACGTCGGATTCCGGCGGCGATGCGGCGCGGGTCTCAGCAGGCGTCACAGTCGGCGGAGTCTACCCGAGTGGGGAAATAGCCCCAAAATCGACGTGGGCGTCCGCTGTGGACCGAGTGCGCCCCAGCGCGACGCAGCGTGAGCCGCCGCGAACCATTGGCGGGACATCTCGTACTATTGCCCTCCGACACGACGACCGAGGCGATCGGGGGCGTAACAGGTGGCTCCAGTCCGCTGGCGCGGCTTGACGGCCACCGGCCTGTCTGCCCTGCTGGTCGCCGTCACCGCCTGCGGGCCGGTCGCCGAGCGCCGGCCACGGGACCTGCGGGTCGGCTACGACAGCATGGACGGCTCGCTGACCGTCTGGCCGCCGCGAGGTTCGCTGGCCGAGGACCCGGCGGTGACGGCCGCGGTGACCGAGGCGGTACGCGACTGGCGGTCACCGGTCGACGATCGGGTGCACCTGCCGTCGTCCGGCATCCTCTTCTCCGGCGAGGCCGACGGCAGCCCGCTGGCGCTGGTCGCCGCGTCGGTACCCGGTCAGGCCGCCTCCTGGCTGCTCCAGCTCACCGGCGACGGCGACCGGTACGTGGTCAGCCACGCCACCGAGTACACCGATCCCGGCTACCTGGTCTACTCCGACGTGCTGCCGGTGCAGACCGCCGACGGGCGGCGCTATCTGACCTCCGAACGGGTCCGGCGGCTGGTCGGCCCGAACGGCCGCACCCTGTCCAACACGGACGGTCTCACCGCACCGGTCAACGTGCCGCAGTGCCAGGCGGTGACGGTGACGGCCACCCTGCGGTCCACCGAGTCGCTGCCCCGGGGCCGCTCCGCCGACCGACTGCTCGACCTCGGCACCGGCACCGCGAACCCCCGCTATCCACTGGTACGCGACGAGAGCGGCTCGGGCAAGCGTGCGCTGGCCGGCCTCGACACCTGCCTGCTGGCCGGCGAGGAGGCCCCGTTCGGCAGCGTCACCCGGCGCATCGGCGACCGGAGCGCCCCACAGTCGGTGCCCGCGTCCTGGCCGAAGGCGAAACTGGCCGTGCGTACGCTCGGCGAGGTCGCCCTCGGTGGCGGTAAGCCGGCCGAACTGGACCAGCTCACCTGGGAGACCGCCGAGGGCACGATGAGCGCGGTCGTCTACCGCCCCGCCGGCGGCGGCCCGGTGGTGCTCTCCCCCGCCGACCGGACCAACCCGCTACAGGTCTACGAGGTGCCGGTACCGGGGCAGCCGCTGGTCGTGCTGAGCTGGCGCTCCACCAAGGAAACCACGCTGTCGGTGCCCCCGAAAACCACCCGCCTGGTCGACCGC
>NZ_POTY01000121.1 GCF_003236315.1 Micromonospora craterilacus
GATCCCGCCCTGGGCCGCGGCCGCCGCGACGTCCACCACCGCCTGCGCCTTGGCCGCCTTCGGCACCGTGTACACCATCACGAACTGCCAGCGGGCGTTCTCCACCATCAGCGGACGGATCGGCAGCGTCACCTCGTCGCCCCCGTCGTCGGCGTACGCGCAGACCGCCCCGCCCCGGTGCAGCAGCTGTGCGTCGGTGCCGGCGTTGCGGGCGGCGGAGACCTCGACGATCGCGTGCACCCCGTCGGGCGCGACCTTGCGGACCTCCTCGACCACGTCCTGCTCCCGGTAGTTGATCACTACGGAGGCGCCGGCCGCCGCGGCCAGCTGCGCCTTCTCCGGGCTGCTCACCGTGGCGATCACGCAGGCGTCGGCCCACGCCGCGAGCTGGATCGCCGCGTTGCCCACCGCACCCGCGCCACCCTGTACCAGCACCGTGTGATCGCTCAACGCACCCGCACGCAGCCCGTCCGGCAGATACTCCCCGGCGGTCAGGCAGCGGTGCGCGGTCAGGAACGGGATGCCCAGACAGGCACCCAGCTCGAACGAGGCGTCACCGAGGCGTACCGCCTGGCGGACCGGCACCACGGCGTACTCGGCGGCGGTGCCCCACGGTCGCTGCCAGGCCGCCTCCCAGAGCCACACCCGCTCGCCGATCAGATCCTGGTCGACGCCCTCGCCGACCGCCTCGACCACCCCGGCGCCGTCCTGCCCGGGCGTCTGCCAGCCGGCCGGCAGCGCCCCCTGCCGGCGGGCCTTCCAGTCCGTCGGGTTGACCCCGGAGTACGCGATGCGCACCAGCACCTCACCGCGCCCGGGTTCCGGCACCGGCCGGTCGACCAGCTGGAGCACGGACGGGTCACCGGTGTCCTCGTACACCACTGCCTTCATGTCACCGACCGTAGGCTGGCCGGGACCGGGTCTGCGGCGGTTCAGCCGAGCCGGTCCACGACCTCCGGGGTCAGCTCGCCGATCGAGCCGAGTACCAGCGCCACCAGCCGCTCCGCGTCCGGGTCGAGCGGGTACGACCCGTGCGGCACCGCCACCACGGTCATCCTGGCGGCGGCCGCCGACCGGACCCCGTTGGACGAGTCCTCCACCGCTACGCAGCGGGCCGGGTCGACGCCCAGGTGCCGCGCGACGGTCAGGTACACGTCGGGCGCCGGCTTGCCGCGTTCGGTCTCCTCGGTCGACAGCGTGGTGCGGAACGCGTCGGTCAGGCCGGTGGCGGCTAGCGCCGCCGCGATCAGCCGGGTCGGCGACGAGCTGGCCAGACCCAACGGCCACCGCCCGGCCAGCCGGCGCACCACCTCGTCCGCACCGTCGATCAGCGGTACGTGGGCCGTGTAGCGCCGGGTCATCTCCTCGACCACCTCGGCGGCGACCTGCTCGGCGGTGCGTCGCACGCCCAGCTCGTCGCTGAGATAGTGG
This sequence comes from Micromonospora craterilacus, assembly GCF_003236315.1. Classification (GTDB taxonomy): domain Bacteria; phylum Actinomycetota; class Actinomycetes; order Mycobacteriales; family Micromonosporaceae; genus Micromonospora; species Micromonospora craterilacus. Next base: position 1,432 of record NZ_POTY01000121.1, read on the forward strand.
GCCTACTCGCCGGTGCTCATTCCCATCAACCGGCGCTGGGTGTCCGCCCGCCAGGTGCCGCCGTGCGTCGCCACGTACGCCCGGCGGACCTCCTCCCAGACCGGTTCGGAGTCCACGATCACGCCGTCGAGGTCGAAGACCACCGCATCCACCACGGCACCATCCTGCCCGACGGAACCGGATCCCGCTCAGCCGGGCAGTGCGGGCAGGCCGATCGGGCTGTCCGCCGGGATCACCGTGTGGCCGGCCCGGGCGATCGGTTCGAGCAGCTCGCGCAGCCGCTCCGTACGCTGCACGCCCAGCGTCCGCCAGGGCCGGGCGGCGGCATGGTCGGTGGCGTCCTCGACGGCCTGGAAACCGGCCCGTCCGCGCTCGGTCGGCTCGCCGTCCGCGCTCAGCCAGCCCCGGGCGGCCAGCCGTTCGCGCGCCTGCGCCCACTCCTGCTCGGACCAGCCCCGGCCGAGCAGGTTCTGCGGTGGCATGTCGACCGCGACCCGCCAGGCCAGCGTCTCCACCGGGTCGAGGTCGGCGGTGACCAGCGCCGCCACGTGCCCGTCCCCGCGGTGCTCGCGCAGCGTGGTGGCGGCCTGCCAGAGCCGGGCCAGCGGGTATTCGCCGCGCGGCAGGGCGGCGTTGGCCGCCCCGAGCACCCGACCGGCGGTCTCGACCGTGTCGGCGGCGGCCTCCAGCAGCTCGGCGCTCTCCGCCAGGTGCCGCTCGGGCAGCTCGTAGGTCAGCTCGGCGAGCGCCTGCACCGCCCCGGTGAGTCGGGACCGGAGGGCCTCCTCGGGGGTGGCCAGCTGCCACACCGCGGGCAGCGCGCGGCTCACCATGTGTGGGGCGAAGTTGTAGAAGGCGGCGGCCACGGGGGCGGCGCCGATCGGCCCGAGCGGGGCGGCCCGACCGGCGAAGTAGCCCCGCCAGTAGCCGCGCAGCCCGGCCGCCTGGTAGGCGGCCCGGGCCCGCGGGTGGAAGTACGTGACGGCGTGGACGGGCTCGTAGTGCATCCACATCAGCCGGGCGGTCCGCCCCGCGTCGTCCAGCGCCGTCACAGATACCTCCGCATTCACTTCGGCCGGGCGTTACTGGGCGGCGAGGACGTCCACCACGAAGCGCAGTGGGCCACCCGGACGGCCACCGGCACCGTCGCCGTACGCCTGGTCGGCCGGGATGTCGAGCTGCACCCGGCTGCCCACGGTCACCCCGACCAGGCCCTTGTCCCAGCCCGGGATGACCTGCCCGACGCCGATCGGGAAGGTGGCCGGCTCTCCCCGGCCCCAGGAGGAGTCGAACTCCTCACCGCTCTCGAAGAACACACCGACGTAGTTGGTGGTGATCGCCTGGCCGGTCTCGACCTTCGGCCCGCTGCCCTCGATCAGCGAGGTCACGGTGAGCTTGGTCAGCTCGCCCTTGCCGGCGGTCACGGTCGGCTTGGTGCCGAGCGCCGGGTCCGCGCCCTCGGGCAGCTGCGGGGCCGGGGCGGGCGGCGCGCCCGGCACCGACAGATCGCTGGGCACCGCCGACGGCGGGTTAGCCGCCTGCTCGGGGGTGTCGTCGCCGCGTTGGCCGACCAGCACGAACATGGTGATCAGCACCGCGACCACGGCGATGCCGGCGAACGCGCCGGCCCAGGCCTGCCGGCGGCGCTTGGCCTCGGCGGCCTTCTGCTCCGCCAACTGTTCGGCCAGTCGCCGCCGTGCTTTGGTCTCCTGTCCGCCCGCGTGCTCGCTCACGTCCTGGACTCCCTGCTGAGAGGTGGGTGCGTCCGGGCCACGGACGCCGTCGCCGACACACGGTACCTGGTGGTCGGCGTACTTCCGATGGTCGATCATGACGGGTGGGACGGATGGGACGCCTGAGATGCCGGTGCGGGGCCCGGAACGTTGCTTCCGGGCCCCGCGTCGGCGCTGTCGCCGACCTCGTCAGACGTTGGCTTCGCCCTCGGTGAGGACGGTCACCAGGACGTGGGCTTGCCCTTCTGGAACAGCCACACGTCGAAGAAGGCGGTGAGATCCTGCCCGGACTCCCGCTCGGCCAGCGAGATGAAGTCGGCCGTGGCGGCGTGGCTGTACTGGTGGATCGCCGCCCACTGCCGCAGGATGCGGGAGAAGGCGTCCTCGCCGACCTTGCCGCGCAGCGCGTGCAGGGTCATCGCGCCCCGGTTGTACGGGATGTTGCTGAACATGTCCATCGGACCCGGGTCAGCGAGGAGCACCTGCCAGAACGACGAGGAGGCGGCCCGCCCGTAGTTGCTGCTGCTGTTGAACGTGGCGTTGACCGTCGCCCCACCGTTGAACTCGGTGTACATCCACTGGCCGTAAGTGGCGAAGCCCTCGTTGAGCCAGATGTCCTTCCAGCGCTCCGGCGAGACGCTGTTGCCGTACCACTGGTGGGCGATCTCGTGGGCCATGGTGCCGACGCTCGCCGTGTTCGAGAAGATCGGCTTGGTCTGGGTCTCCAGGGCGTAGCCCACCTGCGGCGCGTAGTCGATGATCGCCCCGGTGGAGGCGAACGGGTACGGCCCGAACTTCTCGGTGAAGAACTCCATCATCTTCGGGATCTGCGACACCGCGTTCGCCGAGCCGGTGACCAGACGCGGGTCGATCGCCACGTACGACGGGATGCCGCTGGGCAGGACCGACTCGGTGACCTGGAACTTGCCGATCGTGATCGTCGCCAGGTACGTCGCCATCGGCTCGGTGTTGTCCCAGACGAAGGTGGTCCAGCCGTCCTTGGTCTGCTGGGAGAGGAGCTGGCCGTTGCCGACGGCGGTGAGGCCCTCCGGCACCTTCGCGGTGAACCGGAAGGTCGCCTTGTCGGTCGGCGTGTCGTTGCTGGGCAGCCAGGCGGGGGTGCCCTGCGGCTCCCCGACGACGAAGGCACCGTCATCGGTCGGGATCCAGCCCTCGATCGACCCGTCCGGGTCGGTCACCGGGCCGGGTACGCCGGCGTACTTCACCACCACGGTGAACGTCTGCCCGGTCTTCGGCTTCGGCCGCGGGGTGACGACCAGCTCCTGGCCGTCCCGGGTGAAGTCGGTCTTCTTCCCGTTCACGGTCAGCGAGGAGATCTCCGGCCCGCGGAAGTCCAGGTTGAACTGGTCGAGATCCTGGGTGGCGAGCGCGGTGATCGTCGCGGTGGCGTTCATGAACCGGGTCGCCGGGTCGTACGAGAAGTTGAGGTCGTAGTGCTGGACGTCGTACCCGCCGTTGCCCTGGTCGGGGAAGTACGGGTCGCCGATGCTCGGAGCGCCGGGCGAGAAGCGGGGAGCGCCGGGGTTGCCGGGTGCTGCGCTGGCCGCGTTCGGTGCCACCAGCGAGCCGGCGGCCACCAGAGCGGCCGTGGCGAGGGCGGCACCACGCAGGCGGGGGAGTGTCATGTGAATCCTCTCCATGGGGATGCCGGGGCAGCCTAAGATTCACAAAATTCCTGGTCAATGGCCTGAAGGCCGGAGATTCGCGCCTACCGGAGTGTTAACGCGCGCGAAATCGCCGAGTCCGGGTGACCGAGGCGTCCGCGTGCCGGCGTGAATTGCGGCATCTGTCGGGAGTGGTCAGGCGGTCTTGCGGGGGGTCGCCTTCTTCGTGGGGGCCTTCGCGGCCTTCGTCGCCTTCTTCTCGGCGGTCTTCCTGGCCGGCTGGGTCTTCTTGGTGGTCGTCTTCTTCTCCGCGGCGGTCTTCTTCTCGGCGGTCCTCTTCTCGGTGGTCTTCTTCGCCGGGGCCTTCTTCGCCGCCGTGCCGGCGGCCTTCTTCTGGGCGGAGCGCGCAGCGGTGATCGGGGTCGGCTCACCCGCCCCGCCGCCCGCCGCCGCACCACCTTCGCCGCGGGCCGCGCGGGCCCGCTCGACGGACGCCTTGAGCGCGGCCATCAGGTCGACGGCGGCGGCCGGAGCCTCCTCGACCTCCTCCGGCTGGACCACCTCGCGTCCCTCCACCTTCGCGTCGATGACCTCCTGCAACGCGGCCCGGTAGTCGTCGGTGAACTCGTCCGGCTGGAAGTCGCCGGCCATCGAGTCGATCAGCGAGGTGGCCATGGCCAGCTCGGGCGGCCGGACCTTCAGGTCCTCGCCGAGGAAGCCGAAGTCCGGCTTACGGATCTCGTCGGGCCAGAGCATCGTGTTCAGCAGCAGCACGCCCTCGCGGACCCGCAGGGTGGCCAACTGCTCCCGCTGGCGCAGCGCCACCTTGACGATGGCCACCCGCTCCGAGTCGGTCAACGCGTCCCGCAGCAGCAGGTACGGCTTGGTCGCGGTGCCCTCCGGCTCCAGGAAGTACGCCTTGTTGTAGAGGATCGGGTCGACCTGCTCGGCCGGGACGAACTCCAGCACGTCGATCGCGTGGGAGGTGCTCAACGGCAGCTCGGCGAAGTCCTCGTCGGTGAGGATCACCATCTCCCCGCCGCCGATGTCGTAGCCCTTGGCGATGTCGTCGTAGCTGACCTCCTCGCCGCAGACCTGGCAGGTGCGCTTGTACCGGATCCGCCCGCCGTCCTCCCGGTGCACCTGGTGGAATCGGATGTCCTTCTCCTCGGTCGCCGAATAGAGCTTGACCCCGATCGAGACCAGGCCGAACGACACGGCTCCCTTCCAGATGGCCCGCATCCTGCGCTCCCTTCCCCGGTATCGACCATGCTCGCATCAGAGTGAACGTAACGCGAGGTGTTCGGCTTGCTACTACAGTCGGGTCGTGCCCGGCGCGCCGCTCAAGCCGATGCTCGCGATGACCGGGCAGCTCCCGGTCGGTGCCGGCTGGGCGTACGAGTTCAAGTGGGACGGCGTACGGGCGCTCGCCGACATCGCCGCCGGGCGGCAACGCCTGTACGCCCGCTCCGGCGTGGAGATCACCACCGCGTACCCCGAACTGATCCCGCTGGCCGAGCAGGTCGACGACGCGCTGCTCGACGGCGAGGTGGTGCTCTTCGACCAGGCCGGGCGGCCGTCGTTCACCGCCCTCGCCGAGCGGATGCACGTGCGGGACCCGGCGAAGGCGGCCCGGCTGGCGGCGACCGTCCCGGTCACGTACATGATCTTCGACCTGTTGCGGCTGCGCGGGGTGGACCTCACCGGCTGGCCGTACGCCCGCCGTCGGGAGGCCCTCGACGACCTGGGGCTGGGCGCGGCGCGGTGGGCGGTGCCCCCGGTCTTCTTCGACGGCCAGGCCACCTACGCGGCGGCCGGTGAGCACGGCCTGGAGGGGGTGATGGCCAAGCGGGTCGGCTCGGTCTACCGGCCCGGGGTGCGCTCGCCGGACTGGATGAAGGTGAAACTGGAGGTGACCGGCGACTTCGTGATCGGCGGCTGGCGACCCGGCGCACGAAAGATCGGTGGCCTGCTGGTCGGGGTGCCCGGTGCCGGCGGGCGACTGGTCTTCCGGGGACGGGTCGGCGGCGGGATCGGCGCCGCGCTCGAACGGGAGCTGCTGCGTGAGCTGGAGCCGCTGCGCGCCACCGCGTCGCCGTTTGGCGCGGACGTGCCCCGCGAGGATGCCCGGGGCGCGATCTGGGTAACACCCCGGGTGGTGGTGGAGGTCAAGTACGGCCAGCGCACCCCGGACGGGCGGCTGCGGTTTCCCCGTATCCTGCGGCTACGGCCGGACAAGCCGGCCGAGGAGGTCGACGATGCCAGCTGAGCGGCTCCGGGTCGACGTGCAGGGCCGAACCCTGGAGCTGTCCAACCTGGACAAAATCCTCTACCCGAACGCCGGTTTCACCAAGGGCGAGGTGATCGACTACTACACCCGGGTGGCACCCGTGCTGCTGCCGCACCTGCACGACCGGGCGCTGACCCGGATCCGCTACCCGAACGGGGTGGACGGCAACTCCTTCTTCGAGAAGAACGCGCCCGCCGCCACCCCGCCGTGGGTACGCGTCGAGACGCTGCCCGCACCCGGCTCCACCAAGGGCCGGGAGACCATCGACTACGTGGTCGCCGACGACCTGCCCACCCTGGTCTGGCTGGCCAACCTGGCCGCCCTGGAACTGCACACCCCACAGTGGAAGATCGGCGAGCACCCGGACCTGATGGTGGTCGACCTGGACCCGGGGGCACCGGCGTCGCTGCGGCAATGCTGCCAGGTGGCGCTGCTGCTGCGGGACCGGCTCGCGGTCGACGGGGTCGACTCGTACCCCAAGACCTCGGGCAAGAAGGGCATGCAGCTGTGCTGCCCGATCGCCGGTACCCAGTCCGCCGACGACGTGTCGGCGTACGCGCGGCGGGTCGCGCAGGAACTGGAGCGCGAGCATCCCAAGCTGATCCTGTCGAAGATGGCGAAGAACCTCCGGCCCGGGAAGGTGTTCATCGACTGGAGCCAGAACAACGCGGCGAAGACCACCGTCGCGCCGTACTCGCTGCGCGCCCAGCCGGTGCCGTCGGTCTCCGCGCCGCTGACCTGGGACGAGGTCTCCGCTGGTGCGGCGGGCAAGCGGCCGGCCACCCGCCCGTACACCGCCGCCGAGGTGCTGGACCGGATCGAGGAGTACGGCGACCTGCTCGCCCCCCTCCTCGACCACGGCCCCGAGCTGCCGGGCTGAGCAGGTCAGCGCCGCCGGGGCCACTCGCCGTGCCGGCGTAGTCGCGCGTACGCCCCGGCGAGCAGAGCGACCGCGAGCACGCTGACGAGTACGTCGCTGGCCAGGGCCTGCGCGGGGGACGCCGGCGCGTAAGGGGGCACCAGATAGGCGAGCACGGCCGCACCCACGAGCGCCCCCGCGGCGCAGGCCAGCACGTGCCCCTGCCCCCACCCGGCGCGCCCGGACCAGCGGACGAGCACGGCCGCCAGCCCGGCGAAGGCGACGACCGCGGCGGCCACCGCGAACCAGCCGGACAGCAGACTCACGCCCAGGTAGACGACCAGGACCAGCGCTCCGGGCCGGCTCGGGTGGGGCGCAACGGCCGGTGCGGGCGGCATCCGACGCCGCCACCGGGGCAGGGCCGCCACCACGACCAGGCCGAGGACCACCGCCGACGCCCCGATGAGCTGCCCGGGACTGGCCAGGAACCCCTTGCGCCCGCTGTCGTCGGCGAAGATGAGCAGGCTGCCCAGCAGGTAGAGGACGGCCATTGCGGCCAGGCCGGGCGCCCGCAACCACGGACCCAGGCGGCGAGCCGGAGAGAGGTACGCCTCGACAATCGCGATCGGCGCGCAGATGGTCAACGCCACATGGTTGCCCAGGAAGCTGACCGCCTCCTGGGCGCTGAAGCCCAGCACCGGGATGCGGGTGCCGTCCGCCGCGCTGAGTTCGGCGAACTCGGTGTCGGCGAGGAACTCGGGATTGAACAGCGCCTGGTCGACCAGCCCCGCCTGGAATACCCCGAAGCCCGCCGCGAGCAGCACGATCATCGGCCAACCACCACCCGTACGCCGGGCCGCCTCGCGGATCAGCACCGCCGCGCCCCCGTACATGGGGGCCAGGACGACCACGGCGAGCAGCATGTCGGCGCCGGCGAACCCGCCCCATGAGCACTCGGCCGCCCAGGGGGCGAGGAGCAGCAGTGCCAGAACCGGGGCGAGCCGTCGCCGCCCCGGTTCCCAGGTGTGACCGACCGTTGTCCGCTGCTCCCCGTGCTGCGTCATCCCTCGACTGTCCCGGCGACCCGGACGGGCCGGTACTGCCATCGGTCCAGACCGTCCACTACCAACGTCCAGCGGGTTACCGGACGGCGCGGTCGTGGTCGTCGAGGACCTCGGCGATCACGTGCTGGTGGGCGGCGGCCAACTCGGGGTTGTCGCCCAGGTGCTGCCGCACCAGCAGCAGGGCCTTCCACAGCGCCCAGCCGCGGGCCCGCGCCCAGGTGCCGTCGTCCTGCCCGACCTCCTGCCGGAACGCCTGGCGGCTGTCGCCGGAGAGCATCGTCCAGGCGATCACCAGATCACACGCCGGGTCACCCACGCCGGACGTGCCGAAGTCGATGACGGCGCTCAACTTTCCGTCCGCGACCAGCAGGTTCCCCGCCGCGAGATCGCCGTGGAACCACACCGGCCGGCCCTGCCATCTGGCGGCCAGGGCGGCCTCCCACACGGCGGCGGCCCGGGTCACGTCGACGTGACCGACCAGCGCGGCCAGGAGACCACGGGTCTCCTCGTCGTAGTGGGCCGGCGAGGCGCCCCGGTACCCGCTGTGCTCCCCGGCGAGCGGGCCGCCGGTGGGGTCGCAACGATGCAACGCGCGGACGAATTCGGCCACCGAGACGGCAAACTGCGGCAGGTCGTCGATGCGCCCCCGGTCGGCCGTGGTGCCGGGCAGCCAGCCGCGTACCGACCACGGGAAGGGGTACCCCTCGCCGGGTTCGCCCAGGCCCAGGATCGGCGGGATGGCGACCGGCAGCTCGGGTGCCAGCCGGGGCAGCCACTCGTTCTCCTTGGCCACGGCAGGGGCGTAGCCGGGAGCGGTGGGCAGGCGTACGGTCATCTCCTCGCCCAGGCGGTAGGTCCGGTTGTCCCACCCGTCGACCGCCACCGGGGTCACCGGCAGCCCGACCCACTGCGGGAACTGCGCGGCGATCAGGCGTTTCACCAGCGCGGCGTCGATACCGGCGCGGCCGTCGGGGGAAGCCAGGGAGGTGTTGTCCGCGCTGGTCGAAGGCATGGCGTCATCCTTGGCTGGTGCCGGCCCGACGGCAACGCGGTTTCAGTGCCCTACCAGCGGGTCGGCCTCGACAGGTCGGGCCCGGCAGGAGTAGGACGTACCGTATGCATGCTGCCCCGCCCGTGCTGTCCGTCGTCGGCCTCGCCACACGCGACCAGCCGTTGATCACCTACCTCGACCACCGGACCGGGCATCGTCAGCACCTGACCGCCGCCGAAGTGGGCGAATGGTCGGCGCGGGCCGCCGGCCTGCTGCGCGACGGGTGCGGCCTGGTTCCGGGCAGCCGGGTGGCGGTGCTGCTGCCGCCGCACTGGCGTACCGCCGCGGTGCTGCTCGGCGCCTGGTCAGTGGGGTTGGAGGTGTCGTTCCGGCCGCGCGCCACCGCCGGGCTGCCGGTGCTGGAGCCGGGTGGGAGCCGACCGTACGACGCCGTCCTGGTCACCCCGGAACGGCTCGACGACTGGCTGGAGGACGTGCCCGACGGCCTGCACCGCTACCTCGTCGGCACCGGGACGGAGCCGCTGGCCGACGTGCCGGCCGGTTGGCTCGACTGGTCCGTGGAGGTGCTGCGGCACGGTGCCGCACCGGCCGATCGCCCCACGCTGCACGCGTCCGATCCGGCCAGCCCGGACGGCACCAGCTACGACGAGTGGGGTCGGGTGGCCACGGCGGTGGCCGAGCAGCTCGACCTGCGGGTCGGTGACCGGCTGCTGGTCGACGCGGCCGAGCACGACCAGCCGCTGAAGTGGCTGCTGAAGTGGCTGCTCGCCCCGCTGTCGGCGGGCGCGTCGGTGGTGCTCTGCGCCAACCTCGACCCGGCGGCCCGGGACGCGTTCGCCGCCGCCGTGCAGGTGACCCGGGTGCTCTGACCAGGCGGAAACCCGGACCGGTGACGATGCCGGCCCCGGGGCGGCGAACCCCGGGGCCGGCGTGGCCGGTCAGCGGTGGCCGAAGACCTTGGCGCTGGGGCCGAGGCGGAGCAGCACCGTCTCGCCGGTGGCGTCCTGGACGCCGTCGTTGTCGGTGATGGCGTACACCTGGCCGTTGCCGGCCACGGTCAGCCCCTCCAGCTTCTCCTGGGTCCAGCCGTTCGTGGCGCGCAGCGCCGGCAGGACGTCCAGGGCGAGCCGCTTCGGCAGCACCTTCAGCGGGCCGGGGGCGGCCGGGCCGTCCGGCAGCTCGACCGTGTAGATCCGCTTGATCGCGGCGGCCGGGCCGTTCAGCTTGTCCCGCTCGATCACCGCGAGCCGGTCGCCGACCACGGTGATCTCGGAGAGCCCGATCCAGTCACCGGGAACGTCGGTGCGCTCCAGCTGGTACCCGAACCAGCTCCACGTCCCGGCCGTCACGTCGTACCGGCCGATCCGGACCACACTCGCCGGGTCGGTGGACACCTCCCGCTGGAGCACCGCCCAGACGATCTCCCGGCCGCGCTTGTCGGTGGTTGCGGTGACCCCCTCGAAGCCCTGCTTGCCCAGGCCGGCGGCGATCTCCGCCGGCAGCGGCACGACCTGCCGGGTCACCCCGGCAGCGTCCAGCCGGACCAGTTTGTTCTCCGGGCCGCTGGCCCCCTCGACGGCCAGCCAGAAGCCGCCCTGCGGGCGGGCGAAGATCCCCTCCGCGTCGTACCCGACCGGCTCACCGCGCTCGTCGCGGACCGGCAGCGCTCCGGTGATCACCGCCGGGCTCTTGCGCGCGTCGATGGTGAAGACCTGGGTCTTGGCGTACGCCGAGTCGGTCACGCTGTAGAGCAGGTGCGGCTGCTTCGGGTCGGCGGAGAGGGCCCCCAGCGCACCCCACCCGATCGGCGCACCGGTGGCGTCCGGGCCGGAGACGATGCTCGGGAACCCGGGGGTGCCCTTGCCGAGCTGGTACAGCGACACCGAGGCGCGCACACCCACCGCGGCGTTGTCGGTCTCGCTGGAGACCGCGAGCAGGCCCCGCGACGGGATCGGCAGCAGGCCCTCCGGCCCGTTCGTGGTGGCGAGTATCTGCTTGAACACCGGGGCGGTCGGCTTGCTCACGTCGTAGACGGCGACGAAGTTGCTGCGCTCCGAGCCGACGAAGGCGTACCGGGTGCCGCCGAACTCGGCGACGGCCAGCCCTTCCGGCTCGGTGCCCTTCTTCCCCGCCCGGTCCTCGTTGTGCAGGCCGTGTCGGACGGCCAGCCACTCGAAGCTGTTGCCCGCGTCCCAGGCCACCCGGCCGGTGCGGCTGTCGAAGACCGTCCAGCCCCGGGTGCCGCCCCGCCAGTCACCCTCGTTCGCGGTGGCCAGGTAGCGGTCGTCGATCCACGCCACCGCGTCCGACTCCCGGGGTACGTCGGTGATCGAGCCGGTCAGGTTGATCACGCCGTCCTTGACCGTGTCGATCCGGTCCACCGAGGCGGTGCCGGCCGAGAACGCGCCGGTGATCCGGCCGGTGGGCAGGTCGATCAGGACGATGCCATTGTTCTCCTGAAGGGTCACCACGAGCTGGTTACGTCCGTTGATCGCGACGTACTCCGGCTCCGGGTCGGTGGGCTCGGTGATCCCGGCGGCGGTCAGTGCGGGCAGCGCCCGGCCGTCGGCGGTGGTCAGCGGCACGGTCCGCAGCGACCACCGCTGCGGGTCACTCCCGTGCAGGTCGACGATCTGTACGAAGCCGGCGGGCGCCTGCGGCAGGTCGCCCTTCTTGCCGCCCGGCGGGGTGGCCTCCTCGTCCCGCTCGTTCTCGATGGCGATCGCCGCGTACCGCTGGTCGGCGCTGATCGCGATCGAGTCGGGCTGGCCGCCGAGGTCGAGGCTGCGTACCCGCTTGCGGGTGGCCAACTCGATCACGTCGAGCCGGCCGGACGGGTCGGTGTAGCTGGCGCTGGTGTTCACCACGACCAGGACGTAGCGACCGACCACGGCCACCGACGTCGGCTCGTCCTCGGCGTCGCCGAGCTGGGTCAGCGAGAGGGTGCCGAGCCCACGCGGCTGGTCGGCCCGGGAGATGTCGAGGAAGCCGATCCGGCGGGCCAACGCGTCGGTGTAGACCAGGGTGCGGCCGTCCTCGCTGACCGCGGAGATCTCGGCCACCGTCTCGGTGGTCGGGTCCTCGCCGGCCGGGCGGTTCAGGAAGACCGGGTAGGTGGCGGTGCGGTCGAAGCTCTTCGCCGGCCCGGCTGGCTTCTGCCCAGCGGGCTTCTGCCCGGCGTGGGCCGTGCCGGTGATGGCGAGGGCGGCGATGGTGGCGCCCGCCACCGCCAGCCTGGGGAACGATCTCTTGACTGTCACTGCTCCTCCGTCTGTTCAGACTCGGACGGAGGCTGACACGCACGGCCGAGCACGGGCTGTCGCCGTCGTGAACAACGGGCGAACAGCACCAGCGAGCAGCTGCCGCCGTGGTCCCATGTTGCGGGACGCGCTGGGTGGACCTTGGACAGTTACCGTTCGGCCGGAACGCCAACTGTCCAAGATCTCGAACTATGAAGAGCGTGCGGGAGGTGCTGTTGCCGCACTGGCGATGCGAGTTCCAGTTGAGCTTCCCGTCGCCGACGACGCATCCCCCGGTAAACGCGATGTTCCCGGCCTCGCGGTGGACCGCTGGAGTTCAGTCGACGGTGGGCAGGGGTGGGCCGAGGACGTCGTCGGCGTCGACGATGGTGTACGCGTACCCCTGCTCTGCGAGGAACCGCTGGCGGTGGGCGGCGTACTCGGTGTCGATGGTGTCCCGGGAGACCACCGTGTAGAAGTGTGCCTGCCGGCCGTCGGACTTGGGGCGGAGCACCCGGCCGAGACGTTGCGCCTCCTCCTGCCGCGAGCCGAAGGTGCCGGAGACCTGGATCGCCACCGCCGCCTCGGGCAGGTCGATGGAAAAATTCCCGACTTTGGAAATCACCAGCGTGCGGATTTCCCCGGAGCGGAACGCGTCGAAGAGCCGCTCCCGCTCCTTGTTCGTGGTCGAGCCCTGCACGATCGGGGCGTCCAGGTACTCGCCCAACTGGTGCAGTTGGTCGATGTACGCGCCGATCACCAGCGTCTGCTCGCCCGGATGCCGGTCGACCAGCGCCCTCACCACCGGCAGCTTGGTGCGGGCGGTGGCCGCCATCCGGTACCGCTCCTCGGCCTCCGCCGTCGCGTACGACATCCGCTCGGCGTCGGTCAGGGTGACCCTGACCTCGGTGCACTGGGCCGGGGCGATCCAGCCCTGCGACTCGATGTCCTTCCAGGGCGCGTCGTACCGCTTCGGGCCGATCAGGCTGAACACGTCGCCCTCCCGGCCGTCCTCGCGGACCAGGGTGGCGGTCAGCCCGAGCCGGCGGCGGGCCTGCAGGTCCGCGGTGAACCGGAAGATCGGCGCGGGCAGCAGGTGCACCTCGTCGTAGACGACCAGGCCCCAGTCGCGGGCATTGAACAGGTCCAGGTGGGTGAAGGCGCCGCCACGCCGCGCGGTGAGCACCTGGTACGTGGCGATGGTGACCGGCCGGATCTCCTTGCGTTCGCCGGAGTACTCGCCGATCTCCTCCTCGGTCAACGACGTACGGGCGATCAGCTCCCGCTTCCACTGCCGGCCGGCGACCGTGTTGGTGACCAGGATCAGCGTGGTCGCCTTCGCCTCGGCCATCGCCGCCGCACCGACCAGCGTCTTGCCGGCGCCACAGGGCAGCACCACCACACCCGACCCGCCGGCCCAGAACGCCTCGACGGCCTCCCGCTGGTACGACCGCAGCGTCCACGGCTTGCCGCCGCCCTTGCCGGCCTCGGCCAGCTCGATCGGGTGCGCCTCGCCATCGACGTACCCGGCCAGGTCCTCCGCCGGCCAGCCGAGCTTGAGCAGGGCCTGCTTGAGTCGCCCCCGTTCGGACGGGTGCACCGCGATGGTGTCGTCGTCGAGCTTCGTGCCCAGCATCCCGGCGAGCTTCTTGCTCTTGGCCACCTCGACCAGCACCACCCGGTCCAGGGCGCGCAGCACCAGCCCGTGCGCGGGGTCGTTGGCGAGTTGGAGCCGGCCGTACCGGTCCATCGTCTCGGCCACGTCGACCAGCAGCGCGTGCGGCACCGGGTACCGCGAGTACTTGATCAGTGCGTCCACCACGCCCTCGGCGTCGTGACCGGCGGCCCGGGCGTTCCACAGCCCGAGCGGGGTCAGCCGGTAGGTGTGCACGTGCTCGGGGGAACGCTCCAGCTCGGCGAAGGGCGCGATGGCCATCCGGCAGGCCTGCGCGTCGGGGTGGTCGATCTCCAACAGCAGGGTCTTGTCCGACTGTACGATCAGCGGTCCACCACTCACGCCGAATCCCCTCCTCCGTACGGCTGACCCAGCCGCCTGCGCAGGTGCCTGACCTGCCTCAGGGGCGACCATCCAGTGTTGCACGGCCAGCGCGGCGGCAAAAAATATTCACCGTGCGCGCAACTAACCCGGTACTTCAAACCGTCTAGCGGGTGGACGAGTGTCGAGGGCGGCGGCCCGGAGGTTCGAAACCGGGTCGCCGCTGCCTCGTGGTCGTCACGCCGGTCGGCACCGGTGCGCGCGCGTTCGATCCGCGGTGGGCCAGGAAGCGGGGGCCCTGTCCGTCATCGCGGACCAGCCAACGGGGGCGAGCGGCGTGCCCGGTGCCGTACCGGCGAACCCCGTCCACCGCCGCGCCGCTGCCCACCCCCGGGCTGCCAGCTGGGCCGGATCGGTACGCGGTGGTGCTGGCCGGTAGCCGTACAGAGTGACACTCTTGACGGCAGGGCCGGACCGAACGGGGGAGGGCACATGTCCGTCGATCAGGAAGTGATCCCCGAGCGTGCGCAGGCCGAGCCGGCCGCACCCGTCTCCACCGCGACGGTGGTCGCGTACGCGGCCGTCGGGGTGCTCCTCTTCGGGTGGTTTCTCTTCGGCTGGCTCGTGCTCCAGCAGGGCTTCATCGACTCGGTCGGCGAGGCCGCCGGCACCGGCTTCGCGCTGCTGCTGCTGGTGGCGATCGTCGGGTCGGTGCGGCGCAACCGGCGTTGACCCGACTCACTTCTCCAGCACCGCCGCAGTGATCCGGTGCAGCGCGAAGGTGTGCAGCATCTCCGTCCGCTCGTCCTCGGCGCGCAGGTAGCCCGCGCCCAGTGAGACCGGACGCACCAGCCGGGACGCGGTCGCCCCGTGGGCGTCGACGTATCCGACCCAGACCAGCGCCTTGTCGCGGATCGCCTGTTGGAGCACGGCCAGGGCGTCGCTGTGACTGTGCGCGGGTGCCGGCCTGGTCGGCGGGGTGCCGCGTACCGCCGCCGGCGCCCGCCGGGCCGCCCGAGCCGCCGCGTCGCCCCGGCGGATCTGTTCCACCACCCCCAGCAGGCGCGGCAAGGGCAGGCGCGGTGGGGTGAGCGGGTCGAGCGCCCGGGTGGACACCGAAACCCGGGCCGGCGCCCGCCGGGTCCTCGGGCGGGTGACCACCGTCGAGCCGGTGGCGTCCTCGGCCACCGGGGCGTAGCCGGCGTCCCGCAGCACGGTCAGCATCCGGCCGGTCTGGTACGGCGTGACCAGCACCGTCGGCGCGAGCCGGCGCAACGCCAACGCCTCCACCCGCTTGTCGGCCAGCACCTCGGCCAGCAGCGCCTCGTCGTCGCTGCGCAGGTACGCCCCGGCGGAGCCGGCCCGCAGCCCGCCGTGCTTGCGTGCCACGTCGTCGACCAGGTACGTCAATCCCTGCGGCACCGGGGTACGGGACCGGCGCCGGAACAGCCCGTGCAGGTCGTCCGCGGAGTAGCCGGCATCCAGCGCCCGGCGCACACTCCCCGTGGTGACCCGGTGCACGCTCGCCCCGCCGGCCGACTCGGGCTCGGCGACCACCTCCAGCTCGGCGGCGAGCGCCGGCTCCGGCGGCCCGGGCACCACCACGGTCAGGTCGGCCTGCACCAGGAAGTGGTCCACCGGGGCGGGCAGCAGCGCGTCCAGCGCCCGCACCGCGGTGCCCGACCCACCGTCCTCGGCGTCGGACCGCAACCCGAGCGGGTCGTCCGTGTCGCGGTCCTCGGCCGCCGTCGCCTCGGCCAGCAGCAGCCGCCCGTACGAGGTGAGCGCCCCCAGCCCGGTCACGCCCAGCGTGGCCGCCTCGGCGAGCACCTCCCGATGCGCCGCCTCCCGACCCCGGCTGCGCCGGGGCGCCCGCCAGTCGAGCAGCGCCAGCACCTCCTCGGCGGTGGGCGCGGTGGCCGGTTCCAGGTCGGCGAGCACCGTGAGCACCGCCCGCCGGGCGACCGGCGCGCCGGCGCGTTCCGCCTCGGCGGAGAGCACGGTGATCGGCCGGTCCCGGTCGTCACGCTGGCCGACCAGACCGACCTGCCGGGTCATGGTCAGCCACGCCCGGGTCAGCTGCTCCCAACGTTGGGCCAGCGAACCAGCCCGCCATATCTCGTACCCGGCGGTGGGCAGCACCTGCTGGTCGGCGCCGTACCGGCCGGTGGTGCCGGGCAGTTCGACCTCGCCGGTCAGGCCGGCCGCGTACGCCACCTCCAGCAGCAGCGCCGCCGTCGGCTCGTCCAGCCCGGTGGCCCGGCCCAACCGGCGCAGGTCGCGTACGCCGAGACCACCCGAGCGCAGCACCGGGGCGGGTTCGGCGGCCAGCTGTTCCAGCAGCGCCTCGGTGTGGCGTACCACCTCCATGGTCTGCCCGGCCCCGGCGGAGTCGGCGGCCTTCGGCTCGCGCGGCGCGGTGGTTACCGGCGGCGGGCTGGTGCGCAGTGGGCCCAGCGGCCCGGTGTCCCGCCGCAGCAGCAGCCCGACCTCGCGGGGCAGCTCGACCATGCCGGCGGTGCCGCCCTTGCCGCCGGCGACCCGGACCAGCAACCGGTGGTCAACCAGCCAGCGGATGGGGGAGCCGGTCGGTGCCCCGCCGTTGGTCTCGTCCGGCGGCAGGTCGTCGTCGGCGCCGGCTGCGGGTGCCTGCAACGCGCCGGGCGGCACGCTACCGACCGGCGGCCCGGCCGCCAGCCGGTCCAGGATCGCCCGGGCCGAGGGGGGCGCGGCCAACAGCGTCCGCCGCAGCTTCGCCGGGTCCGCACAGAGCGCGGCCGTGCGCGGGTCCAGCTCCGCCGCCGGCCGGCCGAGCCCCGCCGGGTACGGGGAGATCTCGTCGATGCCACCGACCAGCTGGAGCTGGTGTTCGGGGCCGTACAGCAGGAAGCGGGCGCGCAGCCGGTCGACGGCGGCCCGGACGGCGGTCGGTGCGGGCGGGCGAGGGCCGGCGGTGGCCATCGCGAGGACCCCGTCGACCGAGGTGGTGCCGTCGGCCGGATCACGGGTCAACCGGGCGGCGTCCATGATCTGGATGGTGAACTGGTCCAGCCCGTCCAGGGCGCGCGACACCGAGACCCGGGACTGGGCCCGGATGGCGAGCGCGGCGACGTCGGCGGGTACCGGTACGACGAGGTCGGGCCGCAGCTGGAGCAGGGCGGCGAGCGAGTCGTCGGGCAGTGACCGCAGGTGGTCGGCGAGTGAGGTGGTCATCGTCGTTCCACGCTAGCCCGGCCTGGGCCGCTTTCGCCCCTCGGACGACCGGGCTGGTCCGGGCCGGCCGGGTAGCTTCTGAGCATGCCCCCACTGACGGTCGGTTTCGACCTCGACATGACCCTGGTCGACTCGCGCCCCGGCATCGCCGCGACCTACCGTGCGCTGACCGAGCGGACGGGCGTGCCGGTCGACGCCGAGGCCGCGGTGTCCCGGCTCGGCCCGCCGCTGCGCACCGAGATCGCCCGCTGGTTCCCGCCCGGGCAGGTCGAGGAGGCCGTCGACGTCTTCCGCGAGCTGTACTCGGCGTACGCGATCACGCCGACCGTGCCGTTGCCGGGCGCCCGGGCCGCGCTCGACGCGGTACGGGAGCGGGGCGTGCGGGTGCTCGTGGTCACGTCGAAGATCGGCCGGCTGGCCCGGCTGCACCTGGATCACCTGGGTCTGATGGTGGACGAGCTGGCCGGCGACCTGTTCGCCGAGGAGAAGGCGACCGCGTTGCGGGCCCACCACGCGACCCACTATGTGGGAGACCACGTGGCCGACATGGTGGCCGCTGCGGCGGCTGGGGTGCCCGGGATCGCGGTGGCAACCGGGCCGTGTTCCGTCGATGAGCTGCGGGACGCCGGGGCGGCGACGGTGCTGGCGGACCTCACCGGATTCCCGGCGGCGCTCGACGGCATGATCCGGCTAGCCTTGAGCCAGTAGACGTCTCAAGCGAAGCAGGGGTTCTCAGGTGCCGACGGGTCGAGTGAAGTGGTACGACGCGACCAAGGGATACGGGTTCGTCACCAGTGACGAGGGTGGCGACGTGTTCCTTCCGAAGGCCGCGCTACCGGCGGGTGTCACCGACCTCAAGGGCGGCCAGCGGGTCGACTTCAGCGTGGTGGACAGCCGGCGGGGTGCGCAGGCGATGGGGGTGAAGCTCCTGGACGCTCCGCCGTCCGTGGCGGAGCTGCGCCGCCGACCGGCCGAGGAGCTGCACGGTCTGGTGGAAGACATGATCAAGGTGCTGGAGGCGAAGGTCCAGCCGGACCTGCGCCGGGGCCGCTTCCCGGATCGTAAGACTGCGCAGAAGGTCGCTCAGCTGGTCCACGCGGTCGCCCGCGAGCTGGAGGTCTGAGGCACGAGCCCGGCGTCGGCGGCCCGGCCGAGCAGCGCCTCGACGGCGGCGAACCCCGACTCTCCCAGGTCGGCGGTGTATTCGTTGACGTAGAGGCCGATGTGCCGGTCCACCACGTCGGGCTCCATCTCCTGGGCGTGCGCCAGCACGTACGCCCGACTGGCCGCCGGGTCGGCCCAGGCCCGCTGGACGGAGTCCCGGATCCACCCCGCGGCCTCCTGCGGGTCGACCACGCCGCGCCGGGCCAGGATGGCGCCAAGCGGGATCGGCAGGCCGGTGTCGGCCTCCCACCACTCACCCAGGTCGACCAGCGCGGTCAGGCCGTGCCGCGGATAGGTGAACCGGGCCTCGTGGATGACCAGCCCGGCGTCGTACCGCCCGGCGGCGACGCCGGGCATGATCTCGTGGAACGGCACCACCTCGATGCGCTGCGGCGTCCGTCCGGCCGCCCAGAGCCGGAACAGCAGGTACGCCGTGGTCCGGTCGCCGGGCACCGCCACGGTCGCACCGGAGAGATCAGTGCGGTCCGGCCCGCCGGCGCGATCGGCCCGGGTGAGCACCAGCGGGCCGCACCCACGACCGAGCGCGCCCCCGCAGGGCAGCAGGTGGTAGTCGTCCAGCAGCCATGGCAGCGCCGCATAACTGACCTTGACCAGGTCGAACGCGCCGCTCTCGGCGGCGGTGTTGGTGACGTCGACATCCGCGTACGTCACGTCGACGGGCGGCGCACCGGGCACCTGCCCGTGCACCAGGGCATGGAAGACGAACGTGTCGTTGGGACAGGGCGAGATCGCCAGCGAGAGCGCCACACCCCCACGGTAGCTCTGCCTCCGCC
>NZ_POTY01000122.1 GCF_003236315.1 Micromonospora craterilacus
CACCCCACTCTCGGCAGCCAACATCACCGCCGTCGAGGGTGAGCCCCTACCGCCTGGTCCGCGTGGACGCCGCCCGGCGTGTCACCGACCCGGTGAACGTTCATGGACAGCCCACTAGGCATCGCGCTGCCTTGCCTTCGGCACCACACCCGGCCGTGTCCCGGCCAGCCCGCGCGTATCCGCGCACCGTCCGGGCACGGCCGAGAGTCCGTGCCCGGATTCCATCCCCAATCCGAGGAGGAATCCCATGCTCCCTGTCCCCACACCCGCCAGCGCCACGCTCTTCACACCCCTGCCGCCTCGGCTGGCGGCTCGGCCAGTCGACATCCGCCGACGGCTGGCCGTCCCGTATGCCAGCGAGAACGCGCCCGTGTTCCTGTTCCGGCCGCTGCGATTGATCGCGGCCATCCGCTTCGAGTACCTGTCCGGGATTCGGGTCGAGATCGGACCCGAACGACTTTCGGCGCCATGGACGGAGGCGATGGCGTGACCCTCCATCAGATCCGCGTCTACCACAACGTCCAGGTGCCATTCATGAAGTACGAGAACGGGCACAAGTTGATGCTCGTCGTCTCGCACTGGCGGGAACTGCCCGCGGCAACCAGCCCGGTCGAGGTCGCCGCGATGGTGTGGCGGGTATGCAACGCCGACCTGGACTACCTGCAGCGGCGTCGGGCGGGGACAGACGGCGAAGCGGACTTCCTGCTGGGTTGCGTCTACCGGCTGCTGCGACTGCGGTCCCTGTCGGTCGGCGACGTCGTGGAGGTCGTTGCCAGTGGCTGTCGCACCTGGCTGGCGTGCGATGCGACCGGTTGGCGGCGCGTCGATTCGCCCGCCAACCTGTCTGGGCAGCGGCCTATGGCCGAAGCGGTGTACCAGCACATCGCCAACACACCGCACCGTCCGTGAACACAGCTGCCAGGTCCGACCCCGAGGAAATCCATCGAGTGGGTGTCCTCGACCCGTGGGACACTCGGGCACATCGCCACCGTGGTCCTCGACGGCTGGTAACCGGCGTCGCGTGGCGTGCGGTGATCGGCTCGGCGGCGATCCTGCGGGGCGTTGACGGTCCGTTCTCCTCGCACGTCGAGACCGTCGCCGTGCTGTCCGAGCGCCACGCGCCTCGGCCCGCAGGGCCCGGCCAGGCCACCCGCCCTGCCCAGCAGGTCGCGGCGCGAGCCCACGCAGTAGCTGAGCCGCCGCCTCCGACACGACCCATCCGAACGTCAAGCAACCCGACGGACCACCGGTAGCGGCGGTCGCTTCCCAGCGGGGGCCGGCGCGACGTGGAGCCTCGACGGCTCCGCCGGCCCAACGGCTCCCTGACCGTCCCAACATCCACCTTCCGCCGCCGTCGTGGCGGCACCTGCATCAGAACGGCCCGCCCTCCGGCGGGCCTTCGTCGTTTCAGGGGCCCGGGACGCGAACGCCGCAGGGCGGACGTGCCCCGAGCCCTCCTACAGATCGGAGGATCCGAATGCTCGCCACGCTGACCGTACCGACCACCCTGGTGGAGGCAGGCACGCCCGGCACCACCGGGATCGGGTGCGCGACAACCGGACTGCGACGCCGGCACGACGTCGCTTTCCGTGCCGCAGCCGGGGCGGACATGACCGCACGACCAACCCAACTGGGGCATCGCGTCGGCCGGCTCACCATCGCTGGCCCCACCAAGGGGAAGGCCAGCGCGTGAACCTCGGCACTCTCATGGCCTGCGCTATCTGCACCTGGGACCTCACCGAACACCGCAGCGGGGGCCGCGTCCGCTACCGACACCCTGTCAGCGATGGCGGGGAGCGACACGCTCCCGTCCCGGTCCCCGCCAGCGACCTCACTGAGTTTCGTCACCGCTGCCACCTGTGCCACGGCGACTACCCCGTCTGGAACTACCGCACCAACGAGATCGGGGCCCACTTCACCGACGGCAACCAGCACCTGGTCCGGACCTACAACACCCAATGGCACGTCTGTCTGCGCTGCACGCAGTTCATCGAGGCGGGCGACTCCGACGGACTCGCCGTGCACACCGTCACCAGCCTGCGATGGCACCGGTCGCTATCACACTTGGAGATCGCGACCATTCAGGCCGTACTGCAAACGATCACGCGATCACACAGAGGTCGAGCGCTGCTCACCACCACCGCTTGGCCGCCGGCTTCGATCCGGCCCGAGATGCTGCCGAAGATCCGCGACCGGCTCACCGGACTCCTGCGAGGACCAGCCGACCTGCCGGAAGCACTCAACCACCCCGACACCCGGCAGACGCTGGCGAACCACCTCGACCACGTGCCCCTGTACTGGATCAACGACAAATTCACCGCCCAGGTCAACGATGTCACCGACGAGCAGCCCCCCGCACACATCACCGACCGCATCACCCCCGCACCCGGCGGATTCGTCGCCTGGCCCCAGCCGGTCGGCCGCGACGGCCTGCTCGCCGCCGTCTCCTGGACACCACAAGCCGACGGCTGGCACCTGGTCTGTTATCGCGGCGTCGGCGGCGGCCTCGCCGATGATCTGATGCCCGTACTCCGGCACGACCTCGGCTGGCTGGTACCCATCCACACCGAGCACATCACCACGGACACCCCGGTAGACGGCCGGCATCCGGTCGGCCCACTGGTCACCACCTGGCTACTGATGAACCAGCACATGGCCGAAGCGGTCCCCGCGCAACTACCCAAGGCCGTGATCAGGGCACATCAGCGTCGCCAGCGTCCCGCACCCGACGTTCGACTGGTGCACCTCAAGGCACCTACCACCACACCGGCCGAGCCGTCCGTTTCCGGCACACGGAGCAGGGCTACGCCCGACCACCGCTACTGGGTCACCGCACACCCACGCAACCAAGCACACGGACCCGGCAGGAGCCTCCGGAAAAGGATCGACATCGAACCCTTTCTCAAGGGGCCCTTGGATGCCCCGATCAGGCTCAGCACCACCGTGCGGGCGCTGGGCAAGCGTCAACACCCTGAACCAGAAAATCGTCCGTCGTCCGACTGACGATGCCCCCCTCCGCCGACGCATGGGTGAGACCACGATCCGCCGCCATCAGCCGAGAGCCAGCCGGCGACACCACACCACAACCTGCCCAGCGGAGGCCCGTCCCTCCGAGGCCCGCAACTGCCACGTATCGCGACCGACATCCCGCCGCTGATGACATCGCTTCCGCACCGAGAAAGGCTTCTCCCCCGATGACACTGCACCTCTACTTCGACCTGGCCCAGACGCTGCAGATCGCCGATCACGCTGTCGCCGTCGCCGAACACAAGAAAACGTTCACCGAGCGCGAGGACGGCACCGCCTGTCCCGGCGCCCTCGTCTGGGTCCACGACCAGGGCGTCTACCTGATGTCCAGCGGCATCCCGGGCCTTATGAATCCGCACCGCCCCGACCGCCACCTGGCCGTCTACGCCTCCGGCTGGAATCCCGACACCGATGGCTATCGCCACGACTGGGAAATCGGAGACGATTTCGCCGAGCACCTCCACCTCACCACGCAAGACCGGCTGATCGACGAACTGCGGACCGCGCACGCCAGCGGCCACCAGTGGCTGCATCTGACCGTGTACCCCGACACCTACGAAGTCCGGACCAGTCGTACCAGGCTTCACCAGTCCTGACACCGCCACCGCACCGGCCCCACCGCCCACCCGGGCGGTGGGGCCGCGCCGTTTCTGGAGAAAACAGTGACCACACCACCGGCCCCGGACGCGCTCACCGTAAGCCCCGACGAGCGGGTGAGCCGCTACGCCGACGTCATCTGCGCCGCGATCGACGACGACATCAGCGAAGGCGTCGTGCCCCCCGGCATCGGATCGTTCGTCGACCTACACCGATACCTCGACGCCAACGAGTACCTCATCGACGCCAGCGTCCCCTACGACGGCACCCAGGCCAGCCTTGACCTCACTAACACCGTGCAAAACCTGGTGGTCGCACGACTGCGCACCCCCGGCCGCCGCTTCTGCACCTACGGCGATTGCGCCTTCGACGCCCACGACCACACCACTGTCAAGAGCCCGGACGGCGCCGACCTCGACGACGCGGTGCCCATGCGATGTCAGCACTGCGGCCAGCTCGCCCACTACGACGCGCGCCTTGAGGACTACCGCCACGACGACCCCGCCGCGCCCGACTGCTTCCTCGTCCACCGCGACGACTGACCCGGCCTGGCCAACTCTCGTCCGCGTGGGTGCCCACGCCACCGCTGTCCGCAGACCGGACGGGCCGACCCTTTGCCAAACGGAATCCCGCTGGACGAACGACTTGATCCGCACGCGGAGTCGGTCCTGAATCGTCACCGCGCCCACGGGGCTCGCCATCCGTCCAGCCATACCTTCACAGAACGGATCCTTGATGCTGTCACACCGTCAACGCGACGCCATCGTCGACTGCCTGCACGGTATCGACGCCCGTGTCGCCGCGATGCACAACTGGCCGGGGCCGGTGCTGTTCGCCTGGCTCCGGGAATCTCCGGTGTCCGGGCACCCCGACCCGACCGCATGCGCCGTCACCGTCCAGCCGCTGCCCGTCGATCCGGAGCGGTGGCAGAACGAGCCCGATGGGCCGGTCGTCGCACTCCGGCAGATCGTCAAGGAGGCGCACCATTCCTCCCACCGGGCCGCCAGAAACCTTCAGGCCGGACGGTCTTCCAAGGCCAGGGCGCTCGCGTACCTGTTCATGTATCCGACGATCATCGAGCACGAGTCCGACGGACCGACCGAGGTTCGATGGATCGACGCGGTCGACACCGACGGCACCATCTACGTACTCACCCGAATGCTGGAGGCCGATCAGGGCATCGTCGTCACGGTCGCCGATCCCGGCGAGAACGAGATCATCGCCCTGCTCCGCCGCTTGATCACACTCACACACCCCGGCGTCGGCACCTCCTGACCGGCACCTGCCGACCGGCCCGCGCCAGGACACCTCGTCGACGCGATCCATCAACGCCCTGAGGGCGGATTGCTCGCCGCATTGGACACCAAACTCGGCAGCACCGCCTCCGCATACGGCGGCACCACCTGAGCACCACTGGGCTAGGTCGCCTGACTGCTCCGGCCATTGGCCTGGGCAGGCATGGCCCTCACCCGTCTCCGCAGCGCGGTACCAAACCGCCCGCGCGTCCGGAGACGGGCGCGCGGGCCCGACCTCGAAGTGAGCCAATATGACCACACCAACGCCGTCGTCCGATCAGAACGGCGCCATCCAGCCCGACGCCGGAACCGATGCACCGGCCACCGGTGCACCATCGGGTCGAACCGGCTACCTGTATCCGCAGGTGGCGCAGTACCTGATCGACCACCCCGACAAGATCCTCAAAGTTGGCGAGATCACCAAGGCGATCAAGGCCCGCTCTGGCGGCGGAGTGGCCGAGGTGCTCAAGAAGATGGCCGCTGCGGGGCATGTCACTCACCGCCGCGACCCGTACCACCGCTACCAGATCACCCAGGCCGGGATCGACGCCGGCGCGCATCTACCGGCCGCGCCCCGAGGCAGTGGCCGGGGCAGTACGTCCCGGCCGGGCCGTCCCGCCCCGGTGGCACGCCCGAACGGCCAGTTGTACCACCCTCGCAGGCTCGGCCGAGGTTGGGACATCGAGGAACTGCGACGGCTGCGCGCCCAACAAGTACCAGTCCTGCTCTACGGACCTCCAGGCACCGGCAAGACCGCGATGGTCGAGGCCGCGTTCCCCGACCTGCTCACCGTCGCCGGCACCGGCGACACCGTGGTGGACGACTTCCTCGGCTCCTACAACCCGGTGCCTGGCGGCGGCTACGAGTTCGTCCACGGCCCACTGGTCACCGCCATGCGCGAGGGCCGGGCGCTGCTGGTCGACGACGCGACCCTGATCCCGCCCCGGGTCCTGGCGGTGCTCTATCCGGCGATGGACGGCCGGGGTGTGATCACCATTGCCGCCAACGGCAACGAGGCCGTCGAAGCCGGCGACGGGTTCTACATCGTCGCCGGACACAACCCTGGCGTACACGGCGCGGTGCTGACCGAGGCCCTCGCATCGCGGTTCACCGTGCACCTGGAGGTCACCACCGACTGGGACATCGCCCGCCAACTCGGCGCGCCGAAGCAAGTGGTGGAAGCGGCGATCGACCTCAACAACGACCTTGCCGCCGGCAAGACCGACTGGGCGCCGCAACTGCGCGAGCTGATCGGTTTTGTCAAGGTCCGCGACGGCCTCGGTATGAAGGCCGCCCTAGCCAACCTCGTCGGTATCGCCCCCGCCGACGCCCGCGAAGACGTCGCCGCCGCGCTGTCCCGACATACAGGAACCCCCATCACGGCGCTGAGCCTCGGCAAGCGCTGAGCCCACTGCCTATCCGAAACGAGGAGTACCCGTGCCAAATCCCAACGCTCACCTTCAGCACGGTAGGCCGCAGAACCTAGCGGGCGTCGGCGACTGGCGGGCCTGGTCCGACGCGTGGACCAAGCATGTGCCCGTGTTGACCGACCGCACCGACCTAACCGTCCTCGTCGCACCCGACGCCGCCGGGGACGCTCCCGAGTGCTTCTACCCCACCCTCAACCGCATCGAGATCGACGCGAACTACATCGCCGACAGTCCCGACATCGCCGATCCGGCCAGGGCTGGGCACAAGCGGATCGTGCCCGTCGGGTACGGACTGCTCGTTCACGGCGCCGCGCACGCCGCACACAGCCGCTGGCGCCCGCCGCCCGGCACCCCACCCATCCTCGCCGACGTCGCCGCCATCCTCGAAGAGTCCAGAGCCGAAGGCCGCCAGCGAGGTCGCCGCCGCGGCGACCGCCGCTGGCTACGGCACGTGGTTTCCAGCCTGCTCGACCCCGGTGACGCGCCGGTCGACGACCCCTGGCACGCCGGGAAACTCGCTGGACTCCTGCTGGCCAGGGTCGACGCACGGATCGTCACCAGCAAGGAGATGCGTGCGGTGCGTGCTGCGGTGATCGGTGTACTGGGCCGCAAGCGCCTCCGCCAGTTGCGGGAGATATGGCGGGAAGCCCAGGCATGCGACGACACCGACAGCGACACGATGATCATCCTCGCGCGTCGCTGGTGCGAGGTGTTGGGGATCGACCCCGACCAGCAAAACACCACACCCTTTCCGGACGCAGGACAGTTCGCCGGCCGCCTCGCCGCCGCACTCACCGAGTACCTCGCTGGCGCCTACGGCATGACCCCGGCCGAATACGTCGGCGTGCTACTCGACCACCGCCACAGCCCACCGCAAGAATGGCAGCGCCGAAACCCGACCGACGCCGAACAGCGCGCCGCGAGAGAACTCGCCGTCCGACTACGGCAGGCCCGCACCCAGCACCATGAACCCGGGCGACGGCCCTCACTCATCCCGCCGGGCCGGCTCCGGACCCGACAGGCCATCACCAGCGAAGCGCAGGTCGCCGCCGGCCAGATGCCGACCGCGGCGCCCTGGCAGCAGCGGGCGCAGCTGCCGCCGGAGAAGCCCAAGCTGCACCTGGCCATCCTGGTCGACCTGTCCGGGTCGATGAACGGCTATGCCGAGGCGATGTCATCAGCGGCGTGGATCTTCGCGCACGCAGCCCACCGGGCCCAGGCGACCACCACCACGATCGCGTTCGGAGACCGCACCACGATCCTCGCTCTGCCACGCACCCGGCCGCAGGAGGTGCTGCACATGCGAACGGGCTGGGACACCGCCACGTTCCCCGAGGCGGTCAAGGTCGCCGACAAACTTCTCGACCTGCGACACGGCCGCACCCTGCGAATGGTCGCCGTGGTCTCCGACGGCTACCTCAACGACATACCCGCGGGGCAACGCCTGGTCACCACCCTGCACCGAGCGGGCTGCGCTGTGCTCTGGATCCATCCCGCCGACGCGCCCGCCGGGGACGAGCCCGTCGACGCGGACAAGGTCACGGGTCACACCTTCGACCACGCCACGACCCTGCGCGTCACCGACCCCGTTGCCGCTGTCGCCGCGATCGCCGACGCCGCCGTCAACGCGCTCGCCCAGGCGTAGACACCATCAGCGCATCCGGCCAGCAGCCGGAAGCCAACCCGCGCCGTCGCGTTGCTGCCTGGCTGCGGCCGGGCAGCAACGCGACGCTCGATGGCCCGTGATCATCGGCGGTCGATGACGCCGCTTGATCGTCGGCGGACTTGTGTCCGTGGACGACATCTACGCCCGCCGCCCGACCCGATCTGCATTCACCACGACCAGGCCGAGCCGATGCCGACTACCTCCACACCCGATGGCGCACCATCACCTAGCCCCCCGCGAGCCGGCAGCACCTACACCGGCCGGCGCCGTCGCCTCGACCCCCTGATCAAACAGATCATCAGCGAGACCGGCAGGTCGCCGTTCGAGCGCACACAGCCGTCCAACACGGCCCGCGCCCCGCAGCCCTGCAGAGGGCTTCGCCAGCCGGGGGGCCACACCGCATTATCGCCGACTAGCTTGCCCGGTTCGCCAACTACGGCACCCGTCACAGTCGGTAATCAGACGCCTCGGCCCGCCGCCCGGCGGTGAACGACTTGATCAATGCGCGAAGTCGAGCGTGACTGCCCTCGGCCGCCGCCCCGGTGGGCTACCCGACCGTGACCCTTTGTGTCGCGGGCTCCTGAGGTGGCGGCCACCTTCGCGCGCCAGAACGTGATGGGGGGACCTTTGAGGTTGCCGTTCAGTCCGAACACCACCCGCGTCACTCTCGCGGTGGCCGACGTCACCGCCCGCCCGTCGGCAGGGGTGGCCCACGGGCTGCTTGAGCCGGCCGGGTGGCAACGGGTCGCGATCCCGGCGGCGGTCGCCGCCCTACGAGGCGGAGGTCGGGGGCAGATCCACGCCGCCTGTGGCACCGGCAAGACGGTGACCGCCGCGCATCTGGCTGTCGAGCTCTGCCCGGCGGGCGGGCTTGTGGTCGTGGCCTGTCCCACGGTCACCCTGGTAAGCCAGACCCTCGCCGTCTTCGCGTCGGTGGCGACGACAGTGCTCGCGGTGTGCGGCGACGACGGGGTCACCGATGCCGCTGTGCGGGCTGCCGATCTTCCGGCAGCCGTCACTACCGATGTCGGCGCCATCGGTGAATGGCTCCGCCAGCCCTGCGACGGAATCCGGCTGGTGGTGACCACCCACCGGTCCGCTGGCGTCCTCGCCGTTGCACTTACCACCGGGCACGTGCCTGCGGACCTTCTGGTAATCGACGAGGCGCACCACAGTGCCGGCGCTCACCACAAGCACGTCGCCGTCCTGCACGACGACGCGACATTCCCGGCGCGGCGCAGGCTTTACCTGACGGCGACTCCACGCGGCGGCGACATGGACGACGAGACGATCCTGTCCATGGCCGACCCGGCTGTGTTCGGTCCGGTTCTGTACCGCTACACCTTCGCGCAGGCCATCGCCGACGGATGGCTCGATGACTATCGCATCGCCGTCGTCGGAGTCACCCGCGCCGAGGTCCTCCCCCTCGTTCGAAGCCTCACGGGCACTCGGGGCCTTGGCGCCGAGGAAGACGGGCCGCTGCGCAACGCGATGCTCGTTGCTGCATGCGCGCGTGCCGCCGTCGAGTTCGACCTGCGACGCACCATTGTCTACGCCCCCCGCATCGCTACGTCCCGCGCCTTCGCCACGGCTTTCCCCGACATCCTGGCCGCCCTACCTCCGAATGCACGCCCGGGCACGGAGGTGACGTGCCACCACGTCGATGGGCGGCACAACGCCGTCGACCGATCTGCGTTCCTCGCCGACCTCGCCCACCCACCCCACGGTGGATGGACCGTCCTGACCAACGTGCGCTGCCTCGGCGAAGGCGTCGACGTGCCTGCCGTCGACTCGGTCGTGTTTACCCACCCCAAGGGGTCCGCCGTCGAGGTCGTCCAGGCCGTTGGACGCGCACTACGACGCAACCTCGCCGGAACGGGCACCGCCACGATCCTGATACCGGTACTCGTGGGAGACGACACCCACGTGGACGCCCAAGCCGACGCCGACGGCTACCACGCCCTCTGGCAAGTCGTCCGCGCAATGCGCGCTCACGACGAGAACCTGGCGATCGCTCTGGACGACCAACGCCAACGCCTCGCCAGCACACCTTCGTTGCCCGAGAAGATCGTGGTACGGCTACCCGACGGGTACGACATCGACCAGTATCTGCGGCACATCACCGTCCGGCTGGTCACCGCCACCACCTCGCCCTGGTGGGAAGGCTACGGTGCCGCCGCCTGCTACCACGCCTTCCACGGTCACCTGCACCTGACTGTCGACCACGTCACCGACGACGGCTACCCGCTTGGCCGGTGGATTCACCACCAGCGCAAGGCCCGACGGGCCGGACACCTGCCGCCCGAGCGGGTACAGGCCCTCGACACCCTCGCCATGCTCTGGGACCCGAGGGCCAGCCGATGGGAGAGAGGCTTCGTCCATGCCGCCGCCTACCGCTCCCGGCTGGGACACCTGCGCGTCCCGCCGGACCACGTCACCACCGACGGCTTTCCGCTCGGCACCTGGATCCGCGAGCAACGAAAACAGCGCAAGGCAGGGCGCCTCGACCCAGTCCGTACGGCCGCATTGGAGCGGCTCGGCATCGAGTGGGACCCCTACCAGGCGATGTGGGACCGCGGCATCACCCACGCCGTCGCGTTCCACGCACAGCACGGCCACCTGCGCGTGCTCCATGACCACACCTGCGATGACGGCTACCGGCTTGGCCAGTTCATCGTCGCCCAACGCATGCTGCGCAAGCGCGGCACCCTCACCCCCGACCGGATCGCACAGCTCGACGCCCTCGGAATGATGTGGGACATCCGCGAGCACACGTTCACCACCGGCCTGCACCATGCCCGCGCCTACGTCGATCTCCACGGCACCCTCTGCGTGTCGATATCGACCCACACCCGGGACGGCTACCACCTCGGCAGATGGCTGAGCAAGCTACGCGCCAAGCTACGCGCCGGCACGCTGCCACCCGAGTGGGCCGTCGCCCTGGACGCAATCAGCACCACCTGGCGGGCAGTCGCCAATCCACGACAGCGCTAAGCCAGTGGGACGTTCCGACCTGGCCAGCCGACGTACGCCGCCGACCTCGGCCTGCCCGCACAACAGGCGCCGCCCTGCGCCCGCGATGACGACGGGCGCCTGACTCGGATGGGACGAACGCGGGGGCGCCGCGCCACTGGCGCCCCGGTGGATCCCCGTAATCACGGGTCGCCCCCACACGTGGCAGCCGCAGCGGTGGGATCGGACAGCGGATCGGGTCCCGGCGGTGGCGGCGCGAGTCCCGCTTCTGCGCGCTCATCCCCGGAAACCTCCTCGCGCCGATCGACCACGGCCCACGACGCGGTGCTCGCATTCCTAGCCGCTGATCTCGCCACAGGTTTGCCCTGCCGGACCTGGGAATGCCATGGCAGCCCTAAACACCGCAAGACGATCGCCCAGGCCAAACATCGGCGCCAACCGGTCACGGCCGTCGATCACTCACACGACGGCAGGCCCGCCCAACCCGCACGGTGGGCAAGAACGACCCAAGCGCCCTCGCCCACTCGCACCGGCCGCGCGGCCAGCGATGACGACCGACCAACTCATGCAGAGACAACCGCCATCAGCGTGAGAACAACTACGGCCGCCATGCCGAGAATCAGCGGCCCCGGGCCTGCCCGTCCGCCTTCCGGCCGCCAAAACATCGAGGACCTGCACCAATCGCGGATGCCTGCGGTGGCTCCGTGGTCACCCCAGCTCGGCGGTCGTCCCGGCCGGGACGACCGCCGCAACCCCCACCCACAGATCCCAAGGAGGAAAGGCACATGAGCACACCCACGCTGATCGGTGTCACCGCGTTTCGCGGCAGGTACACCGCCCGCTACATCCAGTTCGGTGAGGATCCGGAGGTCCTGGTGCCGCTGCTGCGCCGGATCTGGACCGAGTCCTTCGGCCGCGACACCGACGCCATGGCCGCCGCGCTGTTGGCCCGCGACTGGTGGTTCCTCGCCGTTAACCCCAAGCCTCGGCGATGGGACCGGCAGCCGCCCGTACCGGGGCTGGGCTACCCGGCCGTCACCGAAAACGACACGATCCGGCAGGGCTCGCTGCGGGAGGCCCTCGACGGGTTCGTCGAGTGGCTGTATCTGCTGCACATCGAGCAGCGGCGGTTGGTGGTGTACGAGGCGACGGTCCACGGCCGCTGGCTGCGGCACAGCGCGCATCACCTCGACCCGGTCGAGGAACTGTTCGTCACCGCACCCGCCCTCGACGAGGGCGGCCCGGGGATGACGGTGTGCACTGTCTGCGGCGCGGTCGACGAGATCGACCACGTCAAGGTGCCGTCCATGGCCGGCTACGGCTACGACACCGCCACCAGCTGCACCCGCTGCGGCTCCTCGGTCGCCACCGACCCGATGGTCGGCGACCACGTCACCCGCAAGCCCTGGCCGCCGCACGGCCCCACGACGGGTGACGCGACGGGCGAGGCCCGATGAGCACGCCCGCCCCGATGCCATCGCGGCCCACCGGCGGCGACGGCCTATCCCCTCACCGATCGGAGAGCATCATGATCTACCAGCCTGGCCAGCGCGTCGCCCTGGTCCACACCAGCGACCCGTACACCCGGTTGCGGCCCGGCGACACCGGCACCGTCCGCCGCCACGACCAGCGGCGCAACATCGTGGAGGTCACCTGGGACAGCGGCTCGACGCTGTCGATGTGCCTCGACGACGGCGACCGCATCGAACCGGCCATCCCCACCCCGCCGCCCAGGGGCGGACTGGCTGGCGACGCTGCCGGATGGGCCGCCGCGCTGGAGCGGATGAGCGCCGCCGGCACCGAGGCCGGCCGCGCCGCCGCCGAGTGGTGGGCTCAGGACACCATCGGCGGCCGGGTCAGCGGCGACACGCGCCTGGCCGCGCGCCGGATCCTGGCCGGAATCGATGACGGCGATCCCGCCGTCCTCGACACCCTGCCCCAGGTCTTCTCGGCGGGAGGGCCGTTCTACACCGCCGCGTGGGAGCTGTTCGCCGACGCCACCGGCGACGTCTCCGGCTGGTTCGGGCTGCGCATCCAGCAGCGCGAGGAGGCGATGACCGTCTACCGCGACGCCTTCGACACCGCCGCCACCGACCGTGTGGCCGAACTGTGTCACCTCGCGGCCAGCCCCACCGGCCGCGACGTGTCCCACCTGCACCCCGACCGGGTCCGCATCGGCGGTGCCGGTGTGTTCTCCGGCGAGTGGGCGCTGACCGTCGGCCCGGACGGCAACGACCGTATCGAGGTGGGGTTCGTTGGCACCCTGATCGACCACTGGGACGGGTGGGCGGTGTTCTCCTGCACCCGCCCGGTGGCGGAGGCGATCGTCGCCGACCAGCAGCGGCACCGCGACGAGTACCGCAACAGCCTCCGGGAGCTGGGCGTGCCGGCCGACGACCTGGACCGGCGGGTCGACGCCGAACTGGCCGACCTGTCCTTCGACGGCGACGTCATCGTCGCCGACCAGCGGGCACTGTCCGACGACCCGCAAGCCATCGAACGCCTCGCCCCGGACGGCGACGGCCGGTACGTGGTGATGGGCCGCAGCTGGCGCTGGGAGGCCGTCGACCCGTACGCCTGCGACCGGATCGTCGGCGACCTGCCCGCTCCGGGCACCCAGCAGCGGTTCGTCGAACTGCCTCACACCGGGATGCGGGTTCCGCATGACCGGCTGCGCGTCACCGACGTGCAGGCCGTCCCTGGCACCCCGCCGACATCGCTGATCACCCTGGCGCTGGACGAGGCGTCGGTCGCCGAGGCCCTCAGCGGCGCGGATGGCTCCTGCCTGTCGCGGCTGAGCGCCGCGTTCGGCCGCAACGACTGGGCCGCCTATCTCAGCGGCTGCCGGCAGCACGGCCAGCCGACGTCCGAGACGCAGGTCCTTGACGCCCTGATCACCGAGTTTCAGGTCGGGCAGGCAGCACGTCAGGCCGCCGCCGACGGCGCCGTGCTGACCCGGCTGCTGGACGCCGACGGCACGATTCTGCGGCTGCGCCCGGTGTGGCCTGCCCCGCGCGGCCACTCGGCGCGCAGGCAGCTCGGTAAGTGGCTGCGGCGGGAGGACCCGCACCCGCAGGGCCAGCTGTGGCAGTGGTGGACCGGCACGGCGTGGCAGCACCTGGCCAGCATCACCGGCTTGCACACCGCCACCGATCCGTCCAGCCGCCAGCCCGACCTGGGGCAGCTTCTCGCCTTCGTCATCGCCGAGTCGCTGTATGAGCGCGTCGACCGCGACGAGCTGATCGAGGAGGCGACCGACAACGGGATCCCGCTTGACCGGCAGATGAGCGACGACCAGATCCGCACGCTACTGCGCGCCGCGCTCCGTGAACGGGGCCGGGAGAGAGGGCTGCCCGTCGACGACCTGCCGACGCTGAGCGCCGCCGAAGGCCTCGAACTAGGCCGCATCGCGGCCGGCGGCGCCCCCACCACCGACCAGCCCGCGCCGCACGACCCCGACCAACCGCTCACCCACTGACCCCTTACGGCGGCATCGCGCAATCTCCGAAATCGGCCGGCCGGCTACTCGTGTCGGTGAAGGCAATCCACGACACGCACGTACACCCTGCGTCACCGGTCGTCGCCGTCGATGTCGACGGCGTACTCAACCCCGACGCCGAGCCGGACCCGTCCGGCAGCTCACCAATGCCACCCCCGCGCCGCGGCGCGGCGGCCCACGGACGTACCTAAGCCCCAGGACCAGGGGGCCGCCGCCGGCCACCCGCCCGCGCATCGCGGGGGTGGCAGCGGGACGGCCCCACCGGCGGCCCGCGACTTGACCACCCCGCCCATCGAAGCGTGGATGCATTGCGTCCCGACTGGCCCGGGTAGGCCGGGTCGGGACGCGAGAGGACGACGCCCGTCACAAGGAGTTCACGCCCATGCGTTATGGCACCGACAGCGACCACCCTTTCGACACCGACAACCGCGCCTGGCGACGCCTTGGCGACGTGGCCAGCGAACACTTCGACGTCAGCACGTGGACCCGAGACCGGGACGGGCGACCGGTTCTGCTCACCCTGAGCGACCTGCGGAACGGGGACATGATCACCCTCGCCGTCCTCGACTCCCTGGAGATCCGCGACCCACACGCGCTGCTCGCCGTGCACACCGGTGGCGAACTCGGCGCGCATGGCCCCACCAGCGGCGCCACGGCGGCCCGCTCTCACGCGGCGACACTCGCGCTCGACGGCACCACACTGGCCATGACCAGGGCCGTGCCGCTGCACGACCCCGCCGCCACGGCCCTGCCCGCCGCCTGCTGGGTCGACCTGCCGCCCGACCGCGCCGCGATTCTGCGGCCGGCCCTCGACGACGCCCGCACCACCGTCCTCGTGCTGCTCGACCGCACCGTCGGCCGGCTCGCCGCCGTCGGCCCGTTCCCCACCCACGCCGCCGCCGACGCCTGGCAGCCCGACGACGGACCTGGCCGCGCCACCGACCGACTCATCGTGCCGCTGCACCCGGTCACTCTCCAGGAGGCCCAGCCATGACCAGCACCCCACTGCTGGTACGCCCAGCGCTTGCGCCGATCGTGGCCGTCGACGTCGACGGCGTCCTCAACCCCGACGACCCGGCCCGCGCCGCGGCGCTCGGCTACCAGCCGCACCGCTACGACGGGCCCGGACCCGACGGACGGCACGTCAGCAGCACCGTCTGGCTGAACCCCGACCACGGGCCATGGCTGCGGGAACTGGCCGACCACGCCCAGCCGGTGTGGTGCACCAGCTGGAACCACCTCGCCGCCGAATGGATCGCACCACGGCTGGGTCTGCCGTCGACCTGGCCGCACGTCCCCGTCCACGCGGGCGGTATCCGCTTCGGTCACCAGAGCAAACTCGCCGCCCTGTATGCCTGGGCCGCACGGCGGCCACTCGCCGTCCTCGACGACGAGTTCGGCGGGAAGGATCCCTTCACCGCCGACCAACGCACCGCCGACGGCGCACCCACCCTGCTCCGCCCGGTCGACCCGTACCACGGGCTGCGGCGCGCCGACGTCGACACGGTGCTGACCTGGCTGGGTCAGCTCTGAGGCAGGCCGCACCGGCGCCAAAGCCCGTCCACCAATCCACGCGGGGCCCGCATCCATGGATGCGGGCCCCGCGCCGTAACGACAAGGAGTTGACGATGGACAGCATGTCCCACCCCGCAGACGAACCGGACGCCGACCGGCCACCCCGGCTCAATGTCGGCGACCCCGAGTTGGGCAAAACCCGCCTGCTCGCCTACGAGTGCGCCACCTGCATCTTCAAACCCGGCAACCCGATGCACCTCGAACCCGGCCGGCTGAAGCAGATGGTGACCACAGCGCGCGGCGACGCGGGCTACATCATCTGCCACTCGACCCTGCCGTACGCCGGTAGTCCGGTCCCGACCGCGGTCTGCCGCGGCTTCTTCGACCGCTACCGCACCTGGCAACTACAGGTCATGGAACGACTGTGGGGCTTCGTCGAAGTCGAGCCACCCGGGCAGGACGCCGATCGGATCGACGGCACCCTGCCGACGGGTGGCAGCGGTGCCGGTGGAGCCGAGCCCGGCTCGGCGCCGTAGATCGGAGGGCAGCGGAGTGGGCTGAGAAGTCTCAGCCCCGTGGCCGCCGGCCGAGAGCGGTTCGCTGCCTTTGCGCTGTTCGACTGGTCGCCGGCACTTCTGATACGCCGCTGGCCGCAGCCCAGTTGCCGCACGGGGCCTACACCGTCGGGCACGGCCGGCGATCCCTCATCTGCAGGAAGTCCTGCGACGGAAGCCGCTACGCCGCACGCGGCGACGCGCCGGTTCTCTTGGCTGATGCCCCGTGACGCGTTACGTGCGGCGTCGTCCGTCACTTGCCTTGCGTCGGGCGCGGGATGCGTAGCGGCGAACCGTTCGCGGTGCTTTGCCGATCTTCTGGGCGAGCTCGTCCAGGCCCATCTCCGGGTTGCGGGTCAGCCAGTAGGCGACAGCGGCGGCTGTCTTGTCGGGAACCTTGCCTCCGTTCGGCGGGTCTGTCTCTTCGGCGGCGCCAGCCGGCTGGGTGGCGTCGAGGGGGTTGGGCGCGGGTTCGGGGCCGTCCGGTGGTGTCGGATCAGCCGCCGACGGACCCTCCGGCGGCGTGTTCGGCTGGGCGGGTGGCGGATGTGGCAGATCGTGGTCGTTGCCGTCGCCGGGCGGCCCGGCGGCGGTCGCGCGGTCGCGGCTGTCGAGGATCGGGGCCGTACGGTTCTGCTGAGGGGGGCTGACGGCTGAGCCGGAGGTCCCTCTCTCCTTCGTCGCGGCTGGCGGCGTCTCTGCGGGCGCCGAGAACGATGGGGCTCCGTTTCTGGACTCGCGGGCGATGCGTGCCGGGGTGAGGTCGATGGCGATGAGCTGGGCGAGGCCGTCGTAGTCGGCGGTGGCGCTGAGGCGTGCGGCGATTTCGTTGAGGTCGTACACGTGCTCGGCGATGGTGGCGGTTGCCGGGTCGACTGCTGCTCTGATCTTGCGGCGTAGGACTTTGGCGATCGCGGCGTCGCGGCGTTGACGGCGCAGTTCGGCGCGTGCCGTGTCGAATGAGTCGTAGAGGCCGAGCCTGGGGTCGGATTTGGCTAGGGATTGCGCGCGTCGGGTTATCCGGGGGTGGCGAATCCAGTGGTTCATCAGCTCGTAGGCGGGTGCGGTCGGGGGGAGCGCGCCGGTGGCCCGGAGGCGGTCTCGTCTCAGGTTTTCGACGTGGACCAGCCACACGAGGTAGCCGAGGGCGGACATGCCGCTGAAGAACCCGCTGGCGTATATGTCGTCGTGGGACAGCCAGTTGAAGGCGACCGCTGCGGTGGCGACCGCGGCGGACAGGGTGCGGGCGCCGATGGCGCGCTCGCCGAGGCGGCGTCGTACGTCGGCGTTGGCCATCACGACGACGCCGCCGAGTTCCAGGGTCGCGACTGCGGGGATCGCGATGAGCAGGTGGACGTCGAGTTTGTTCGTGGCGCCGATGACTTGGCCGGTCAGGGCTACCAGCAGCACGGTGGCGTAGAAGAGTGTCCGCATCTGGGCGGCTTGCCGGACCGCGCGGGCCAGCTGCGTGTCGAGTGGTTCGTGGGCCCTCGGCGCGGCCGGTGTGGCGGCGGGCGTCGCAGGGGCCGCCGTGTCGGGTGGGGCGAGGCGGTGCCAGATGGGTTCGGTCTGTCGACCGAGGCCCGGGTGGGTGGTCATGACGGGTCCCTGCCGACGCGGTGGCTGCGGTCGAGCCGGTGGACGAGGGCGCGGGCCAGGCTGGTGGTGTCGTCACTGACTTCGGTGTCGATCTCGTCGAGGGAGCGGGCCAGCTGTCGGTGTAGGTCGCGGATGGCGGGGGTGTCGCCGCGGATGGCGTGGGCGTGCATCGCCGCGCGGTACAGCGGCTCGGTGTAGGGGCTGTGGCTGATCGCGGTGGTGAGGACGGCGAGCGCGTCGGCGGGCTGGTCGGCGAGGGCGTCGGCGAGGGCGAGTGCGGCGTCCACGTACTGCCGCTGGACGGCTTCCCGGTAGGGGTCGAGCCACTCGTAGTCCTTGCCGGCGGCCAGGGGGCCTTGGTAGGTGTCGACGGCGCGTTGTAGGGCGGTGATGCGGTCGGCGGGGGTGGTGGCGCGGTTCGCCGTGTCGAGTGCGTCGCTCATCTGCCACAGGTCGACCTCGACGGTGTCGCGGTGCAGGATGTAGCGCTGGCCGGGGTGTGACAGGTAGGTGCCTGCTCCGCCGGTGCGTTTGAGGACGCGGCGCAGGTTGTACACGTAGGTGTGCAGGCGGTGGGGTGCCTTGCTGGCCGGTGATTCCGGGAGTAGGTCCTCCAGGATCGCCTCCTGGCTCGCGGTGCCGCCCCGAGCTGCCAGGTAGACCAGCAGTTCCAGTGATTTGCCGCGTAGCGGCTGGGTCGTGTCGAGGTCGACGACGCGGGCGTCTCCGAGCACCCGGAGGCTGACGTGTCCCAGCTCGGCTCCGGCGCCGTCGTCTGGTGGTGGGGACTCGCTCCCGTCGTCGTCGTGGGGCAGGTCCGGTGCGGGTTGTTCGCCCCCTGTGGTGTGTCCGGTGGGCTGTTCGGTGTGGGGTGCGACCGTGTCGGTGGCCGCGTCGCGGTGTGACTCGGGTAGATCGATTGAAGGTGTGGCCTTTTTCTCGTTGTGTGGTGGTTCGTCGTCATCGGTTGGTGGGGTGTCGGGACGGACGTCGGCGGCGGGTGGTGGTGCGGGTTCCGCGGGTGCCGGTGGTTGGGGGTCGCCGGTGTGGGACTCGGCCAGGATCCGCAGC
Organism: Micromonospora craterilacus; assembly: GCF_003236315.1. GTDB lineage: Bacteria > Actinomycetota > Actinomycetes > Mycobacteriales > Micromonosporaceae > Micromonospora > Micromonospora craterilacus. The sequence continues at coordinate 19,227 of NZ_POTY01000122.1, forward strand.
AGATCGGCGGTTTCGGCGGGGTCGATGACGGTGAGCCGGCCGATGTCCGCGGGGTGTTGGCCGTGCCGGTTGGTGTCGCTGTCGGCGGGGCGGGTCGACCCGTCCTGGGTGACGACGACGGTGTCTCCGTCGGGCCACGCGCCGAGCAGGATGCCGTGGATGTCGAGTCGTTGACCCTGGGTGAGTAGCGCGGCGATGCGGGCGCGGGCGTGGGCGGTGGTGGTGTCGGCGATGAGCACCATGGGCGGCAGTGGCTCGGCCATGGGGTCGGCGTCGCGGAGGCCGCTGACGGTGTCGACCTCGTGGTCGAAGCACATCCGGGTGCGGTACAGGGTCTGTTCTTCCAGAAGCGTCAAGGCATCGGTGAGTCCGCCGGTAACGGTCAGTCGTGGAGTGTCGGGAACATTGACTGCGGCGGCGCCCAGCAGCGTGGCCAGGGTGCCGGAGGGGATGATGACGTAGCCGCGGCCGTTGGGCTCGTCGAGTCCACCTGCGGCGAGGGTGGATATCAGCAGGCCGCGTGCTGCCGCTTCGGCGCCTGGTCCGGTCAGCCCGAGTCCGGCGGGTGGCCATACCTCGATGACGGGGTTGACCAGGGCCGGCGTAACTGGTGGTGACACGGTCGTCGTGCGGGTGGCTGCCTCGTCGTCGGGGACCGGTTGGTGGGTTGCGGGATCGGCGTCGGCCGCGTCGTTCGGGGTGTCGGTGTCCTGTACCGGTGTCGGGGCAGGCTGGCGTAGGGCGCGACGGATTCGGGTGATCACCGGCGGCATCGGCTGCACGGTCGGGTCGTCCAGCCGCAGGCGCGGCGTGGGTTTCCTGGGCGTGTAGCGGCGACGACGGTGCGCCCAGACGAGCGCGACAGCGATGAGGAGGGCGGCTATGAGCCCGAGGTCGAGCCAGCTGCCGGCGCCGAGGGAGACACCGGGTGAAGGCTCCGGTTGAGGCGTGGGCGATGCGTCTGCGGTCGGCGATTCCGGGTCGGCGATCGCCGTGTGCTCGGGGGTGGGTCCCGCGGGGGCGGTGGAGACGGTCGCAGGTGCTGCGGGCTCCACCACGCCGTCGTCGTCCATCATGTCCGGCGCCGTCGGGGTGGGGCTGGCCGACGGGCTGGCGGTGGCCTCCGCGGATGGTGACCGGTCGACGGGGCTCGGCAGGCCCGGGG